>CAUTPS010000124.1:0-4815 GCA_963540415.1 uncultured Prevotella sp.
GTGACAGGAATGACAGCAAACTTTGGTATAAGTGACAAAAAGAGACCTAAAACATCTGGTATCCCTTTCTACAAGGTGAATGAGCCTTTAAAAAGTCTTGAATAATGACTTTTCTCCTTTCTTTGCTAATACCCTTATGTAGGTTCAATTTTGCCTTCAAAGTAGAGTTGAGTGCTTCCAATTCATTGTTTGTATTCGGCATTTGCAGCTCATGGAAGTCATAGAATGTCCACAACTGCGGCATATTCCTCTTTAAACTAAAATATGCCCTTCTTATGTTCTTATACACATAATGCGTTTCCTATCAGCTCCTTTTGCCCTTTCGTTTATAAAGTCCTCCTATTCCTCATGCCATGCAGTCAAAGCTCCTATAAAAGATTTTAGGTCTCTTTTTGTCATATAAGCCAGTAATTTATTACTAAAAAATAATGTTATATTAAGATTTATTTGTAACTTTGAAACGGATTTTGTGAAAACTTAGTCCATTTTATGGTAAAAAAGAGGCGTTATGTCTTCTTCTTGTATGCACGAGGCCTAGGAAACTTCAAAATTCAGACAAGAGGCGGCGTAATAGTCTCCACGCATATGCGTGGGGCTGTTATTTCCACATCTGTCTGAAAAGGTTTTCCTAGGGCCTGTGCATTAAGAGTGGGGCATACAGCACCACGCTTCTGCATTAATTGAGGGCTCTCTTTTGGTTTGCTGGGTGAGCAAAACGAAAAGGGCTAATATGGCTAATTTGAAATTTCCAGTTACCGAAATTGAGGGCAATAAGTATCATCTTAAAGTTGATACGTCAATCTATGATAAAGATGCTGTTAATGCAGCCGCATACAAATTTACAGGAAGATTTTATATCCACCAACAGACTAACAAGACCAATCCGACCTACATTGACATAATATTTGAGTCTAAGGACGGTTTGTCCGTAAAAGAGTCTGACATAAAAGCATTTTGCAATGAACTTATTGATCAACAACTGCGCATTGTTGTAAACAGCAAATTTGGTAAGATTCGTGATCTGATAGTAGAAGAAGCTTTTAAGCCAGTAAACAAATAATATTTACTATTCTGACTATGATAAAGTAGTAAAGAAATGAATTATCAAATATTACCATTCAGATTCGGACGCTTCGATGACAAGAAGTATCTACTATCCAATGACGTTGGAGAATATATTTTCTTACAAAATGAAGAATTTGAGGCATTTGTAAATGGAAATCTTGATACAAATAGCCAGCTCTTCTATGATATTGAGTCAAAACAAATTGCAACAACTGACCATGTTGATGATGTTGTAAGCATGTTGGCAACAAAGTTTAGAACGAAGAAAAGTATATTAGAAGACTTTACTTCGCTCCACATGGTTGTTCCAACACTCCGCTGCAATTCTAGCTGCATATATTGTCAGGTTAAGCGACATGAAAGCACAGACCATTCTGCTGATATGTCAAAAAAAACGGCAAAGAATATTGTGAAGACTATATTCATGTCCCCTTCACCATGTATTAAGATTGAATTTCAAGGAGGCGACCCCTCTACTGACTTTGAAATGGTGAAATACATCATTGAAGAGGCAGAGTGGAAAAATCTATTTAAGAAAAGGGAACTTGATTTTGTGATTTGTACCAATATCACCCTACTTACGGAGGATATGGTGAAATATCTAAAGAAGCATAAATGTCTTATATCGACATCTTTAGATGGCCCTAAAGATCTGCATGACACAAATCGTCCACTTCAAAATAAATCATTGGACCATCATCAGATTTTTGAGAAGAATTTGCAAATGATAAGAGATGTTTGGCAGGATGATGATTGTGCTTCAGCATTAATGACAACATCTCGTTATAGCCTTGGAAGATTTAAGGAAATCATCGATGAGTATGTTCGTCTTGGTTTTCATAACATTTTCCTGAGAGCACTAAACCCATATGGCTTTGCTAAGGAATACAAGAATAAAATAGCATATCCTGTTGACGAGTTTGTTGAAAACTTCAAAGAGGGATTGGATTATATAATAGAACTTAATAAGAAAGGAACATTCTTTGTTGAAGGATACACTGCGCTTTTATTGCGACGAATGTTAACTCCTTTTGCCACAGGATTCGTTGATTTACAATCTCCTGCTGGTGTTGGCATATCTGGTGCAATTTATGATTATGATGGAAGTGTCTATGTAGCTGATGAAGGTAGAATGATGGCTAGATTCAAAAACTACTTCTTTAGACTTGGAAATGTAAACACTGATTCATACCAAAGTATGTTCAATGGTGAAAAGCTACATGAAATAATAAGAAATTCATGTAATGAATGTTTGCCAGAATGTGCGGAGTGTGTATTCCAACCCTACTGCGGCGCAGACCCAGTGCGCAACTTGTCAGAGCAAGGCGATATGGTTGGGCATCGTCCAACAAATGAAATGTGCAAAAAGAATAAAGCCATAATGCACTATTTGTTTGAACTTTTAGAAAAGCACAATCCAGATATTAATAGAATATTTTGGTCATGGATTAAATAAGAAGCAGACATGAAGGAACTTAAATCCATAGAACATAGTAACTATAGAGAAATCTTGGGTAAGGTTACGCTAAAGAATAAAAATATATTCAAGCGGTCCCAAAACATATTGGTTACCGATGAGACTAATGTCCCTAGCGGATATAAAGCTGTCATAACCGATAGAAAAGAGTTAAAGACAAGTTCGCCACTTATTGTTGTTGATAATATAAAAGAGTTTACTGAAGGAGATGTTGTTAACATCGACACGGGTGGACGTATTATATGGTTGTACGAAATTATGTCGACTTCTAATGCAATATTTGCAACTGCTCGTTGCAATCATCGCTGTATTATGTGCCCTCAGCCACCAATTGCAAAAGAAAATGACAGAACAGAATTCAATATTGCATTATTGAAACTATTCGACAAGAATACAAAAGAAGTTGGTATTACTGGTGGAGAGCCAACAATCATTGGGGATAAATTGTTTGAATTAATAAAACAAATTGTAAAATCATGCCCCAGAGCAGGTATCAGTATCTTGTCTAACGGTGTTAAGTTTGAAGATATTGAATATGCTGCAAAACTTGCAGCATGCAACCATCATGACCTTCAAATTGATGTACCTATTTTCTCTGATATTGCAGCAGAGCATAACAGAATAGTCGGTGCAAATACATTTTACAAAACAATAAGAGGACTGTATAACCTTGCAAAATTCAATCAAAGAATAGGAATAAGGATTGTTGTTCACAAACAGACGTATCAAAGGTTACCTCAGTTGGCCAACTTCATTTATCACAATTTCCCATTTGTTAGACAGGTGGCTTTTATGCAGATGGAAACTACTGGTTTTGCAGAGAAAAATCTAAAAGACTTGTGGATAGATCCTTATGACTATAACAACGAACTTAGAGAAGCTGTGCTCTTGTTGAATGATCGAGGAATAGACACATATGTATACAATGCCCAGTTATGTGTGTTACCAGAGGAAATCAGACCTTTTGCAAAGAATTCGATAAGCGAATGGAAAGACGTTTATATAGATAAATGCAATGGATGTTCTTTGAAAGGTGAATGTGGTGGATTCTTCTCCACTAACCATGAGAACATCAGTTCGCATATTCATCCATTAGAATGTACAGCTCATGTACAGAGTGAGTAATTAATATTATTGTTTAACAAAAAAAATCAACATGAAGAGACTAATGTTTATGCTTGTTTCAGCTTTCATGGCTGCAACAGGCTTTGCCGCTAATGTTGCAGAATCAATCTCTGCTATTAGTAACGACAATGAATCAACTCTGATTGAGAAGCAGAAGAAACAGCCATTTGTTTTGAAAAAGGCTGTTGACATGATGAAGACTAATATCCTTGGTCATGGCTCTCATGCTTCACATGCATCACACAGCTCTCATCGTTCGCATTATTCAAGCAGATAAAGCTGTAGAACAACTCGTAGGCGTGTCTAGGGAGATTCAACAGTACAGCTATAGATTCTTCTGGGCACGCCTTTAATTAACTTATTAATGAATATGAATACTGTAGTCGTTTTACCTGCATACAATTGTGCTAAGACACTATAAATGACTCTTAAGGATATATCTCAAGATGTATAGTTAGCGATATACTGTTAGTTGATGACTGCAGTAAAGATAACACATGCAAGGTAGTAAAAGAGTTATTGATACATCACGTATATAAGCACCTCAAGAGCGTGGGCTACGGAGTTAATCAAAAGATATGTTATGACTATGCTTTAAAGTTGGAGGCCGATATAATTGTTTTGCTTCATTCCGACTATCAGTAGATCCCAAACTAATAACAAAAATTATTGAGAATATAAAATCTGGTAATGATATCGTATTTTGTTCACGGTTTCTCCATAAGAACGAAGTATTACGAAACGGAATGCCACGATATAAATATTATGCAAATAGGATTTTGACAGTTTTGTTAAACCCAAATCGGTCATTAGAAAATTTCGCTTTCATTTTGTCAGAAAACACAAGATATATAGCAATTATAATGAGTGAAGTAATATATTTTCTTCAATAACTGATAGTAATTCATAACACTTCGTTCTCCAAAATCTCTAATGACCGATTTGGGTTAAAACCATATGCTCAATAAGCATTTGAGTGAATACTGGGGATGATTTAGTCTCTAAAAAGGATATGCTTATGGTGCCAGATATGATGATTCAAATAACTATGATAATTATTTTGAAACAAAGTATCAGGAGGGCTACGAAGAAGGTTCTGTGTGGTGATGTTCGGACTAATAAATGTTAATACCCTGTGTTATAGTTTC
>CAUTPS010000125.1:0-4803 GCA_963540415.1 uncultured Prevotella sp.
CTTACCACACGTTTCTCAACTCGATTTTTAGGAAGTCTTCCTTCTACCTGATCGATGAGGATATTTGCAGCCTCTTCGCCTATGCGTACTCCCCGTTGTTCGACTGTTGTCAGCATTGGGTCGCAGGCAATGGCACGTTGTCCATTAGTGAAACCACAGATAGATACGTCGTCTGGTACACGAAAACCTAATCGTTTGCAGGAATAAAGAATACCGATAGCCGTGTCGTCATTGACGGCAAAGAAGGCATCTGGTGGTTCGGGAAGTCGCATTATGCTTGGCGTGATAAGCTCGGCTTCTGATCTATTGTCGCAGTTCTTTATCAGTTGCTCGTTAGGATGCATACCATTCTTCAGTAAGGCATCAATATATCCATTATAACGATTCTTTGCGATTTGCATTGTTAACGAAGTGCCGTAATATGCAATACGCTTGCAACCAGTATTGATAAGGTGTGTGACGGCAGTGAAAGCACCCATATAGTCATCAACAACTACTCGGCTTGCATTGACACCCGTACTGATACGATCGTAGAAAACCAAAGGCATACTCTTATCTATGAGTGTTTGGAAATGGTCGTATTTGGTAGTATTCTTCGCTTGAGAAACGATGATGCCACAAACCTTACTCTCCGAAAATGCTCGACAGATTTTTACTTCGTCCTCATAGTTCTCTCGGCTCTGTGCAACCATAATTCGATAGCCACGTGAGGAAGCCTCTTCTTCGATACCAGAAAGAATAGATGAGAAGTAGAAATGATCAAGCTGTGGAATGATAACACCGATAACCTTAATCGGTTGTACCTTACTTTTGCGCAGACTCTCAGCAAGAAGGTTAGGATAGAAGTTATGTTCTTGTGCATACTTCTTTATTGCCTCACGTTTTTCTGCAGAGATACGAGGACTGTCTTTGAGCGCACGAGAGACGGTAGCAACCGAAACACCAAGGTCTCGGGCTATATCCTTCATTGTTATGTTGGTTGAGTCACTCATGCGATTTAACTTTGTTTTTAGTCTGCTAATGGTTTTATATCGCAAATATACATATTTTCTATAAATCCTTTGACCTATGTCAATTTAATTATCTTATATTTATTTGTGCAATCGTTTGCATTATGTAAAATGCAAATTCAAAGCAAAAATAGTATAAAGTAGCTTAAACTCAACTATCTTTGCAGCAGAAAAAGCCTATAAAAGGGTTTTTAACCTACCTTTGATTGAGCTAAACGAATATTACTTTAATCAATTTATAAATTACTTTAACAATAATAAAGATGAAGCAGGTAAAATGCAAATTTCCTGTTAGGATTATGACTCTATTGTTGGGTCTATTCCTTTCAGTCAGTGCCTTTGCGCAGTCTACGATTACTGGACAGGTGAAGGATGCTACTGGCGAGCCAGTTATTGGTGCCTCTGTTCTTATTAATGGGACATCGAATGGTACTGTGACCGACCTTGATGGTAACTTCTCTGTCAACGTACAGCCGGGTGCTACTTTGACAATCTCTTACATTGGTTTCCAGAAACAACAGGTAGCTGCAGCCAATGGTATGGTAATTACACTTAAGGAAGACCAAGCACAGCAGATGAATGAAGTTGTTGTTATTGGCTATGGTGCTGTTAAGAAGAGTGACCTTACGGGTTCTGTGACAGCCTTGAAGCCAGATAGCAAGAACAAGGGTCTTGTTGTTAATGCGCAGGACATGCTTGCTGGTAAGGTTGCCGGTGTGAGTGTAACGAGCGATGGTGGTACTCCTGGTGGCGGTGCTAACATTCGTATTCGTGGTGGTTCTTCTTTGAACGCATCTAACAATCCATTGATTGTGATTGATGGTGTGGCTATGGATCAGACAGGTATTAAGGGTGTTAGCAATCCTTTGTCACTTGTAAACCCACAGGATATTGAGTCTTTCAACGTTTTGAAGGATGCTTCTGCTACTGCAATCTATGGTTCTCGTGGTTCAAATGGTGTTATCATCATTACAACTAAGAAGGGACGTCGTGGTTTGCAGGTTTCTTATAATGGTAGCTTTACTGTTAGTAGAAATTCTAAGAACCTTGATGTCTTGTCTGCTGATGAGTATCGTGGCCTCATAGCAAACAAATTTGGTACTGATCTTTATACCCTCGATGCTAATGGTAATCAAGTTCCAACAGCTTACTCACGCCTTGGTAAGGCTAATACTAATTGGCAGAACGAAATCTTCCGCACTGCTTTTAGCCACGACCATAACGTAGCTGTTTCTGGTCAAGTTGCTAACTGGTTGCCTTATCGTGTTAGTGCAGGTTACACAAACCAGCAGGGTATCATTAAGACTTCTAACTTTGAGCGTTTCACTGGAGCGTTGACATTGAGCCCTTCTTTCTTGAATGACCACTTGAAGGTTACGTTGAATGCAAAGGGAATGTGGACAAAGAACCGCTATGCTGATGGTGAGGCTATCAAGGCAGCACGTCAGTTTGACCCAACACAGCCAGTCTATGCGTCTGGTTATGACAACTTCGCAGGCTACTATCAGTGGCTTGATGATGGTACAGCGCTCAATGATAGCAGTTGGCCAAAGACCTATTATTCATTGGCAACAAAGAATCCTGTGTCTATTCTTAACCTAAAGAACGACCGTGCTATCAGCCGTGACTTCCTTGGAAGTGCTGATGTTGATTATAAAGTTCATGGCTTTGAAGACCTCCGTTTCCACGTTACTGCAGGTGTTGATGTTGCTAAGGGACGTCAGGTAACAGATGTTGATCCAGCTTCTCCACAGGCAATCTATTATGGTTCTTACGGTTGGGAATCGCAGTTGAAACGTAACATGCAGCTCTCTGCTTATGCTCAGTACTACCACGATTTCAATGATAAAGCAAAGAATCACTTCGATATCATGGCTGGTTATGAGTGGGCACACTTCTGGCATAACACTAAGAATGCTTATTGGAGTTACTATCCATCAACAAACAATGATGCAACTCTTGCAGGTACACAACGCAACTATGCACCTTATTACTATGCGACAGAGAACTACCTTGTATCCTTCTTCGGTCGTGCAAACTGGTCTTTGATGGACGGTCGTTATATGGTAACAGCAACCGTACGTAATGATGGTTCTTCACGTTTCAAGGAGCATTGGGCAACGTTCCCATCATTCGCTTTCGCATGGCGTATCAATGAAGAGAACCTTTTCAAGCAGATTAACTGGTTGTCAGACTTGAAACTTCGTCTCAGCTGGGGTATGACTGGTCAGCAGGAAGGTATCGGTGACTACAACTACTTCGCTGTATATGAGATGAATAAAGGTAATGAATCTTACTATCCAATCGCTGGTGACGGTTCTTTGGCTCGTCCAAAGGCATACGATCCAAACTTGAAGTGGGAGACTACTACCTCTTATAACGTAGGACTTGATTGGGGTATTCTCAAGCAGCGCCTCACAGGTAGCATTGATTGGTACTATCGTAAGACCAGCGACCTGCTCAACAATGCAACCGTACCAGCAGGTGCTAACTTCCGTAATCAGGTAATGAGCAACATTGGTTCTATGTATAATATGGGTGTTGAAACAAGTCTCCACTGGTTGGCTGTGAACGCTAAGGACTTCAACTGGACAATGGATTATAACTTCACCTATAACTATAATAAGATTACCAACCTTAATGGTGGTAGCGATCCAGACTACTTCGTACCAACAGGTGGTATCTCTGCCGGTACTGGTGGTAACATTCAGGCACAGCACGTAGGTAATGCTGTTAACTCATTCCACGTATTCCAGCAGGTATATGACCAGAATGGTAAGCCTTTGGAGGGTGTGGTTGTTGACCGCAACAGCGATGGTAAGATTACCGATGCTGATAAGTACTACTACAAGGCACCTGCAGCACCAGTAACAATGGGCTTTGCTTCACGTTTCGAGTATCGTAATTGGGACCTTGGTTTCGCACTCCGTGCAAGTCTTGGTAACTATGTTTACAATGATGTTTTTGCAAGCACTTCTAACATGTCAAACTCGGAAATCTATGTAAATAGCAAGTACCTTGTGAACCGTCCAACAGATGTAGTGGCAGACAACTGGTTGTCATCAGCGACTACATCTACACAGACAGACTATTGGGTACAGAATGCTTCTTTCTTGAAGATGGATAATGTAACCTTGGGTTATAGCTTCGCTAATCTTCTCAAGCAGGGTTCATGGAATGGTATCACTGGTCGTGTTTATGGAACTGTGAATAACGTGTTCTGCCTTACTAAGTATAAAGGTCTCGACCCAGAGGTGTTCAATGGTATTGACAACAACCTCTATCCACGTCCAATCTCATTCATCTTGGGTTTGAACCTGAATTTCTAAATCTATAAAAGAGTAAAGACAATGAACACTAAATTCAAATATATATTCTCTGCAGCAGCACTTCTGCTGTCAGTAGGGCTTACCTCTTGTACAGGTGATTTGGATGTAACACCAATTGATCCAAACCTTAATACAAAGGAAAATACGTCACCAGAAAGTGCATTCAATAAGTGCTATGCTCATATTGCTATGGCTGGTAACGGTGGAGCTAATGGTGATAGCGATGTTGATGGTATCGATGGCGGAACCAGTGGTTACGTACGTCAGTTGTTCAACTCACAGGAATTGACCACTGATGAGGCTATCTGCGCATGGGGTGATGAGGGTATTTCTAACATGAACTTCAATAGTTATGATGCTTCACATCCAATGTTGAAGGGTTTTTATTACCGTCTTTATGTTGGTATAACTTATTGCAACCAGTATCTTGCAGACTTCGGTGACTACAACGCAACGATGTCAGC
>CAUTPS010000126.1:0-4795 GCA_963540415.1 uncultured Prevotella sp.
TTCGTTTGTCAGAGAACTAAAAGCACTTTGCCCAGATGTACTCATCCTCAGTGGACTGGCTTACGGAGTAGATATCCATGCACATCGAGCTGCCTTGGAGAATGGCTTTGAAACTGTAGGAGTATTGGCTCACGGACTCGATGATATCTACCCTCGTGGACACAGAGATACAGCTTTAAAGATGATTAAACAAGGTGGATTACTGTCGGAATATACCACGCATACGCAGCCCGTTGCCCGCAACTTCGTACAACGTAACCGTATCGTGGCAGGTTGTGCAGATGCTACAATCCTCGTAGAATCAGCTGCGAAGGGTGGAGGACTTATCACCTGCAGTATCGCTCGTAGCTATGGACGGGAAGTATTTGCCTTTCCTGGCGCTGTCCATTCGGATTATAGCGAGGGCTGTAATAACCTTATTCGAGACAATGGGGCTGCCCTCATCACATCAGCAACAGACTTTGTGAAGGCGATGGGTTGGGATGATGCTATCAAATTGGGGCAGGCACAACAACGAGGAATTGAACGAACGCTTTTCCCTGATTTGTCTTCAGAAGAGGAAGCCATCGTTCGCGTGCTCGCTAAAAACAATGACTTGCAGATTAATCTCTTGTCGATTCAAGCGAATATTCCTATCTCAAGGCTCACAGGAATCCTCTTTACGCTGGAAATGAAAGGGGTTATTAGAGCTATGGCTGGCGGTTGTTATCATCTTTTAGCATAGGATCTTAATACCATAAAAGTAGCTAATACTGAAAAAAAAGACATTTCTTTGCCACAAATCTGTCCTATCTTCCGTCTCTATAGATGTGAACAATTACTGATTTACCAACCTAATTAAACATCAAGACAATGAAAACAACAATCTTTACTATCGCATTCGCTGTAGCTATTCTATGCTCAAGCTGCACCGTAAAAGCCAACCCAACGACACTCATCACACAACCAATGAATGATGAGGTAGAGTCTATTATCAAAGAGTTTAAGAGTGGAGACAACGTCACTTACGTCAACTTGCCTAAGACACTCATAAAGCTTGGACTGAAAGCTGCCGACGACGAGACCGCTAATGCACTCGCTGACCAAATCGACGGACTGCAAATTTTAACTTTCGAGAAGGCTAATCAAAAGATTAAAGACGGCTTATACAACCGTATCAGTAAGTTAGAATCACAGGGATATGAGCCTATGGTGAAGGCAAATGAGGATGGCGAAAAGGTCAGAATCTTCATTAAAGGTAACGAGAAGGAAGTGCAGAGCCTTGTTATCTTCGCTATGGACAAAGAAGACTGCTCACTCATCAATATCGTAGGACATATCAATCCTTCTAATATTGATGATGTCGTAAAGTCACAAACCAAGTAAACAAAGACACATTATGAAACGGTTTATCATCATAGGCATCCTTGCTCTCAGTACATTATCAGCCTCAGCGCAGAGCGTAAAAGGGCTGATTGAGCAATATAGGCACGAGAAAAACGTTATTCACCTTCATATAACACCAGCCTTAATGTCATTCTTGAAGGTGCTTGCTAAAAGCCATTCGGACGATTCCAAGGCTCTGAAAGCGGTGTCTTCCTTTCGTATACTTGTCTTCGACGACTGTGATTCGATTGTAAAAAGTCGTTTTAGAAATACGGTTCAGACCTTCCATCCTAAGGGATATACGCCAATCATCTACAATAAGCAGGCAGATGAGACTAATTATGTTTACCTCAAAGAAAAGAAAGGGTGCATTCGTGAAATGCTCATCCTTGCTATTGACAAACAAGATGGCGCCATTGTGCGGATTAAGGGTAAGATAAGTCCTAACGATGTCGACTCTGTTGTGAAAGAAAGTACCAACAAGAAGAATCTGAAAAGCTATAAGTTATAGGGCGGACAACCGTTCATCATAGCCGATTATTGTCTAAAGCGCACATCTGCCTATGCAAGCAAGCGATTTTAAACAGCTATTCCTACCCTGCCATCGGAAACTCTTTTCGGTGGCATATAGGCTGATGAGCAACGCTCAAGCTGCTGAGGATATGGTGCAAGAAACCTTCTTAAAACTCTGGATGCAGCGTGATAAGATGGAAAATGTTGACAATCCCGAGGCTTATAGTATAACAGTACTACGCCGAATCTTCTATGACAAGATGAGAGCAGGACACCTTCAAGAAGTCGACAAAGATGTGGGAAGTCTGCAAGTAAGCTCCTCACAGAACATAAGTAAGCAATTAGAGGAAGCTGACGAATACCAACGCGTAAGGCAGTTGATTACCCATCTGCCCGAACCACAGGCAAGAATCATGCTGATGCGCGACATAGAAGACCGCAGTTTTGAGGAAATCAGCACCGAAACAGGACTTACGGAGGTGAATATAAGAAGTATTCTCAGCCGTGCCCGAAAGAAGATTAGAGAACAAATAAAAGCAATGAGATATGATAAAGACTGAAGAAATAAAGCGTTTACTTGACCGATACTACGATGGAATGACCACCGAAGAGGAGGAGAAGGCGCTGCACACCTACTTCAACGGCAGTGACATCGATGCTAATTTGACGGAGGAACGCATCTTCTTCACGGCTCTTCAGTCATCAGAATGCCCTACACCAGCAGGGATGGAAGAGCGACTCAGTCGCCAGATTAGCCAGTGGAACACCTTAGAAGTCACTAATCGTCGTGCGATAAGGCATATCAACCTGCGCTGGGTAGTAGGGATAGCAGCCAGTTTGTTGCTTCTCTTTGCTGCTGGAGCTATCGTTTACCAAAACGAGAATAAGTCTTCACAAACTGAACAGGATACCTATACTAACGCTAAAGACGCTTACGCCGAAACGTCAAAAGCACTGATGAAATTCTCAAAGACGCTCAATAAGGGTATTGACGCTACCGAGAACATCACTAATAAAACAAGGGATTAGATTATGAAGAGAATTATTTTAACGCTTTGTATGACTATGATAGCCTGTATAACGGCATTTGCCCAGAAGGCATTATTCGAAAAATACAGCGAAACAGATGGTGTCTCCACTGTCTACATATCACGTAATATGATGCGAATGATGGGCAATGTGAAAGCAGGCAACAAGGATATCAGTAAGATTGCCAGCCGTCTCGACTATCTGCAGATACTCTCCTGCGAACGTCCTTCACTGATTCCTTCTATCAAGAAGTCTGCCCAAAGCATCTTCAATCAACAAAAGTATTCGATTGTAATGCAAGTCAATGAGGGGGGCGAACATACTACTATCTACGAGCGGCATTACCCGAATGGAAAGAAAGAGTTTGCCCTGCTTGCCATAGAACGCAACGAGATAACAATTATCAACCTACTTGGTAATATCTCTCTACAGGATATTCAAGGAATAGCTGGTGGAAAATAATCCACCAGCTTTTTTGGTTATATAATAGAAATAGAGTACTTTTGCAGAAAATAAGGAGGTATAATTATGAATAGGACCATAAATATTCCAAGTGCAGACAACGCCTTCTTGGAGATGTTAGCACAAAAGATGGGATGGACTATAAGTCAAATCAACTCTCATACAGAGAAGTATAAAAAGCCAGACTTAAACACACCAGAGAAAAGGAAAAAAGCAATAGAGTTGCTTCAATCCATCGCTGGTAAACTGCCAAACAGTCATTTAGAAAGCTGGAAACAAGCAAAAGAAGATTATCTAAGAACAAAACACTTATGAGAATCTTCTTAGATACCAATATCCTCATAGATCTTCTTGAGGCAAGAGGTGAGTTCACACAGAATGCACTGAAAGTAGCAAGTATGGTTATTAACAATGGAGACGAACTTTTGTTGAGTGACCTATCAGTTGTAAATGCTTGTTATATCGAAAGAAAATCCTTAGGGAATAGGGGCTTTATAGCAACATTCTCTGCTATTAGAGATTGCTTTGAAATTATCGGTATGGGAGCACCTGCGATAGATTCTGCGATTACTGCTAATTGGAATGATTTTGAAGATGCAATGCAATACTTTGCTGCTCTTAATGCAAATGCTGATATCATTGTCACAAGAAACAAGAAAGATTTTGCTACCAGTGAGATAAGTGTTGTAACTCCTTTGGAATATATAGAAGGTAAAAACAAATGAAAATAGGTATATTTGTTGGAAGCTTTGATCCATTTACAATAGGACACGACGCTATTGTACGCCGCTCCTTGCCCCTCTTTGACAAGGTGGTGATTGGTGTTGGTGTCAACGAGCGGAAGAAGTGCATGCTCAGCGCAGAGGAACGGACCGAGCGCATAGCACGACTCTATGCTGACGAGCCAAAGATTGAAGTAAAGGCATACAGCGACCTCACCATAGACTTTGCACGAAGAGAGGGAGCCGAATATATCATTAAGGGTGTACGCAGTATAAAAGACTTTGAATATGAACGCGAACAAGCTGATATCAACCGACGCCTGAGTTCTATTGAAACCATCTTTTTCTACGCTGAACCACAATTTGAAAGTATCAGTTCAAGCGTTGTAAGAGAACTGAAAAACTTTGGAAGAGACATCACTGAGTTCTTGCCAAAGGGATATTAACGATTAGACAGAGGCGCACAAGCCTCATCGATAAAACATAGACACGATGATAACATATAGTGCTGAAGGCGTTAAGATGCCTAAAATCAAGAAACGAGAGATTTCTCGTTGGATTAAAGCTGTTGCTGCAACGCATGGTAGAAAGGTTGGAGAAATTGGTTATATGTTCGTAGATGATGAGAAGATTCTCGAAGTAAACAACGAGTATCTTGGACATGATTACTACACGGACATCATTACTTTCGACTATGATGAGGA
>CAUTPS010000127.1:0-4751 GCA_963540415.1 uncultured Prevotella sp.
GAGTATAAGAGCTATTGGGGAGGAACCCAAACAATTGGTGACAGTTATCTTTCCTTTACGTCTGACGAGCATACCCTTGATACACTTCCTTATCCCGAACTCTGGGAAAAATTTCTGGCAGATCATACTCTCAAGGATGAAGATTTGTTGGGTATCTACTTAATGCTATCAGTACTTGAAGACAGCTATAGCACCGAATTCGTAGAACTTGATGCTGACAATTATCCATTCAAGAACAAGAAAAGCATTGAAACGTGGAAGTATGGCAGCCACTTCCGACTCATCGTACAAGCATTGCTCAACGATTTAGAAAAGAAGAACCCTTCCCTGCTTTTCTCTCAAGCCTACTCCATTCTGGCGTTGATATTCTTCCATTGTCCAACCAACAGGTACGCAAGGATTTCCAGTTACGGTTCAGATGATGATAACCACGTATTCAATAGCGAACTCTTCCAGACTGCAATGAGATACGCAAGAAGCTGTTGGAGAAATGAAGAAGATTTCAAACTCCTTGCAGATATGACAATAGCAATGTATGGAAAGTATGCGCCAATAGCCCGAATGGACAAGAAGCGATACCCTACATACTTTACGATTGATGCACTCATATTGTCGCGTTACAACCTTCAAGGTAAGCTGTCTGACGATGCCTTTATGGAGTTACTGCTGAATGACGAAGGCGAAGAGCTACGTAACGCAGGTAATTATATCTATAATACACGAGGTCACCGACTTACTTTACAATATGAAGATGATAAGAATGTTGACGCACGTTACGGCAAAGAGACTTACAAGAATCTGGAGAGAATCATCAATAAGATAGCTCAACACCTCTTCAAGGTCGAGATGACGCGCCTCAATGCACCGACAACAGCCTCTAATATCATCATCCGTATAAGTAACGCAATGGTACTTCAGGGTGCTGAATATATGGTTACGGCAATGAAAGCATTGGGCAAAGATCACCTGATAGCAAGTAGCTACGGCACTGAAAAGCGTGCAGTGCTGACCGATATCATTGAGCGTACCTTCCCACTCGACACAGACGAGCCAGAAATACTTAAGACAATCAAAGACGACAGACTCTTAGAGTTAGCGTATTTTGCACCACAGTGGGTTCCACTTATCAAAGCATATCTTAACTGGGAAGGCTTCGATCTTGCCTATTACTACTTCATTGCACATACTAAGGAGATGGGTGAAGACGAGAAGAGAGCTGCAACGGCACTCTTCACCGACCTCGATCCATCTGATCTTGCCGATGGAGCCTTTGACGAAAAACTCTTCCACGAAGCTTATACCGTGGTTGGAGAAAAGCGTTTCGACCTGTTCTATAAGGCTGCACGATACATCGGAAACAGCAACTATCACAGTCGGGCACGTCGCTTTGCAGACACAGCACTCGGCAAGATAGATGAAGAAACGATTACAGAACAGATACACTCCAAGCGCAACAAGGATGCCGTATGTTCATTGGGACTACTCCCAGACAAGAGCGACAAAGCATTACAGAGCCGTTATCAGCTTATACAAGCCTTTCTGAAAGAGTCTAAGCAGTATGGTGCACAGCGTCAAGCATCAGAGAAGAGAGTATGTGAGATTGCCTTACTCAACCTCTCACGCGGTGCCGGATATGCTGACCCGATACAGCTAACGTGGCGTATGGAGAGCCAGCAGGTGACTGACAACGCTGCTTTCCTACAAGGAATAGACGTGGAGGGATACACACTGAAACTACAGTTAGCAGAGGATGGCACCAACAAACTCATCATTCAACAAGGTGAGAAGGTGCTGAAAACAGTGCCTGCAAAGATTAAGAAGCATCCTGACTACCTCAATATTGCCACTATGGGCAAGGAGTGGACAAAGCAGAGAAAGCGTGCCCGCACGATTATGGAGGATATGATGATACGCCAGACACCATTACGTCCACAGGATGTAAAGGTGATTGCTGAGAATCCTATCGTCAGTCCGATGTTCCGCTTGCTACTCCTTCGACAAGGAACAACCACGGGCTTCTATACCAACGAGGGACTGGAAACGCTTGATGGTATCCAGAAGATGAAAGCTGACAAACCGATTACTATCGTCCATGCCCAGCAAATCTATGCTGATAGTACGTGGTCAGCATGGCAAAATTTCGTCTTCAGCAAGAAGATTGTACAACCTTTCAAACAGATATTCCGTGAGATTTACATCCCAACACCTGATGAAGCAGAACAAAACGAGTCACTTCGTTACAGTGGATATCAGATTCAGGTGAAGCAGGCAGCAGCTGCATTGCGTAGCCGCGGATGGAGTGCAGACTATGAAGGAGGGCTGCGCAAGGTATTCTATCGCCAAGGAATCTCTGTTGAACTCTATGCACAAGCCAACTGGTTTACTCCTGCCGATGTGGAAGCTCCAGCCATTGAGTATGTCTATTTCTCATCAACACGCACTTACAGTCGACTGAAGATTGCGGATATTGACCCAATTCTCTACAGCGAAGTGATGCGTGATGTAGACATGACGATTAGCATTGCCTTCGTCGGTGGTGTCGACCCAGAAACAGGAAACTCAACGAAGGAACTACGTGCAGCTATTATCAAGTGTACTGCTGACTTAATGAAGTTTAAGAATGTAACAGTTTCAGACAACTTTATTCACGTTAAAGGCTCACTTGCCGACTATACTATTCACCTCGGTTCGGGCAATGTGCGTCAGGTTGGTGGCGTAGAGATTCCTATCATCCCTGTACACAGTCAGCACCGTGGGAAGCTCTATCTCCCATTTATGGATGAAGACCCAAAGACGGTAGAGATTGTTTCCAAAATGGTACTCCTTGCAGAAGACAACAAGCTGAAAGACCCGACAATTCTAAAATGGATTAAACGAGAATAGCGTTAAGACCTATCCCAAATCCCTCTGACTATGGCAAAGCATAGCCCAAAAGGATATCCATAGCATTGTATTTAGTGCTCCGCACCATTGGTGCTAACGACTCGCACCAATGGTGCGGAGCATCAACACCACACGTGCGGAGTATCAACAGCATAAAAGAAGATGGGAAACTGACTTCTTTTTGACCTGATTCTTGCATATAATAATATGCTAATGACTAACGTATATAGGAAGAAAAATATTAACCCCAAATATCACAAGAAACGGTCATTATAAACAATCGCTTCAGAAAAGCTCCACAAACAGTGGTCTACTAAACTCCCAAAAGAAGATTAAGCAGACAAGTAATCTACGCTGTGTACACTCATCACTTCAAGATTGAGCTTTCTGCTGCCTTCGATTCATACTTAGGAGAATGGTTAACCTTCTTACCATAGTCAAGAGAATAGGCTACTTTTACAGAAGCAAAAGAATTATCCCGCTCGCTAACATCACGCCCATAACACTGGTAGTTAGAGGCTAATAAACTTCGTGTACGCTCATTTCCTTGTATAAAGAGATTTCGTGCAGTGACGATTACTGACAGATTTCCGTGACTCCATTCTGCTGACAAATCATAGAGGAATGGTTGGTGTACGCGTTCCTGACAACCCATCAAATCCTTGCGAGCCGTCTGTGCAGAAGCTGAGAGCGAGAAATCGCCCAAGTAATAACTGGCTTCCATGCGTGCATAACAGCATCCTAAACGTTCGTCGGCAGCTCCGCTTACACGGTAATAATCATATCCGCCCTCCCATTTCACATTAAAATCACTCACAGGTTTCCATGTTGCAGACAGCAACAGCTGGAACTGATGATAGCGTGTATCGCTCGAATAGGTATTAATCAGTCTACTATTATCCCTTAGATATACATTGGCTATAGCATTACTCATATATTCATAGTTGGCAGAAAGTAAGGTAGACCATTTCTTAAAGTTAACAGAATAAGTCAAAGCAGGACCAAGCAGCGTGGAATTATCCATCGTTGGATTGCCACGACGTACCAAGACACGATCTACCTGTTGCTCTGCAGCATTCACAGTATTCAGTGTCGGGAACGTATTCCCTAAGGCAAAGAATAGTTGTAAAGCCTGATGCTGATTTGGACTCAACGAAAACATTGAGTAAAAACGTGGTGCCAAATGTGTCACCTCCTGCTCTCCACGCAACTTGTAAGCAAGGTAAGACACACCAGGACGAGCCACCAACATTACCTTTCTCCCCCACCGCTTCGCATAATCAACAAAAAACAAGGATTCAGAAGACCGCAGATGCTGCAGACTCGGAGAACTACCTCTATACTCATCTTGACTTATCTTCAAGAATTCAATCAGACTAAACGTTAGATTATGTCCCTTGGGAAGAGGCATCACATAGCTTGAGTTAAAGTTAAGATACGTATAATCTTCTTTCACATCACTCAAGAAAGCTCTGTCTTCAAGGCTATTACGCTTATAAGTATTACGTGCATAATAACCATCCAATGAACATTCAAGACTCTTCTCACCCTTGAAATTACGATTAAAGTAAAGGGAAAGAGTGGGTTTTATAGTCTTATCATGCTCAAGAACATTATTCGTAAACAACAAAGGAACGGTATAGCCCGTATATACCAAACTACCATTCAAGACATCATCACGTCTTGTACTAACTTCAACACCACTTCTAATCATCCACGTTGTACGCTCCGTCCTCCGACTAAGACTGACATTAACGTAACGACCGATACTCTTCATATCAGTATCATACGCTGCCTCTTGCTTGTGAATAGGGTTATCCAGCAGATAATCTGTCGTCGTTTCACCGTAAACCTTAGGGTTCTGTACA
>CAUTPS010000128.1:0-4749 GCA_963540415.1 uncultured Prevotella sp.
GATTGAGGATAGAAAACTCTTTATCTGCTTTCAATTCAAAGAAGAAAGCAATACCAGTAGCCAAGAGGATAGCAATAAAAATACCTACTGGCTCAAAGAAAACAGCAGCACCATCTTCATTATGAAGTCCCCAATATTCCCAAAAAGAAATACAGATAGAGAGAAAACCTGCGATAAGCAGAACAATAATAAGAGGATCTTCAAACTTCTCTAAGAATTGCTTCCAAAGAGGATCCTTCTTTCGAGGAGTTAAGACATTACTCCCATGTAAACTACGACTCTCCAACACCTCTGTGTCGGTCAAACCTTCATAATGTTTTTTTTGCCCCATAAACAATCTTAGCAAATTTATTTAGATAGAATTAATTCTGTTCTACAAGCAGTAAACGCATAGAGGTTTTTGCATTAATTCCTAATCCTTTCATAACTTTATTACTTTTGTTTTATCTGTCTGCAAAGTTACAAATAATCTGATATATAATCCGCACTTCTGTAACATTACAAGACATAATCTCAACTATTTTTAATATTACCTTTTTCCCAACGTTGAAACCTATCCATAAAGTAGAATGCAGAAAACACGCTTAGTACGGTAAGAACAATACCAATAACTGCCCATAAAACCATTTGCGAGAAAGATAGAACTGTTACTCTTGAGAATTCAACAAAAGAATAAATGCAGTAAGGCAATGTTAGGAGACTTGTAATGATAACCGGCACATACTTTCGATATACAGTCCACTGTACGATATGCATTAACAAGTGAACGGAATATCCTGTCAATGCAGCAAACCACAATTGATATTGACCTGTCCAAACCGAGCAAAACGAAACAACAGAAACAAGTATGAACTCGTGGGCAGTTCCAACGGCAAAGGTGGAAGTGGAATAATCGAAAGGTCCTTGTCGAGTAAAAAAAGATTCGACTTTAGGGAATCGTTTTCTCATTTCTTTCCTATTCCTGTCAATCCAATGCCTAAACATAATAATTTCCTCGTATTCGTGAATCATAAATACGACAGGGAAAAGCATAATTATTAAGTTTATTTTTGTCATAACCTCTTTTGTAATTTATTTCAAACTACCGATGCAGTTTCTTCCAATCGTCTAAAGTGATTTTAGTAAAATGCTCTGTCCGAACCTCATTTAACAGTGGAACAGGTTTATAGCCTTCTGTATGACTATAAACGAATCCGCATTTATATATCCCTCGAAAATGGGAGGTCATAATTTGTCCGTAAAATAATTTATCCAATGAAATTATGGCAAAGATAATAAATTATGAGGAAGTAATGAAATAAAGGAGGGGAAAACTTTATTGCGCAAAAACATCTTATCAAAGCAAACAATAAATTATCATTATTTAACTTTATTAGGTAACATTTGTTATCTTACTATTTACCAAGAAATCAGTATCTTTGCATTAGAAATAATAAAAATCAGTAACAAAGTTATGGCAAATAAGATGAAAGACTTTCTCCCAGCAATTGAGATGGAGAAAATGCAGGCAATGCTTGAGCTTGAAGAAAAGTATGAAACAGGACAGCTCTCATTAGAAGAGGCACGCGAAGTGATGAAGACAAAGATAGGAAAGATTCGCCCTTATCACCTTGCTTTCATTGAACAGAATATGAAGTCGCGTGAGGACGACGAGTGTATCCGTGCCGACATGCGCAAGATTATTGAACTTGTTGAGGGATTCATGGACTACAGCCGCCCTGATGTACCAGAGGATCACCCACTTTCTCATTATTACAAAGAGAATGACGAGATGCGAAGACTGCTCCTTGCTGTCGAAGATCTCGTACAATATCCTGTCATTAAGAACCAGTGGTTAGAGCTCTACGACCAGATTCGTCAGTATCCTATCCACTATCAGCGTAAGCAGAATCAGCTCTACCCACTTTTAGAGAAGAAGGGATTTGACCGTCCAACGACAACAATGTGGAACTTTGACGACATCGTTCGTGATGAAATCAAGGATTCACTCCGACTCTTAGAGGCTGGTGAAGATGAAGCTTTCATTGCAAAACAAAATGAGCTTATCGCTTATGCACGCGACTTGATGGAAAAGGAGGAGACTATCCTCTACCCTACTTCCTACGCTCTTATCTCGGCAGAGGAGTTTGAGGACATGAAGTCGGGTGACCAAGAGATTGGTTTTGCCTTCTTCAAAGTGGACACTCCATCAACACACAACACCCAACACTCAACACCTCAAAAAGGCTTTGCAGAAGACCTGCAGGCATTGCTCAGCAAGTATGGCTACTCTGCAGGACCACAGCAGGAGTTGGATGTGGCAACAGGTAAGTTGACCTTAGAGCAGATAAACCTTATTTATAAGCATCTGCCAGTAGACATCTCATTTGTGGACGAGAACGAGTTGGTGAAGTTCTATTCAGATACCGACCATCGTATCTTCCCAAGATCAAAGAATGTTATCGGACGACAGGTGTCTAACTGCCACCCACGTAAGAGTGTACACATCGTTGAGGAAATCGTAGAGAAATTCCGTAGTGGCGAACAAGATAAAGCCGAGTTCTGGATTAACAAGCCAGAAGTATTTATCTACATCGTTTACTTTGCTGTGCGCGATGCAGAAGGCCGCTTCCGTGGTGTACTCGAGATGATGCAGGATTGCACACATATCCGTGAGTTGACAGGTTCACAGACCTTGCTGACATGGGCTGGAAAAGAAGAGGAAAGTGCTGCAAACACTACTCCTTCTGACAATGAAGACGACGAAGCGTCTGCTGCACAATCAGACACTCCTATTGAGATAACACCAGACACACGTCTGAAAGACCTCTTTACAGCTTATCCAAATCTGAAGAAAGAACTTGCTTCTCGCTATCCATCTTTCAAAATGCTAAACACCCCATTGGGTAAGTTGATTCTCAAGAAAGCTACTGTCCGCACCGCTTCTGAGCGTTCAGGATTGGGCGAAGAGAAGTTTATCAATTTACTAAAGGAGTGCATCAAAGACGCCTAAGGTGGTCTTTTCACTCATTGTGTAACAGGTTGTTTCTCAATAGAATCTCTTTAGGATGCACATTTCGTGCATCCTTTTTTTATGTCCAGCATTTTCATCCTAACCCATTAGCATCGATAAGCTACGTGTTAACGCCTAACACCAACGGTGCGGAGCGTCCGCACCATTGGTGCGCAGGGTCAACACCATTTTAATAGTGACTTTATGCTGAGCATACTAATGAGAGATTCATGTTTGATTAGCGATTTCAGGAAATTGAGAATCTTCCTCTTTATATCCTATCCGTATCCTTATAATCCGGTATCGTTACCCCACTTGAAAAGCTATCTTTTACACTTCATTCTTGCAGGGTTCAAAGAAAATACGTACTTTTGCGTACAAGAATTACGCATTATGACAAGAAAGATATTTCAATTATTAAGCTTGGGCTTGATACTTTTTGGTGTCACAGCCTGCAAGCAAGAAAAGAAATCAAACGATATTATCACCAAGATAGCACCTAAACCAAAGGTACCAAGCGGTCCACAGCCAATGACCGACTTCAAATATGAGAAGAAGATAGAATGGATGGGTAGTACCTATACGATTCGTATCCATCGCTTTGCAGACAAGTCATTGACCCTCGTTAGCGATGAAGACGGACGTAAATACTATGACAATAAGTTCCAAGTACAGATTCTCCGTCAGGATGGTTCGTCTTTCTATGAGCGTACACTTACGAAAGATGATTTCAGAGAATTTACTGATAATCAATATGGTAAGAACGGTGCGTTGCTTGGTTTCATGTTCGACCGTGCAGAGGGTAACAAACTCTACTTTGGAGCAAGTGTGGGTTCACCTGACCCAAAGAGCGATGAGTATGTGCCATTGGATGTAACCATCGATAATATGAGCCGTCTGCGAATCAGTAAGGCTACACAACTTGATACACCAAGCGATCAGCCACAACAACAACCAAAGAGTGAGTTGGAGAAGGCTGAGGAAGAGGGGGTGTAAAAAGCCTCCCCCGAAAAGCCTCCCCCGACCCCTCCGAAAGGAGGGGAGCCCAAATAGATTAAAGTGGGGTATGGTGAACTTGATAAATAGTTAAGGGCAAAGCTCAAAGGTTTAACCCAAATCATAAAGTTCAAAGTTCAAACCTCAAAGTTCAAAGGTTAAACGCAAATCATAAAGTTCAAAGTTCAAACCTCAAAGTTCAAAGGCTTATCCCTCACGCACAAAGTCAAGGGCTTCCTTAACTTCATCCTCACTGACAGACTGGTTGATACGGACGTCACCAATACCACCTAAGAGCGTGACATTGATTTCATTACCACGATTCTTCTTGTCATGGTGCATGAACTCAATGAGCTTAGAATAATCATTACATGTAATAGGTAATGTGCCATAATACTCACGAATGAAGTTGACCGTCTGGCGCATACGCTCAGTTGGGAAACCTGTCTTCACAACAGACAGATAAAGTTCAGCTATCAAGCCGAAAGCCACTGCATAACCATGAAGGATTGGACGCTTTTCTAATAACCATGACTCAAACGCATGACCAAAGGTATGTCCGAGGTTCAGAGCCTTTCTAATCCCCTTTTCATGTGGGTCTTCTTGAACAATACGCTCCTTTACACGTACACTCTTACCAAGCATTTTGCTCAACTGCTGTAAGTCTGGCTGAGCAAGATTGAAGTTTATCAGCTCTGCCCACATAGCTTCATCAGCTATCAAACCATGTTTCAACATCTCAGCATAACCGCTACGGATGT
>CAUTPS010000129.1:0-4736 GCA_963540415.1 uncultured Prevotella sp.
GTCATTCCGCACATAGCGTGTTGATGGTCCGCACGTGTTGTGTTGTTGGTAAACACCAATGGTGCTGCCTGCTAAACATCTTGCAAAATGTCACCAAAGTAGATTCAACTTATTGTTATAAACAAGTTGTACTACAAAGAACTTACTTAACCTGTTGGGACAGTAGCTTATTTCGTAAAGTTGATAAGATACCACTTCGAGGAGATACTATTCTCTCTTTTATCCTATAAGAGTAGAATGATGCAGTTGAAATAAAATCAATGAATAACTTATGTCTACTTAAACTAACCACTCTTATTTTCTTTTTTCACCCTCTACGATTGGTTTCTGTGCATTCATTTTATGTAATTTAGATGTGAGATGTCTGTAAAGACGAGCAACGAGTTGAGGGTGAGAAGAAGCAAGATTATTCTTCTCAGACAGGTCGCTGGATAGATTGTATAGTTCTTTTTGACCAGTGAGATACGAATAAATCAATTTCCATTGCCCTTCACGGATGGCACAATTAAGACTGATTCCCAATCCCTCTCCATCCCAAATGTTAGGATAGTTCCATATCAGTTGTCGCTTCTTATCACCTTGTTGTTTACCACGAAGAATAGGTGTAATGTCTTGTCCGTCTATTTTTTGTGGTACATGATAGTTCTTAATTCCAGCCATGGAGAGTAAGGTAGGGTAGAGGTCCTCTATGATGATAGGTGCATGAGAGCGAGTATTTGGTTTTACAATATTGTTCCATTTTACAATAAAGGGAACTCTTATACCTCCTTCATACAGAGAACCTTTACCACTCTTGAGTGGTGCATTCTGCGTGTAAAGTTCTCCATCCCGCCAATAGGATGATGAGGCGAGTCCTCCATTATCGCTCATAAAGATGATGATAGTCTCTCGCTTAAGTCCTGCCTTTGCGACCCAATCCATGAGATCTCCCAAACTCTTATCCATTCCTGCAATCAATGAAGCGTAAGCAGCTTCCTTTTCCGAAAGACCACGTGCACGATACGTAGGGTAAAAACGCATATCTCGATCGATTGGTACGTGCACAGCGTAATGAGACATATAGAGATAGAAAGGTTGGTCGTATTTTTTAGCCTTCTCTAATGATGCTATTGCCTCTTGTGTAAGGGCTTCTGTGGCAAAGATACCAGTACCCCAATAGCGTTCCAAGCCTGGGATAGCGAATGGAGATGTGGGCTTGCCATCTTTTGTAAAACCATAGTTACGTTCGCTTAAATAGGTAGCTAATCCACCAGCTGCCGTACCTGTAATGTTTACGTCAAAGCCAAAATGGCACGGATTCTCACCCGGAGTGTCAATAGCTCCCCAGTGTGCTTTTCCGCAATGTATGGTATGATAGCCTGCATTTTTTAGGAGTTGTACAAAGGATATAGCCTTTGTAGTATGTGCGACGTTACCGCTTTGCGCAATACCATTATAATTCCAATCAGGTAATGTTACGCCATCTCGTTTCCCATCTGTCATCTTATCGCGATGTAAAGTCCAATTCGTTACCCGATGGCGAGCCATATTCATACCTGTCATCAGACTACATCTGGAGGGCGAACTGATAGGAGTTGCATAAGCATCTGTAAACATCATCCCCTCGGAAGCAAGTCTTTCCATGTTAGGTGTATCGTATTTCCGATTATTGGCAGTAATCGAATCGGCAAAGGGAAGGGATGTGTCCTGCCATCCCATGTCGTCTACCATGAACAAGATAATATTGGGTTGTGTATTTTCTTGTTGTGCTTTGGCTGGGAGGGAAACGCCAAGAGCAGCTATTGAAGTTGTAACCAACAGGGTAGAAGCGTGCTTTGAATTATATAAGGTATAGTTGTTCATTGTTGTATCAATCATTGATAGGGGTTTTTAGATAAGGTACAAAGTTAAAAAGAAAGTTGCTAATCACCACATAAATATGATGAAGTTCTTAAATTCTTTTGCTATAAAGTTATTAAGAGTGTCCTATAGTAGATGCATGATATGGTTAAACTACCATATATATAGGAATACATCAAGGGTCATAAAGGGAGAAAATCTATTTGTGTAATATAGTAAATAGGATTCTGTCTGGAATGGTCTTAAAAAAAAGTCAGACTGCGGATAGTCTGACTTAATTGTATCATTCTTCTAAACAAAGAAAGATGGTTATAAACACCTTTATTTCTTTACTGCCCATTGGAATGTACTACATGGTAATCCTACCTCATTCACAAGGTTGGCACGTGTAAAAGGTTGCCATCCATAACGAACATAGAGTGGACGTGTTACAGATGACGATCTAACAAGAATTGTGTTAGATGATGTTATTTGTGCTTCTGCTGGATAATAGATGCCATCTGCACCTGCTACCTCAAAGCCAATAAGGCGGCTACCCTTAGCAGATAGTGACTTTGCGTGAATAAACTGCAATTCAAGTCCATTGTCTTTTGCTGATACAGAATGACAGATAGGGCCATCAGATTCTATGTTGTAGTCATAACTATGGTGTAAAGCCTGTAAGCCAAGTCGCTCACCGACAGGCTTTTTGTTCGTGTAATGTACATCTAAGGAATCACCCACATCTGTTGTAACAGCCATCCAGGTATTACGTAGTCTTGATGCCATACGACGCTGAGAATCACGGAAACGTGGCCATGAAGGACGATTCAGGCTGGAGAGCTGTACGAAATAAAATGGTAGCTCTGGGTCATGGAAGAAGTTACGCCAACTCTTCTGTAACATCGGGAAGAGGCGTTCGTGTAGTTCCATGTTATGTGCATTGGATTCACCTTGGTACCAAACAATTCCCTTGATACTATATCCTTTTAGTGGAAGCATACCAGTCTCGAACATATAGGCTGGTGCATAAGGATGACGTTGCAGTGGGTTCTTACTTACGCTGATGTTTTGCAATGCTCGCTCACGTGCCCATTTCATTCCGAAATCTCCATGATACCAATCACGAAGAATAGCTGGCATACGTTGTTCTAAAGTATGGCGGTCAATCCATGACTCTGTAGTTGTACCACCAACAGCATTACAGATGATACCTACTGGGACCTGCAAACTGTCTGCTAACTTCTTTCCAAAGTGATAAGCTACAGCTGAGAAGCCACCTAAAGATTCTCGAGAGCAGTTACGCCATGGTCCAATATGGAGGTACTGATGACGATTTACAGAGTCGCAAGCATTAGCAGACCATGCTACGGCAGTCGTTGGGTAGATAGCTGACATATTAAAAAGGTGTAAGTGTGTCTGACTGTCAGCCTCATTCAAGTCTTGTGTCCTGCTCTGTACAGCATTTACAGGTAACTCCATGTTTGATTGTCCTGAGCAAAGCCACACTTCACCAACGTATATGTCTTTAATAGTAAGCTTTTCTTTCTTCGTACTTATTTGGGCTTTATAAGGTCCGCCAGCTTTCTCAGCAGGGAAGATGATCTTCCATTTTCCTGCATCATTTGTTATAGCTGAAAGCATATGCCCATTGAAGTTGACCTTAACAGTTTCACCTGCATTTGCTTTTCCACGGAAAACAATAGGTTTGTTGCGCTGAATAACCATACCATCGGTATACAATGGAGACAAGGCAAGCCCACCATAGTTGCCTGTCAAGGCTCCATAGACCGTCTCTGCAATAATCTTTGCACCCTCAGCATTCGGGTGAATAGCATCAGCAAGAAGGTCGGGACGACTATATAGAGATGTATTTAAGTCAATGAGTGGAACTCGTGTCGCAGTCGCCACTTGTCGTATATGTTTCTGAATCTGCGCATGCCAGTCGCGTGTACCACTCTCAAAACGTGGATGACGCTCAAAGATAGGGCTCATAAGACAAATCCAAATCTTTGCTTTAGGATTCGCCTGACGGAAGCTATCAATCAGACGGATGTAATCAGCATTAAATTCTTCACTGTGCTCAGGCCAGTTTCGCGGGTCGGTATCATTGAGTCCAAGATGGATAATGACAAGGTCTGCCTTGAAGTTCAAAGCGTCTTGGTACTCTTGCTGGTCGACATAGGGACGATGTCCATGTTGTAGTAGTGTAGTTCCAGAGTGTCCGAAGTTTCTGACTTCATATTTATCTCCTAACATCTTCTGTAGTTGTGCTGGATAACAATTCTTTTCTCTATCAATAATTGTCATTCCCCATGTCACACTATTTCCTACACATGCTACCTTGATTTTGCTGCCAGCAACAGCAGTCAAAACCATAAGGAGCATTCCAAACAACACGATTGTTCTTTTCTTCATAATCATTTATAAATGTAGTAATGGAAGGTTTTGCTTTTACTTAATATTTAACTTATACATAAATTCTTTGCAAATTTAATCATAATCTATGAATAAAGGAAGCTCTCTGGATAGCAAAAGTATATTAATGGATAAATTACTACACAAAAGGACTGGTAGTGTGATGAAAAAGTATAGACTCACAACTATTCATATATCATAACAACAGACTGGCTATCTACAAGTAGAACAATTTAGTATTCGGAACTTTTAAATAACAAAAACCTTTAGGAACACAAGAGGTTTGAGAACTATTTCTTATAAATTAGATTTTGTATAAAGATGTGTTCGCACACATCTTTATATCGAAAAAATAATCTACTAAAAGTTTGCATGTGACGCGAAAATAATATATCTTTGTGACTGTTATCCTGAAAACAATCTTTTACCTTTAAAAGACTAATACCTATTGAGTAAAGAAAGCGATCACCTGTGAAGGTCATCGCTTTTTCTTTTTAACC
>CAUTPS010000130.1:0-4681 GCA_963540415.1 uncultured Prevotella sp.
CTCCTCCAGCAAGTGTTTCTGAGGCAATGGAGAAGCAGATGCAGGCTGAACGTAATAAACGAGCAACTATTCTTACCAGTGAAGGACAGAAGCAGTCGGCTATTCTTCAGTCAGAAGGTGAGAAACAAGCAGCTATCAACCGCGCTGAAGCTAACAAACAGCAACAGATTCTTATTGCTGAAGGTGAGGCAGAGGCTCGCATTCGTAAGGCTGAGGCTGAGGCTATTGCCATTCAGAAGATTACTGATGCTGTTGGTCAGAGTACGAATCCTGCAAACTATCTTATTGCACAGAAGTACATTCAGATGCTTACAGAACTCGCACAGAATAACAATCAGAAGACTGTTTACCTGCCATTTGAGGCAAGTAATCTCATGGGTTCTATCGGTGGGATTAAGGATATGTTTAAGTAATGCTTCTTTTAAGCATCGCTTTTGCTGCGAATAATTAAATATAAACACTAAAATAGATGACTACTCCGTAAGCTTCTCTTGCTATAAAGGAACTTACGGAGTGGGTCTTTGAAGAAATGAAAAAACTTTGTATCTTTTGTGGTGCACGTCCTAACTTTATAAAGGTAGCACCAATCATCAGGGTAATCAATAGACTTTCTGAGGATAATAGTTCTCATAAGGTTTCTTATTCGCTGGTTTATGCAGGTAGTGAGAATGATCCTACACTCGAAGATCAGCTCTTTGAAAATCTTTCTATTCGCAGACCAGATGTTTATCTTGGTGTTGAATGTGAGAATTTGAACGAACTTACAGGTCAGGTAATGTCTAAGTTTGAGAAGTATCTACAAGAGAATCCATCTGATGTGGTTATTGTTGTAGACGATCTTGCTTCTACAATGGCAGCCGCTATTGTGACTAAAAAGCAGGCAATAACACTTGCACATATTGCAGCTGGTACTCGTTCGTTTGATATTACGATGCCTAAGGAAATCAATCGCTTGGTGATTGACGGTCTTTCAGACATACTCTTTACAGCCGGATTTAGTAACAACAGCATTGCTAATAAGGAAGGTGCAGAACTCTCGAAGGTTTATATGGTGGGTAATATTCTCATTGATAATATTCGCTATGACCGTGAGCGAATTGAAGGAATGAAACTTTCTGATATCGATGAGTTGGCTGGTTTACCTTTGAAAGAGGGTAATTACCTTGTCTTCACATTGAACCGTAAGGCTTTGTTGGCAGACCAAGACAATCTTGAACGAATGTTACACGTGTTGAGTGAGACAGCTTGTGATACCCCTATCATTGCTCCTCTCCGTGAGTCAGCAGTGCAGGTTATCATGGCACTTAGCTTGAAGAAGAATATCAAACTCCATAACCTCCATATCGTGAAGCCATTGGGTTATCTTGAATTTGCTTATCTTACAGCGCATGCTAAGGGTATCATTACTGACTCTGGTAATGTTGCAGAGGAGGCAACATTCAATGGTGTACCATGTATTACGCTTAATAGCTATACTGAACACATTGAGACTGCAAAGGTAGGTTCTAACGTTCTCGTTGGTGAAGACCCAGAACTGCTTCGTTCTGCATTGGCTGATATGGTGGCAGGAACATGGAAGAAGTGTGGTGTTCCAGAGCGTTGGGATGGTCGTTCAGCTGAGCGTGTTGTTCAAATCCTACTCGAACGTCATTAATTCGCATTTATATTGAGAGGGGCTTTAACGCTCTTAATGTAGGGACAGATATTTTTGTTGTTCGCTATTGTTATAGAATAGTCGGACAATAGAGGATATCTGTCCTTATTGTTTCTATAGGATAAAAGTGCAAAAGACTAAATGTTGCTTTTATGTATGCAGTATTAAGTAATTAGGTTAGTAAGAGATTGTGCGGTAATTAGTGCTTAGCACCATTGGTGTTTACCAACAGCACGATATGTGCGGAGTACTAACACGTCGGCTGAATGTGGGAGGATAGGGATGTTATGGTTATCATCACGAATATAGTATGACGTTAATGGTGAATATATTATGATGTTAATGCTTATCTAATATTAGAGTTGTTTGCCAGGCATATGTATTTCTTAATTCAAGAATTTCTCCTTTCCAGTAATCATAATTATGAATTATGAATTATGAATTCTGAATTAAACAAGTAATCATAATTATGAATTCTGAATTATAAATTATGAATTAAAGAAATATCATAATTACGAATTTTGAATTATGGATTCTGAATTATTTAGTACCTTTGCATAAGTTTTAAATAGCAAAAGTTTATGCACGAACATATAGATAACTATACTTATCTTACGCAAGCACCAGTTCATCGAGTCATTATCACGATGGCGATACCGACTATTATCTCAATGCTTGTGACGGGATTATACAATATTGCTGACACGTTCTTTGTTGGTAAGATTGATACACAAGCAACTGCAGCAGTGGGAATAGTGTTCTCTCTAATGTTTTTTGTGCAAGCAATGGGCTTTTTCTTTGGGCATGGTTCGGGCAATTATATCTCTCGTGAGTTGGGCGCACGTCGTCATGAGAATGCTGTGAAGATGGCTTCCACAGGCTTTTTTAGCTCGTTTCTTGTTGGAGTAATTGTTCTTATCCTTGGTGAGATATTCCTCACTCCCCTCTCCTTGATGCTTGGAAGTACACCTACCATTCTTCCTTACACAGAAGACTATATGCAAGTCATCCTACTTGGCGCACCTTTCTTGACCTCATCACTTACCTTGAACAATCAAATGCGATTGCAAGGAAACGCCAAGTTTGCTATGTTTGGAATCGTTACGGGAGCTATATTGAACGTAATTCTTGACCCAATCCTCATCTTTACTTGTGGTATGGGTGTTAGCGGTGCAGCATGGGCAACAGTGATAGGACAGGTAGTGTCCTTCGTTATCCTTTTCTTAATGACGCGCAGGGGAGAGAATATTGCTATTCATTTTCGCAATTTTTCGCCTTCAATACAGATGTATAAGGAAATCTTCTATGGGGGTAGTCCTTCTTTTATGAGGCAAGGTTTAGCTTGTATTGCCACAATGTCCTTAAACTTAGCAGCAGGTGTTTATGGCGATTCGGCTATTGCAGCGATGAGTATTGTTGGGCGTATAGCCATGCTATCTTTTGCTGTTGTCATCGGATTGGGACAGGGTTTTCAGCCCGTTTGCGGCTTTTGCTATGGTGCAGGGTTATACGACAGGTTGAAGGAGGCTTATAAGTTTACGGTAACTATTGGTACGATCTTTCTTATCGTGTTAGCTATTGTCGGCTGGGTGATAAGTGGAACGCTGATAGGTGTCTTTCGTGACGACTCTAAAGTGATTGCAGTTGGTGTTGTTGCCTTACGTTGGCAGTTATGTACTTTCCCTCTCAATGCTCTTATTTTGGCAAGTAATATGCTTGCTCAAACCTGCCGCAAGCCGTGGCGTGCAAACATCTTGGCTGCAGCTCGACAAGGTTTGTTCTTTATTCCGTTGATATTTATTCTTCCATCTTATTTTGGACTGTTAGGTGTTGAGATGTGTCAAGCCGTCAGTGACGTGCTCTCTTTCGCGCTTACAGTACCTATTGTTATTTACACCTTCCGTGAGTTTACGCGTGAAGCAGCAGCAAAGAAAACAACAGTATGAGTACACTTTATATTAAAAATATGGTTTGTGATCGCTGTAAAATGGCTGTTAGCCAAACTTTACAGCGTGTTGGACTGCATCCGACAAAGGTTGAATTGGGAGAGGTTAGTATTGAAGGAGTCCCATCTTCATCCCAATTAGCTACCCTTCGGACAGCCCTTAAAGAGCTTGGTTTCGAACTTCTCGACGACCGTCGTCAGCAAACTATCGATCATATTAAGTCTGCTTTAATCAGACTTGTACATTACCATGATAATCAAAGTTCAACCAATCTTAGTGATTATCTCTCTTCTGAACTTCATCAGGACTATAGTGCGCTTTCAAAACTCTTCTCTGAGGTTGAAGGAAAGACTATCGAACGATATTATATCGAGTTGCGTATAGAGCGGGTGAAAGAGTTTATTCGTTATGATGAGTTGACTTTGACGCAGATAGCGCTTCGTATGAATTACTCTTCTGTGGCTTATCTTTCCAGCCAGTTTAAGTCAGTAACGGGCATGACTCCAAGTCAATTCAAGGGGATGAAAGATAATCTTCGCACGCCTTTAGATAAACTTTAGCGAGTCTTTTGTTACCCTGCCTTTTTATATTATCCTCTCTTTTGTCCTCCTGTTACTTTGTCTTTCTCTTACCCTGTCTTTTGTTTCTCCTGTTACTTTGTCTTTCTTATACCCTGTCTTTTGTCTCTCCTGTTACTTTGTCTTTCTTATACCCTGTCTTTTGTCTCTCCTGTTACTTTTGTCTTTCTCATATCCTGCCTTTTGTCCTTTTGTTACTTTGTCTTTCTCATACCCTGTCTTTTGTCCTTTTGTTACTCTGTCTTTTTCATACTCTGTCCCCTGTTTTCCTGTCTTTTTTTATTTAATTTATATATTTCTTTGGGTTTTTCTTGTCAGTTCTAAAAATATGTTATACCTTTGCGGCCGTGATGAGATTATTAACGACATATCCGACGACTATAGCGCAGCAAAGAAACTTTGATTTCTTTGCCTTTTTTAGTGCTTTATATTTGGTAGTCTCAGATATTTTGGGGTCAGTCCTAAAACCCAGTTGCAAGCCTATACTCTTAAGCACACAATTT
>CAUTPS010000131.1:0-4646 GCA_963540415.1 uncultured Prevotella sp.
GCTGACATGGCTGTACAGAATGTTATCGGCGACTCTTTCCGTGGTGCAACATGGGTATCTATCCACAATGGTGGCGGTGTTGGCTGGGGAGAAGTTATCAATGGTGGCTTCGGTATGGTGATTGATGGTAGCGAAGACTCTGATCGTCACATCCGTCAGATGCTCCTTTGGGATGTCAACAACGGTATTGCACGTCGTAGTTGGGCACGCAATACAGGTTCTATTGATGCTATTCAAAGAGAGATGGAACGTACACCGGGACTCTGTGTTACTCTCCCTAACTTCGTTGATGATGATGTTATAAACACAGCTTTTTAATCATTTAAATCTATTATACTAATTCTTAGAAACTATGAACAAAATTCATCAGATTAGTGCCGAACATCTGTCTATTGAGCAGATTGGTGAGATAATCAAGAATGGCACAAAACTTGAACTTTCTGAAGATGCACGTCAACGTATTATTCGTTGTAGAGAGTATCTCAATAATAAGATTAAAGAATCAGAAACTCCTATCTATGGTGTGACAACAGGTTTCGGTTCTCTATGTAAGATATCTATCGACAAGGATAGCCTGTCACAGTTGCAGAAGAACCTTGTAATGTCTCATGCTTGTGGTGTAGGGGACCGCGTGCCGAATGAAATTGTAAAGATAATGTTGCTGCTCAAGATTCAGTCGCTCAGTTACGGCTACTCAGCCTGTCAGCTGAAGACCGTCGAGCGACTGATAGACTTCTTCAACAACGACATCTATCCTATTGTATATATGCAAGGTTCGTTGGGTGCTTCAGGCGACCTCGTTCCTTTAGCTCACCTCTCTCTACCACTTATCGGTATGGGTGAAGTTGAATACAAAGGCGAAATCTTCTCTGGTGCTGACATCCTTAAAAAGATGAAATGGGAGGTTATCGAACTTGTTTCTAAAGAAGGACTTGCCTTACTCAATGGAACTCAGAATATGAATGCCTTTGCTGTATGGGCACTCCTGCAAAGTGAACGTTTGAGCGAATGGGCTGATGTTATCGGTACTATGTCTCTTGAGGCTTACGACGGACGTATTGAACCATTCATGCACGCTGTTCACGCTGTTCGTCATCACAAGGGACAGATTGACACTGCAGCACGAATAAGAGAATTGCTGGAAGGTAGTGAGCTTATCAAACAGCCTAAGGTCAACGTACAAGACCCTTATTCTTTCCGTTGTATGCCACAAGTACATGGCGCATCAAAGGACACCATTGCCTATGTTAAGTCTGTCGTAGATATTGAAGTGAATGCTGCAACTGATAACCCAACCGTTTGTCCTGATGAAGATCTTGTTATATCAGCAGGAAACTTCCACGGAGAACCAATTGCACAGCCAATGGACTTCCTTGCTATTGCTCTATGCGAACTAAGCAATATCTCTGAACGTCGTATCTATAAACTCGTTTCTGGAACACGTAACCTACCAAGTTTCCTTGTCGCTAAGCCCGGTGTAAACAGTGGTTTTATGATTCCACAATACACAGCTGCATCTATTGTCAGCCAGAGCAAGACTTATTGTACGCCTGCATCTGTCGACAGTATTCCATCTTCACAAGGTCAGGAAGACCATGTTAGTATGGGTGCTAATGCGGCAACAAAGCTCTATCAGGTTGTATTGAATACGGAACGTGTACTTGCTATCGAACTCTTTAATGCTGCACAAGCACTTGAGTTCCGTCGTCCGCTGAAGTCTTCTCCAACGATTGAAGCTATCCACAAGGCTTATCGTGAGAACGTTCCTTTCATTGACACAGACGAGTTTATGGCTCCGCACATCGCTAAGTCGGTTGAATTCCTACGTAAATAAATAAGGTAAAAGGGGTTACGTCAAGATAAAATACCATCTTGATGTAGCCCCTTTCCTTTTGAATATCTTATATTATCATACTTTCATTGAATAGAGAAAAGCTTGATATGAAAAGACTAATAGTTAAAAACATCGGCTTACTTGCTGGTATAGGGCATGAGGGAAAGCTATGTCTTAAAGGTAAAGAGATGGCAGAACTAAACACGCTGTCAGATGCTTACCTTATTATAGAGGACGGACATTTTGCTGATTACGGTAAGATGAGTGATTACCCATCTGTTTCTGATAATGAAGAAGTTGTTGATGCCGAAGGGGGAACTATTCTTCCTTCATGGTGCGACTCCCATACTCACATTGTCTATGCAAGTAGTCGAGAGCAAGAGTTTGTTGACAAGATTCGTGGACTCAGCTATGCAGAAATTGCTAAACGTGGTGGTGGTATCCTTAACTCGGCTGACCGCCTTCATGAATTAAGTGAAGATGAACTTTATCAACAAGCTATGAAGCGTGTTGATGAGATTATTAGGAAGGGAACAGGTTGTGTAGAGATAAAAAGTGGTTATGGACTTAACACGGAAGATGAACTAAAGATGCTCCGTGTTATCCGTCGTATCAAAGAGACGACACGGCTGAAAGTCGTTGCAACATTCCTTGGTGCACATGCCGTTTCACGTGAATATAAAGGTAGACAAGATGCCTATGTTGATTTAATCATCAATGAAATGATACCCGCTGTGGGTGCTGAGAATTTAGCTGAGTTCATCGATGTGTTCTGCGACACTGGATTCTTTACGCCAGAAGAAACTGCACGGATTTTAAAAGCTGGTGCAGCATATGGTATGCGACCCAAGATACATGCTGACGAGTTAGAATCATCAGGTGGCGTAGAGGTTGGTGTAGAATATAACGCTCTATCAGTTGATCACTTAGAGAGTATGACTGAAGAAGAGATTGAGATTCTAAAGAATAGCGAAACAATGCCGACTGCACTTCCAGGAACCTCCTTCTTCCTTAACCTACCTTTTGCTTTAGGACGAAAGATGATAGATCGAGGATTGCCACTTGCCCTTGCAAGCGATTATAACCCGGGCTCTACTCCATCAGGAGATATGAAGTTTATCGTTTCTCTTGGCTGTATCAAGATGCGCCTAATGCCAGCAGAAGCGATCAATGCTGCAACATTGAATGGAGCATGTGCAATGGGATTGAGTAAAGAATATGGTTCTATTACACGTGGGAAGGTAGCTAACTTCTTTATTACAGATACAATCCCTTCTATAGAATTTATCCCATACGCTTATACAACCCCTATTGTAAAACGAGTTTTCCTGCAGGGAGAAGAGTATGTATAGGCAGATTTAATGAAGCATCATAATAAGTTGAAACTACTTTAGCAACATATCGCAAGGTAATCAAGCCTCAACAACACATCTATTGAAAAGAGGAAAAGGTCATTATTGTGGGTCTTCCGAAAAATACAGTAATAAAATAAACCATTACATAATAAGGTATACGGAAAGTAGATAGGACCAAAAGCTATACACAAAGATACCGACGGCACAAAAAACAATAGAGATGTTCCATACAGGTTTCTAATATCTTTGTCATTTCTTTTTTCCAATAAATATTGCTGTTATGCTCCTATACTCCCTACACCATCGGTGTCTCTGTAGGATACGCGTCTTTAAATAAGACCTCTGTAAACTCCACATCTCTGTGTGAGTTTAACGTAGGGAAATCACGAAATATCTTGACAAAACGATTAAAGAAAAGGTAGAGAAATGGCTTAAAAGTGAATTATTTTAGCGCCTGCATAAGTTACTTATTATCAATTAGTTGCAAAGAGGGCGTTTAAAAGATGCTTAATAAGGGCTCAAAAGGGCGTTAGTTAGACCTCAAAAGGGCATCTTTTGCAAGCCAATTAGGCGTTTATAACAAGCCGTTTAGTGGTATTTACAAAATCGATATGTGAAAAAATCGGACATAATTACCTTTATTTAGTAAGACAAGAATGACTTATTTATGTGGGAATACTTACCGTATTGTAACACTTTTGAATCTATCGCAAATAAAAAAAGTCCATAAACTCTTGAAGAGTCTATGGACTTATGCTTTAATAGCGAGCGAGGGTTATGCCTCTGCTGGTGCCTCCTCTGCAGGAGCCTCAGAAGTAGTATCCTCAGCAGCCTGTGCTGCCTCAGCCTCAGCCTGTGCTGCAACGGCAGCAGCCTTCTTGTCTGCAACCTTCTTAGCAATAGCCTCGTTAACCTTCTTCTCAGCCTCGAGGTTCTGAGCAGCAGCAGCCTTCTTCGCGTCGGTTACCTTCTTCTCAACAGCCTCTGTAGCTGCAACCTTAGCCTGCTTCCAAGCATCAAACTTCTGCTGGCATGCAGCCTCGTCGAATGCGCCCTTCTTAACACCACCACGGAGGTGCTTCATCATGTAAACGCCCTCACCCTTAAGGATGTTACGAGCAGTGTCTGTTGGCTGAGCACCTGTCTCAACCCAGTAAAGAGCACGATCAAAATTCAAATCTACTGTGGCTGGATTGGTGTTAGGGTTATAAGTACCAATCTTCTCAGTAAACTTACCATCACGTGGTGCACGAGCGTCAGCGATTACGATGCTGTAGAAAGCATAGTTCTTACGACCACCGCGCTGCAATCTGATTTTTGTTGCCATAATTCTTTAATAAATATTTTAAAGGTTTGAATTTAATACTGTCATCTCGTGACAGCGACTGCAAAATTACTTCTTTTTTTTCTAACAGCCAAATAATCTGATGATTATATTAATACTACAACTATTATTT
>CAUTPS010000132.1:0-4559 GCA_963540415.1 uncultured Prevotella sp.
CGATGTCCCACTTTGATATCTTATTATCAGCAAACAAGTCGTTCAATGCGCATCCGAAACAGCTCTCCATAGCAGCAGATGAACTCATACCTGCACCGAGAGGAACGTCACCAGCAAAAGCAATGTTGAAACCCTTTACGTCAACACCAAGTGCCTTGAACTCCTGTACCATACCATAAATGAAGCGTGCCCATGTAGCGCGTGGACCCTCTGGGTCGTCAACTTTGAACTCTACACGGTCCTTGAGGTCGATAGAGTAGCACATAACAGTGTTTGTACCATTAGGACGAACCTCTGCCATAATGCCCTTGTCTACTGCACCTGGGAATACGAAACCACCGTTATAATCAGTGTGTTCGCCAATAAGGTTAATACGTCCTGGTGAGAAATAAATGTTTCCTGTTTTGCCGTCGAAATGCTTAATAAAACGGCTTCTTACGAATTCTATGTCCATGTTAGTAATGTTTTGAATGATTGTTAGGGTTTTATGTATATATCTCTTTATAATGGCAAGTGTAATGCCTGCCATTATAAAGATGTATGTTTTAAGCCTTCTTTGAAGGATGTGAGCCTACTAATGCGTAGAAGAGCATGTAAGCCAACATACCAACGATGAGCCAGTAGCTCTGAATGTCGCCTACCTTTGTTGCCATAAGGTTCTGAATCAATGGCATTACACCACCACCCACAACCATGGTCATGAAGAGACCAGAAGCTGTTGCTGTGTGTTTACCAAGGCCTTCGGTAGCGAGGTTGAAGATAACACCCCACATAACTGATGTACAGATACCACAAAGGATGATGAATAATACCTTTGTTGGGACCTCTACCTGGTCGAATGTGCTCTCTGCAAGGTTAGGAATTGAAAGGCTCATCTTTACATCCTCTGGCATGAAGATAGCCACGAGCAAGAGGAGGAGGGCTACGGCTGAGGTTACGGTCAACTGCATACGAGATGATACCTTACCACTGATGAAGGCACTAACGAAGCGACCTACGAGCATCAACATCCAATAAACACCTGCAATCAGACCTGCTGTTGCAGCACTACCAAGTACACCACCGTTTGCAACTGGCTCACTGAGATAGAAGAGAAGCTGTCCTGGGATACCTACCTCGATACCTACATAGAAGAAGATAGCAATGATACCGAGCAACAACTGACGATAACGCAAAGCCTCCTTGATACCACCAACGACGTCTGTCTTCTCTGTTTCTGGCTCTGTTAACTGTGTAAACCAAACGATAACGAATGAAGCTGCAAAGATAACTAACGCAATCAACAACAATGGAGTTACTGCCTTGAGTGATGTTTCCTTTGTAATCTCACCTATCATAGAACCTGCGAGCATTGGAGTCAGCGTCGCTGCGAGTGAGTTCAACGAACCACCCGTCTGAATCAGCTGGTTACCACGGTTACCACCACCGCCAAGAAGGTTCAACATTGGGTTAACAACGGTGTTCAAGATACAAACGCAGAAACCGCAAACGAAGGCTCCGAGCAAGTAAACTACGTATGTACTGATAGCATTTTCGTCCATTCTACTTGAACCATATTGGATAGCAATACCGATGAAACCAAGTGCCAAAGCAACAAGAGCAGTCTTCTTATATCCGTATTTTGTAATCATCATACCTGCAGGAATACCCATGAAAAGGTAAGCTGCAAAGTTCATCATGTTACCCATCATACCTGCCCATTCATAGTGTTGCTTCCATATTGTGCCGAATGGGGCGGCCATGTTGGTTACGAAAGCGATCATTGCAAATAAGAACATCATGGTGATAATTGCCACCAAGGTTCCTTTCTTGTTAGTTTGATTTTCCATTTTGATATTTCAATTTTTATTTATTATTTCCTTTTTAGATGCTTATTTCTCTACACCGAACTTATAAATCGTTCTCTGTGTGTACTCCTTACATGGCTCTAAGATGACTGAAGGGAAATAAGGATGGTTTGGACTGTCTGGGAAGTGCTGTGCTTCGAAGCAGATAGCACTGCGACGTGGGAAGGTTGCACCATGCTGTCCCTTATAGCCGTCAGCCCAGTTATGGGTATATACCTGAACACCTGGCTCTGTTGTATACACCTCCATTGTTCTGCCACTCTTTGGTTCTTTGATGCGTGCAGCGAACGATAGCTCGCCTTCTTCCTTCTTATTCAGTACGAAACAGTGGTCGTAACCTGCGCCATTCTTAATCTGTTCGTGGTCAGCGTCGATATCCTGACCTACTGCCTTTGGTTCACGGAAGTCGAATGGAGTACCAGCTACCTTCAAAATCTCACCTGTTGGGATGGATGTTTCGTCAATAGGAAGATAGAAGTCTGCGTTTATCTGGCATTCTAAGTCGTCAATTGTTGGTGTAGGATTAGCAATACCTGCCAAAGAGAAGAAACCATGACTGGTAAGATTGATAATCGTCTTCTTGTTTGTCTTTGCAGAATACTTGATAATAAGTTCGTCGTTATCAGAGAATGAATAGGCTACCCAGACTTCAACTTCGCCTGTATAGCCTTCCTCTCCATAAGAAGAAATGTACTTCAAAACAACGGCGTGGTCGTTAACTTGTACTGCATCCCACACCTTAGCATTGAATCCCTTCTTACCTCCATGCAAAGAGTTAGGACCATTATTAATAGCAAGTTTATACTCCTTTCCGTTCAACTGGAAACGACCTTTAGCAATACGGTTGCCATAACGGCCAATAAGTGTCGAAAGATAAGGCTCTGGTGAGGCGATAACCTCTTGTATATTGTCATGTCCTTGAATGACATTTGCTAATTTACCTTCTTTGTCAGGAACCATAATAGCAACAATTGCACCACCGTAATTAGTGACTGCAACCTCATTGCCCTTGGCATTTCTGAGTACATAAAGATCGGTTTTCTTACCGTCTATTGTCGTCTGGAAGTCTTCTTTTTTCAGTCCACACGCGTAGTGTGTCTCTTCGGTATTTACCATGATGTTCTGTTTTTAGTTACTGTTTCAAGACCTGCAAAGTAAATAAAAATAAACGATAACTGCAAACTTAACTTTGAAAATAATAGGGTATGGTGTGTTAAAAACAATTAACATAACAGCTTTTTAATCCAAATCGACCATTGTGATTTTATGGAGATTTAATCTCTTATGATCGATTTGGATTAAAAATGTCTTTATTCTTTAAGATTAATCTAAGTCTTTTAAACGAAGATCATACCTCTTTTTATAAGGATACCTGTGCCAATATAGGATTAAATAACCTCTACGTATCCTCTCTTTCTTAGCGGGACAAGCCTTAAGCAAAGGATAGTTTGATGTCTCCTGAAACTTTGTTAGCTTATCATACATGTGTTCTAAATCGTCGAATTTCTTTTGCTGAAGCATTTCTTTGGCAAAAGGTGTTGTCGGGCTGTTAGGATATGCCTTTATAAATCGTTCCCATTCTTTCTTTACATCATTGTCTAAATGTACGTCATCGTAAGATATAGGTGTGTTATCAACGCCGAACAGATAAACTGATTGAAGGAATTTATAATCCTCCTGTAATCTACAGATTAATTCTTTCTGCGTTGGATTAGCCTTTACGTAAGCCTCGTATCGTGCAATTAGATTCCCCAACTCTCGCCAAGAGGTTATCAATGCAGCGTCTGGGGCAATGTTCTCACTGTCCTTTAATAGGTGCCAAAAGTCTTGGTAGTACTTAGGTAAACGCTTGACATACTTAGTATAGAACTTGGCTGGAAGTGCAAGTTCTACTATTCCCTCTCCCAAATCTTCTATATCTATGCCGTACTTCTTATAATATTGTTCCTTCTGTATTATGGAATCATGTGGCTCTTTCTCATTACCTTCATCATCCATCCTAAATTCGTAATAGTGGTCAAGGAAATAGCTTTCATGCTCGTTGATTTTAGCTAACTCTTTTTCCACTTGTGTATTAAAATCATCAAAGATTCTACAACGCTCCTCTGGTGTTGCAGCTTCAATTGTAAGGTCAATAACTTGCTCATGAAGTTTAATGCGTTTCAGAGGGTCAGTAGTCTTTGCAAGAACCTGTTTTATGCTGTCGATATTAGCTGTTTGTTTTATACTGTTAGCCTTCGTTTCCTGCTTTATGCTGTCAATATTTTGTATGTCTTTATCTGTTTGCTTAGAGGGATTGTTTTGACAAGCTGTCAATAGTGCAATTCCAGATAGGAATAAATAAAGAAATCGTTTCATAAGATGATAAATAAATGTTTTAATAATGATTCTATTTTGTTCTCATAACTTTATTATGATTCGCAAAGATAGATAAAAAGGGAGGAAGTTCCAAAAAATTGTGTTTTATTTCTTTTCGTGCGATTTCTGTACGATGATACTCTCCTTTCTATGGATATGTACGCTCATTGATACTCCGTTTTAGCTTTTTCATAACTTTTTATCTAAACTTTCTTTAATGAATAGTATAATTTACGGTAGGTACATAGCGCATAAATAAGCGTTATATGTGTATGAAATATTATGACAAAACAATGCGTTTGATGTCTTACTTTTAGGTTAAAAATGGTGTTTTCGATGACTCTTGTAACTATC
>CAUTPS010000133.1:0-4538 GCA_963540415.1 uncultured Prevotella sp.
GGTGGTAAGTCTGTGAAGGTTGTAGTGAAATAAAACCTTGTTTCTTACAATAGTTTGGGTGAGAGAATAAGCCCCTTTGTATAATAAAACTTCTTACATTCGGTTATAAATAAAGCCATATCGACATCTCCCTACGGAGATGAAGATATGGCATTTTGATTTGTAGAAAAAGGTTTGTTATATTTTATGCGTACGGTAAATTAAGTAATCACCGTCCGCTTTGATTGTAAATTCATTCGATAAGGCTTCGTTCAGTGTTCCCTGCCATAGCTCGCTGAATGGATAGATATCCCATTTCAGTCCATTACTACTTAGCTCCTTGCAGGTAGCATTGAAGATGCTGACTTGCTGTCCGGGGAATGATTCAAAGCGCATTGTACCCGATGCTGCAACAAAATATCCATAGTCGGTTACCATCACCGGGTCGATAGCCAACTGGCGATAGTAATAGAGCATGAGAGAGATGTTGCCCAAAGTATGATCTTCACGCTTGCCCGTTGCTCCAAGGTAGCAGAAGCGAGGGCGAGTGTGTGTAGATGCTTCCATCTTCAGATGTGAACGAGCAAAGAGGGTAGCCTTGGTCAGGTCGTTAAACTCCTGCTCTGAAATCGGATGATAGATGTGTGCATAGCGTTGTTTCAGCTCTTCAGAGAGTGAGTCGCCATCACCCACCACTGCTGTAGGTTCTATTTCAGATTCCAATAAATCCTCCAAAGCACCATCACATACAATCAGATTCTCTGCAGTACGTAGGATGTGAAGGGGTAGGACGTGGGTTGGGAAATCGCCAGCAGCAAGGATGACGGTGCTAAAGCCTCCCCCGAAGACCTCCCCTAACCCCTCCAAAGGAGGGGAAAGCCTAACGGAGTGTTCGTTGGGAATGTGTTGGTGTTGTCCGTCCTTGTTATTCTCTTTATTATTGATAATCATTTGCTTTGCAGTTCTATATTATTCTTTCTCTCTTTGAGATACTTTATATACGTTTTATTTATTGCAGTAACTTTATTTTATTCTTTCTCTCTTCGAGATAATTTATATGCGTTTTATTTATTGCAGTAACTTTTCCTTCAGCCTATGGAATAGCTTTGGGGAACTCTGAGGAACCTTTATCCCGTTAGGCATCCCCCTCCTTTGGAGGGGTTAGGGGAGGTCTTCCCTATTTGCACTCCCCTCCTTTCGGAGGGGTTGGGGGAGGCTCCTCTTCCACTTAAAGTACCCTGCCACAGCAACAACAGCATAGAAGGCATAGAGTCCTGCGGTGAAAGGAATCTCTTTATATACATAAAGTCCTGCTAATTCGATGTCGACAACAATCCATATCCACCACTGTTCGATGTATTTCTTTGCTAACGCCCACAGTCCGATGAAGCTGAGTGCATTGCCGAAGCTATCTAATACCGGTACGGTAGAGTTTGTGAACTTGATGAGGATGATATAAAGTGCAGCCCAGAGAAGGAGGAAGGTAAGCAATGAGGGGAGTATCAACTGTCGAGGATAGTGTGTGATAGGAATCTCCTCCGCCCCTTTCTTCCTTCCGAACTTCCAATACAAAAAGCCATAGATGGCTGCTAAGGTATAGTATATCTGCATTCCAAAGTCCGCATACAGTCCTGCCTCGTAATAGACAAACATATAGATGACAGGCATAATAATCCCCGTCAACCAAAGCCATATACTCGCTTTGTATTCTTGATAGATGTAAATTAGGCCGACGATGCAGCCCAGCATGTCTAATGTCATAATGAATATGAAAGAAAAGCAATCAATAACAAACCATCCACCAACAAACCATCATCCACCACCAACCGGCCCCTCCCCCTTCCCCTCCCCCAAAGGGAGGGGCGTGAAATGTACCGTATGCTTGTAGATTGCTTGTAAAAAAGAGTCAACACTCAAGTAGGACAACTTGTTTACATGTAAACATGTCTACTTGTAAACTCATGTTAATCACAAGGGGTATCTCGCTATCTACGCCCCTCCCTTCGGGGGAGGGGAAGGGGGAGGGGCCAGTCGGTGGGTTGCTTGGTGGGTTGTTTGGTTGCTTTCTTTTAAAACTTCAACGCAACACTTCCCATCATATTAAAGCCTGCCATTGGGATGAAGCCAATCTGCGTATAACGGTTCTCGTTAGGATGACCGTTGTTGTCGAGGATTGTGCTGTACACCCATCCGCTGGCTGCATAATGGCGGTTGAAGATATTGTTGAGGTTCACACCGAAGACAGCTTCCTTCAGCCCAGCAATGTGTTTGCTTGGACGAAGGGTATAGCTGAGGTTGACATTCGTCTGTGAATAGCATGGCAGTGAACGTGTCATGTTCTCGGTATTGTCGAGATACTGACGACTTACGAAGTTGGTATGCCATACTGCCTCAAAGCCTTTGTAATGAAGATTGAGCATACCATTGAGGATGGCTGATGGAGAGAAAGCCAAAGTAGAGTGGTTGTAATGAATCTTACGGAATGAAGCCTCCCAGTCAACGCTTGCCATCTCGTCAAAATCCTTGATGATATTACGGCTCAAGGCAGCATTACCCTCAACGGTCAACCATGACAGTGGGCTCCATCCAGCCTCAATCTCAGCACCCATACGATAGCTGTCCTTGATGTTTGTAGTCAGATTCGCACCGATATCACTCTGCGCACCAGTCTGTACAAACTGGTTGTTATAGTCCATATAATAGAGGTTAACTCCTGCTCTCCAGTTCCGACCATTGAACTGATAGCCCATTTCGATGTCCATCATACGCTCTGGTGATGGTGCAGGATAACTACCGTTGTTGGTGAAGTTGTTACGTTCTGGTTCACGACTGGCGTGTGCAATAGAAGCGTATGCCTTGTGACCGCCACGATAATAGCTGATACCCGCTTTTGGATTGACGAAGTCATAACGCTCCTCGATGTTCAAAACTTGGTTCTTGTAGCCATGTCCGTCCTTATAGAAACGGTCGTTCTGACCATCAGTCATATATTCTACATGACGGATCTGCAGGTCCATAAATACGTTCCAATAGTCTGCAAAGTTGTATTTTGCCTTGAAGAATCCGCTGTAATCATACTTATGTGCCTTAGAGTCATAATACTTATAATCATTGCCACCAGCACGATATTTCGCATCTGCCTCCTCATTCTTTATATAAGTAAGGTAGCCGAAGTGACTGCCACGGAACTGCTGCAGGTTCAGTCCACCCGTTACGTCCCAATTCTCGTCCTTGTAATTACTGGTGTAAACAATGCCGTAGGTGTGCTGTGACAAACCTTTCAGGCGTACGAAGTCAGACTTCTTGATAAACTTACCATTGCTATCGGTGAATGCCAAGCCGAATTTAGCAAACTTTGTATTATGCTTAAATTCGCTGTAATAGCCGTAACCGTAGGTGTAATGCAGGGTTACGTTATGACTCCAATGGTTGGAAGGGTGGAAAGCAAACGATAAGAGGTTATGATTCTGATAGAAATTATCTGTTGTCTTGTTCCAGAATGAGCCGTCACGCATCGTGTAACGGGCTGTCTGATAGTTGCCGTTTGCATCCTTTACGAAGGCTCCGTTAGCATCGGTCTGCAGGTATTCATAGAGTTGGTTGAATTTACCTAACCCTCTCTCGTACATATCTTTATAGGTCATGATACCTGTCTTTGCGCCGTAGGTACCATCCATCAAACTCAAGTCATTGCTACCCGTAACGACACCATTCCATGCCTGACCCGTCTTCTCGAAGTTGCCAATGTTCTTATAGCTGATGCGGAAGTTATCGCCCAACCATGTTAGTCCACCATAGTAAGAACCCGAACGTCCACTTGTTCCGTTGACATATCCGTCTGTTGCGGTCTCGTGATAGGCTCCATCGAAGATAAGATGATTGAACAACAGACCCGTAGAGAACTTCACACCTGCGTTATACGTATTGTATGAGCCGTATGAACCACTCACCTCTACGCTTGGTTGTCGGCTTGGTGCACTCGTTGCCAACGACACCGAACCACCGAAAGCACCGTCACCATTGGTTGAAGTACCGATACCACGCTGTATCTGTACACTATTCATCAACGAAGCGTATGAGTTCATGTTTGCCCAAAAGACCGTCTGGTCCTCAGGCGAATTGAGTGCAACACCGTCTAAGGTGATGTTGATTCTACTGCCTGCAGCACCACGAATGCGCATTGCTGCCGTACCCGTTCCAAGTCCATTCTCGCCCCAAGCTAATACGCCCGGCGTCTGAGCGAGGAGGAAGGGTAGTTCACGTCCACTCTTAGAAAAGGCTTCAAGTTCCTTCTTTTTAATATTAGATACTGCGTATGGAGCACTCTTTGGTACACGTACACCTGCCACAACGACCTCGTCGAGATGCTGTTGTTTCAGCGTGTCGGTCATTGTTTGCGCCTTTGTTATAGCAACACAAGTTAATGCTGCTGTAAATAGGATAATTCTTTTCATATCCCAGGTTGATGATATTAAGATAAAATAAAAAGGGGGAATCTTCCTACGACGGCATTATCCGTATCAGGTCAATGGGTATAATCTCAGCAAGCCCAAACAGGC
>CAUTPS010000134.1:0-4517 GCA_963540415.1 uncultured Prevotella sp.
CGCCGTTATATCAACTGTCTTACCACTATCAAAGAGGCAAAAGATATCATTGCTAATGAGAGTGATGCGGAGATGAAAGAGATGGCACGTGAGGAGTTATCTGAGAACGAAGCACTTCAACCTGCACTCGAAGAGGAAATCAAGTTGCTACTTGTACCAAAGGATCCAGAGGACGCAAAGAACGTTCAGATGGAGATTCGCGGTGGTGCTGGTGGTGATGAAGCTGCGCTCTTTGCCGGTGATCTCTTTAATATGTACAAGCGTTATTGCGACAAGAAGGGCTGGAAGCTCTCTATCACAGCTGTATCTGAGGGTACTGCAGGTGGATTTAAAGAGATTGACTTTGCCGTTGAGGGTGATAATGTCTATGGTACCTTAAAGTATGAGTCAGGTGTTCACCGTGTACAGCGTGTACCTGCTACTGAGACACAAGGTCGTATGCACACATCCGCTGCGACAGTAGCCGTATTGCCAGAGGCTGATAAGTTCGAAGTAAATATCAACGAAGGCGATATCAAGTGGGATACTTTCCGTTCCAGTGGTGCTGGTGGTCAGAACGTAAATAAGGTTGAGTCTGGTGTACGTCTGCGCTATCCTTGGAAGAATCCTAACACTGGTGAGGTTGAAGAAATCCTTATCGAGTGTACCGAGACACGTGATCAGCCAAAGAATAAGGAGCGTGCATTGAGCCGTCTTTACACTTACATCTATGACCACGAGCATCAGAAGTATGTTGATGACATCGCAAGTCGCCGTAAGACTTTGGTATCAACAGGTGACCGAAGTGCTAAGATTCGCACTTATAACTACCCACAGGGACGTGTTACTGACCACCGTATCGGCTTCACTACCCACGACCTTCAGGGCTTCATGAATGGAGAAATCCAAGATATGATTGACGCTTTGACCGTTGCAGAAAATGCTGAGAAGTTGAAGGAAACAGAGTTGTAAAACTAATATTAAGTAGATAACCTTTATGAACAGACAACAGTTAATCAACGAAATTTTCACAAAGAAGACATTCTTATGTGTGGGACTTGACACTGATATCAACAAGATACCAGCACACTTGAAGAAAGAGGATGATCCTATCTTTACTTTCAACAAGGCAATCATTGATGCTACAGCACCTTATTGCGTAGCCTATAAACCAAATCTCGCTTTCTATGAGTGCTATGGTTTGAAAGGTATGTTAGCATTTGAAAAGACCATTCAATACATAAAGGAGAATCATCCAAACCACTTTATCATTGCTGATGCTAAGCGTGGTGATATCGGCAACACATCTAAGATGTATGCCCAGACTTTCTTCGAAGAGTATAATCTTGATTCTGTTACTGTTGCTCCATACATGGGCGAAGACAGTGTAAAGCCTTTCCTTGAGTATGACGGAAAGTGGGTTATCTTGCTTGCATTGACAAGTAATAAAGGTAGTCATGACTTCCAGCTGACAGAGGATAAGCAGGGTGAACGCCTCTTTGAGAAAGTCTTAAAGAAGTCACAAGAATGGGGAACAACGGAAAATCTCATGTACGTTGTAGGCGCAACACAGGGCAAGATGTTTGAAGACATTCGTCGTATAGCTCCTGAACATTTCCTTTTAGTACCAGGTGTTGGTGCACAGGGGGGTAGTTTGCAGGAGGTTTGTAAGTATGGAATGACAAAGGATTGTGGCCTGCTGGTGAACTCATCACGTGGTATTATCTACGCAAGTACTGATACCGACTTTGCTGAAGTTGCTGCTGTAAAGGCAAAAGAACTACAAGAAGAAATGGCTGTTGAACTGGAACGTATTGTAAAATAACGATATACATCAATCAAAAAGAAAAGGCTCAGTAGACAAACGAAGATGTTGTCGACTGAGCCTTTTTACTTATTTCGCATTTAGAGTAATAAGAATAGTTCTTCTATTAAATGCATAGATTGAAATAGAATAAAGACTTATACTCTCCGTAAGACAATACCACTTATTCCCATTCTTTTAGTTTTTGTAAACTATTTTCGTGCGACTCAAAACCAAAACATGCTCTTTTAGCTTCTTAAAGACGCCTAATTGACTTCCAGAAGGTGCCCTTTTGAAGTCTAACTAACGCCCTTTTGAAACCCAATTAAGCACCTTTAATTTCGTTACTTTATAACTAATTGATTCCCTGATGGTTGCAAAGTTGCTTTTTGAACGGCTTTGTACTTGATTTTGAAGAAGGTTTAAGCAAAGAAATGTAATAATCTTTCAAAGCCTTATCCATATTATTTAAAGTGTTGAAATTAAAAAGCTTTCCGTGTCGAGGGCTGATAATAAAATTGGCAGATGGCTGTCTTAGCTATGTTTTTATTTAATGAGCAACTTCGTTTTTTCCGTTAAAGCTATACTAAAAGTATACACATTTAACGGAAGAAACTTAAAAACGATATCCGAATCCGAGGTTAAGATAGATTGGATAAAGTCCAAAGCTAATCGTCTTGAAATCACTTTCAAAGATGTTATTGAATGCCCATGTAAGGTCAGCATTGACTGTGAAGTGATTGAAAGCACGCCATGTTGCACCTAACTGACCACCCCACTGGAAGTGACGAAGGTTAGATGAGAAATCATATGACGCTGTATTGCCATCAGCAAAAGTAAGTTTCTCACCCACAGGAGTACCTTCACGCAGATAACCATCACTTACGTTACCCGTAAACTGACCATCTAACTTGATAGAAGAGTAAAGCCCTACACGCACCTTCCAGCGATCATTGAAACGATAGTTTGCCATAACAGGAATGGTGAGGAGGGTTGTATTATAGTTTGTCTTTACATAACCCGTCCAATAACCTGCCACACGACTACCATCATTGAGAATCTCCATGCTGTAGTTCTTCACGTTTGCACCAGTAATCATACCCTTCTCTTCAAACTTCAAACCAGTAGAAACACCCCACTTCTGGTCCTTACCGAGCCATTTAGTGACTGTTCCCTCTAACGTTCCATTGAACTTTGGACTATAACTACTTATCTCTCTGATTTCTACAGGCATAGGAAGCGGAGAAGCACCACCAATATTTACACCAGCTTTTACCTCATATTCCCAGCCATTTTGTTCTGCACTGCTTAGTGAAGAAGTACGGTCTGTTTGTGCGAAGGCTGTCGTTGCACAGCTCATTGCCATGATTGCAACTGCAATAATATGTTGTCTCATTTGTCTTATTTTATCTTTAATATCTTTGTGTTAACTCTCAAACCATTAAACTCGTTACTTGTCAACTCCAAACAACTACTACTCAGAGTATAACTTCAGTTCATCCACATAGAGCGTACTGCCAACAGCACCATTGAAGAAGGCACCATCCTTACTTGAAGACATGATGATAGCAAGACTATACTTACCCTTCTTCAACTTCTCACTGTCCACAGTGCGACCTGCTACAGGCTCAAATGAGATAGAGAAACGTGTCCATTCGTCTGTTTCCTTAGCATTCTTGAGCTGTGCAAGAAGGACAATACGGTCACTGGTCAGCGAATTAGTACCATCAAGAGACTCCACTCCATCGCCTGTTTCAAAGAGTACCGCGTAAATTGCCAAACTATCCTTACGGCCTTTAATCTCCTTCTTATCTTTATCTTGGAACTTCTCTCCAGCCTTATATTTATAGTAGCCAATCAACTCCTTAGGCATCTTGTAGAATGGACGACCAAAGTGAGTTGACTTTGCTGGGTTACCCATATCAATTTGGAAATCACCTGTAAAGAGATTACCTGCTGCTATTGGGGCACCGAACATAGCACCAAGGAAACCCGTGCTGACGGTTGTCAGCTTCAGACACTTACCCACATAACCATTTTCTGCCTGACTTGTTGGATATTGAGAAGCGTTGCTATCACCCATAAGGAAAGACACACCAGAGTTACCACTACCCCACTCTGCAAGGTTACCATCAGCTGTTTTATCAACAAAAGTATGATACTTACTGGTAGAATCAACCTTAAGCGTCTCAAAATGGTAATCAGTTGCAACATCATTACTTACAAATGACACTTTATAAGTCTTCTTCCACTGACCATCTTGTGAGGTCACTGTATAGCTCTGAGGCTGTGTAAAGTTTAACTTAGTACCACTCTCAGGCTCAATCTTTGCACCTTCAGTGATCTTAAACTTTGGAGCCAAATTAGTTAAGTCTTCCCAACCATTGACATAGAAGAGTACTTCATTATTCGTGATAACAGGTTTACGGACCAGTGTTGTACCGTCAACCATAACATCTGTAATATCTGCTTCCGCATTTAATGCTTCCTCCTTAATACAAGAAGAAAATAAGAGTCCTGCCATCATTGCAAGAACCATTGGTCTAAATAACTTCATTAGATTATGCGATTAATTATTAAAAATAGACGAATTATCAGTGCAAAGGTACGTAAAAAAAACTATATAGAAAAGAGAGATTGATATATAACGACCAAAGCAAGGCACACACAAATTATAATTATACCTTAATTCCGCAGCATTTTTTCTTGTGCGAAAATTTTATATATTGAGATG
>CAUTPS010000135.1:0-4473 GCA_963540415.1 uncultured Prevotella sp.
GTCTGAATATTCGTCATTGCAATATTAGAAGCCTGAACCTCAGACTTCTTATCATACTTCAAATAATCAGGTGTGAATGTGTACACACGTGTGAAGTAATGGTCAAGCGAATAAGTAGAAGAGAACTTCAGACCCTTCAAGATGTTATAGTTCAAACCGACACTCAAACGAACATTATAATTTGAGTTGGTCTTATCAATATCCTTCAATTGCCTCAATGCCACTTGTTCAGCAGTACTACCCTTACCTGGCAAGAGAGTTGATGTACGCTTCGGATCGAATGTCAATCCCTGCACACGACCTCCATCTGCTCCAGCTTTCTGCGTAGCATATGTAAGATTAATACGTGTGAAAGCACTCAACTTTGTTGACAGATTGAAATCAAGATTACTCAACAAACTAAAACGACGGAAGTTAGAACTAATCATAATACCAGTCTCATTATAGACACCAGCATTAACCATATATCTAATATTGTCAGTACCACCAGCCAACAACATATCAGCCTTGGTCACCTTACCTACACGGAAGGCATACTTCCACCAGTTTGTTCTGTTATTATAGAAGGTGTTAAGTGAATCTTGTGCAATACCTGGCAGTCGACGTTCTGGATCTAACACCCTACCATTACGCCACAAATAGTCGTACGCACCATCATTATCAGCATCCCAACCATAGGAATCCTTATAAGAACCTGGATAAATCAACTTATCTGTGATATAATCATAATGTGCAGCTCTCTGACTCTTTGCAAGAAGAAGCGCAATATCGCGTTCACCCTTACCAAGGGTTTGCATTGGTGTACTTGGCAACCAAGAAAGAGACTGTGAGAAATTAAAGCTCACTTCAGAACGTCCAGACTTACCCTTCTTCGTTGTAATAAGGATAACACCATTACCAGCACGTGAACCATAGAGGGACGCTGATGCAGCATCCTTAAGTACCTGTACAGACTCAATACTTGAAGGATCGAGTCCTGACAATGGGTTGATACCACCCGTTGCATCTCCTGCACTACTTGACACTGGAATACCATCAATCACATAGAGAGGGGATCCATCATTGATACCCTTCTGATTAAGAGAGCTAAAACCACGAATAGTAATACGAGAACCACCACCACCAGGTGAACCTGAGAGGTTAGTTACATCTACACCAGCCATACGACCCTGCAAGAGGTTCTCAATACTTGCCGTTGGTGCCTTCTGCAAATCCTCAACTTTTACAGAAGCCACAGCACCCACTTGCTCACGTGTATTACGCTTACCATAGGCAACAACAGTAACCTCACCCATTGCGATAGCTGAAGAAGTCAGGATAACGTTCATAGCTTTACCAGCATGATACTTTAGCGTTTTAGCATCATAGCCCACGCTGGAGATAGTAATCGTCCCCTCCTCTTTCTCTACAGGCATTGAGAAGTTACCGTCAATATCAGCGGTAACACCTTGCGACGTACCCTTAATTTGCACAATAGCAAAAGGCACTCCCAATCCATCTTTGTCTTTTACTGTACCACGAATCGTGTATTGTCCTTGTGTTGCGTTCTTCATTTTGAACACATCAATCACCTTACCATCAATATTATAGACGAAAGATGAGTGAGACAATAGATTTTCCACAGCACTCAGTTCGTCTACATCCTCAAACGATATCGTAAGAAGCAACGTGTCGTTCTTAACATCGTCAGAGTAATTAATCTTGTAGTCTCCCTTTGTAGAAATGAAATCCAAAATCTGAGCAACACTCTTATCCTTAAACGAAATCGAGAATTTCTTACCCGCTACTTGTGCAGAAACAGGAGAACTCCACGAAAGCATCAAGATAAAAGTTGTCAGAAACACCAAAGAAGGTAACCTTCTTAAAGTTCTAAACATGCGTTGATGATACTTCATTGATTAGTCTTTATTGTTATTATTTTTGATATTAACTTATTAAAAGAATTAGATTCCTTCACAAATGTGCGCTCAATAAAATCTACATAAAAACGGTATTAATATTGATTACGATGCAAATGTACATAAAAATCTTGAATCTCAAAGTCTATTGATTATAAAAAAAGTAAAAGAAATGCAGTTATAATAACACACACTATCCCCCTCTCTGTACGAGAAGGGGATGGTTAGTATTTACGTTTCAAGGTTTAGATACTCCGCTACGTTCATCTTCCTCTACGTTTGAGGTTATATTGATGATAGAACCCACGAAATGGCCTCTATACCTTTTAACTTGCATCATTCAATTAGAAACTATACTGGAAGCCTATAGAAGCAAACTCCTTCAACTGCCAAAAGGCATAATGGTCATCACGACGTACACCATCATCAAAACGAGGATAGATAAACACACGACTTGATATATAGCGATTGAAGCGAAAAGTAAAGGTATTCTCCCATTCTAACTCCGTACGCTTATAAGTCGAATAGCCATACAGGCGTGTCTTCCAAGTAAGCGATTCCATCAACTGCCATTCTAAATCAACCGTAAACTCAGAACCGAAGTCGTGTAGAAAATGATTACCATCCTTGATACCCAAACGACTCGTCAACTCTAACATACGAGTATACTTCATATTATAAGCTAATGGAGCCAAGTGGAAGTTACCCTTCAAACGATGGTTCATCCAGTCTACCGAGTAATCCATACCAATAGAAAGGTTTATGTTCAATGGAGCCGCAAAAGCTGAATAAACCTTTGGATCATTTGAACGGTAAGAATGGCTAAATTGCGTATTGCCAACAAACTGCACCGTATAATACCAACGTTTTGTTGCCTGCAAACCGAGTTTAGAGGTAAGACGAATCAGGTCCTCTGTACTCTTAAAACTATGCAAAGAGTCTGAACGGCTGCTCTGCATACCATATTTTAATTCCAAACGGTTCTCCCACTTCACTTTCTGCTTATTATTATAATTAGCTTGCATGACCAATGAAGCCAAAGCAGAATAATTGCTTTCGCCACCTTTATACCAGTTTCCAGATACGTAATTCTGCAGGAACTGTAGAGCATAATCACCACTAAACGTCCAAAAATTAGGACGCTTTACCAAAACTTCTACAGGTACATTTGTTGGCTCAACAGGACGATCAGCCACTTTCTCTACCAATGTAGGATCATGATGTATTGGTGCTTTGATATCATCTAATTTCGTCTGCTGTTGCTGTACCATACGATCAGTCCCCTGCACAAGGTCAGGACGTGTCAAGTAAAGGTGCATCAACTCTGAGAGAATTGGACTTTCCTTTCTATCACGTGTAAACAGTCCTTCTGCCACATTACCATAATAGGTCAGTGGTAAAAACAATCGCATATCATTCCGACGAAGCCTCTGCCCGCGTTGAACTTTCGGCATCTTACGTGTAAACACACTATCCTTCAGCGATTTTAGTGAATCAATATACGCTTGAATCTTATCCATTGACGGCCGTTCATCGCTACGAACAGAGATAGGATGATTCACTTGAGCAATAGTACCCAAGCTCACTATTAGAAATAATGTGATTAAAAAGTTCCGTTTCATCATATTTATTATAATGTGCAAACTTACGGTATTTTTTTTAATTTACAGCCCTATTTACTGAAAATCTTAACCACTATAAGCAATTTACCTATATAATTAGTTGTCTTCCACTTCATCCTGAAATGAAAGACAACGAACAACGATATTACATGGTTACCGTATTTCTTTAATAAACAAAAAAAGCCTTAGCGTTGTCTTAAAGATTTAATTTATAACCTACAGACACCTCAAACACGCTGCTACGAGAAGAGTCACCTTTCTTGTAAATATTAAAGACTCCCACATGATATAATGCTCCTAACACAACGTTTTCGTACTCATAGCTTACGCCAACTGGTATAGAAAGACCAAACTTACGCATACCATTCTTTATATCGATAGTAAACTCATCTTCGTGGAAGTTAGACTTCCTACTCTCCTTGTCCACATCAAACGACTGTTGTATTTCATGACTTCTTGCACCAAGTAACCAAGTTGGCTCTACACCTGCCTTTACTGAGAATCCTGGTAACAAATAACTATGGATTAGAATCGGCATAGCAACATAATTCATTCGCAAATTACGATTATATACTACAGAGTTCTTCTCTTTATCATCTTTAAACTTACAACCTGCTTGAACAAAAGATAAACCAGCTGAAACACCAACAACATCTGATGCTTGATACATCACATCTGCTCCGCCAATAAAGCCTAATGACGCATAGGGTTTAACCTCAACAACCTCATTGTCAGCAACTTCGTAAATACCAGACCCTCCTAACAAAGAAGAAATTGACACTCCAACATGCGGTATCACTGACCATGTACCAGGTTTATTCTGTGCCATTGATACCAAAGTTGATGTAACTAATACGATTAGAATAGCTATTCGTTTCATAGGTTTTGTTATTTATTTTGTTAAAGATTATATATGTTAAACGTATTTTGCATGATTTTATTGCAAAGCACAT
>CAUTPS010000136.1:0-4454 GCA_963540415.1 uncultured Prevotella sp.
TCACCTCTATGCCTCAGTTGCTGAAAGAAGCAGTCGACTACTTCATCAAGATGGCTGGTTGTGATGCTAATGGCAACCAGCGTCCAGACTCTCCAATGAAGGGTGGTGTGGTTATGTTCGCTGCTGGTAATGAGAACAAGGAGTTCTCTGCTTACCCTGCTTGTTACGCACCAACGGTTTCTGTCGCTGCAATGGCATGGGACTTCAGTAAGGCAAGTTATAGTAATTATGCTAAATGGGTGACCATTACGGCACCAGGTGGTGATCAAGACCGCTTCGGAACAGAGGCAGGCGTATTGAGTACAGTACCAAAGAAGAAGGTTGCATCAGGTTATGCTTACTTCCAAGGCACATCAATGGCATGCCCACACGTGTCAGGTATTGCAGCACTCATCGCCTCTTACTTTGGTCGTCAGGGCTTTACTAATGAGGAATTAAAGTCACGTTTGATTACAGCTTACCGTCCTTATAACATCGATGAGCAAAATCCAACGTACAAAGGTAAGTTAGGTAAGGGTTATATTGATGCCGAAGCTGCCTTTGAATCAGACACAAAGATTGCGCCAGAGAAGGTCGGAACGCTCACGCTCACACCTGATTTCGTAGACATCAATGCGGAGTGGAGCATCGCCAAGGACGAGGATAAGACTGCAGCCTTCTATCGACTCTACATTGCTCAGGGCGAATTGACAGTCGAAAAACTCAAGGATATGACCTACAGAGAAATCAATGGCATGGGTCATATCTTGGGTGAGACACTTAAGTATGACTTTGATGACTTGAAAGACAACACTACCTATAGCGTTGCAGTGGTAGCAGTGGACCGTTGGGGCAACCTTTCTGAGCCTATGATTCAGAAATGTACGACCCGACTCAACCATGCTCCTGAGGCGACAAACTTCCCAACAGAGGCAATAGAGGTCATGGAGAACGATCGTAAGTCGTTCACCTTCAACGTTGCTGACCCTGATGGTCACAACTGGGACATCAAAACTACGGGCGAAACTAAGGGTGTTTCTTACACTGTGAAGGGCAATACTGTGACCGTCAACCTCGTTCCTGTGCTCGAAGCTGGTAGTTACAACTGCACCTTTATTCTCTCAGATGACTTAGGAGCAAAGGCAGAGAAGAGCTTTACATTTAAGATTGTGAAGTACATTCCACCACAGCTAACAAAGCCATTCGAGAACTATATCATTGGATTGGACGAGGGAGTAGTAACGATTCCATTGACTGGTCATTACACACATAGTAGCAATACTCAGCTTACTTACAAAGCCACAGCTGCCAATGGTAGTATCGCTACAGCTACTATCCACAATGACAACCTTCAGTTGAAACCTCAAACGAAGGGTGTTACACGTATCAGCATTGCTGCAACAGATGGTCGTGAGACATCTTCTGATGGCTCTTTCCAAGTGCGAGTAGTCGAAAAGAAGTCGGCTCCTGTCTATGCCGTCTACCCTATTCCAGTGCAGAAAGACATCAACGCCCTACTCAATCCAGAGGTAAAACAGGCTGAACTCGTTATCAGTTCTACTGTGGGTGAGCGTCTGATGAAGGCTACTGTGACTCCAGACAAGAACAACGTAGCCACACTTGACCTTTCTAAACTGAATCCTGGAACGTATAAACTGACCGTATATACCAGTAAGGGCAACCATACCCAGATGTTCATTAAACGATAAACACAACAAGTATGAATACAAAACATATCATTCTCATGGCTTGCGCAGCATTCTTCGGTGCTACGCAGGCTAATGCTCAGGGACAAGATCTCTCGATATTAACAGCGAATACCGATGCCCGAACAGCCGCTATGGGTAATGCTTCGGCTGCTGCTGAGGGTATGTATCTATACAATAATCCTGCTGCTTTCTTCACAACGGATAAGAAGTTCACCGCAGATGCTTCTGCCTCTCTCTTTGAAAAGGCAGAGGGTGCCGATGGAACCTTCGGTATTTACGCGCTTTCTGCTGGCTATAAGTTGGCTAAGCGTCATGCTGTCTTAGCTGGTTTCCGCTATGCAGGAGGACTAAGTCTAAAGGGTTCCGACCTCTTGGGCAATCCAACTAAGGACTATAAGCCTTATAACTGGACCCTCGATTTGGGTTATACCTATTTCTTAGGTAAGGGATTCGCTGCCTACGCAACAGGAAGTCTTATCTATAGTCACCTCTCTAAGAATGCTACAGGTGCTGCTTTCAGCGTGGGTGGAGCCTATCAAAACAACGAGTTGACCCTTGCCAACAAACCAGCCAACCTCATGCTTGATGCGAAGGTGGGTGCCATTGGTCCTCAACTCGACTATGGTAACAAGCACAAGACGACGCTCCCAACCTATCTTGCCGTAGGTGGTGCGCTGTCTGTTGATGTAGCAGAGAAGCATCAAGTTGCTGCAGCCTTGTCTTCTCGTTATTTCTTCCAACCTTCAGAAGCCAAACTCTTTATGCTTGGTGGCGGACTTGAATACACCTATAATAAGATGGTATCAGTACGTGCAGGCTATGAGTATGGTGACCATGACCTCAGCCATATCACTATGGGTGCAGGCTTCAAGTATCACGGATTACGCCTGAACGGAGCATATAACCTAAAGACTGCAGACACAGGAAGTAGCTACTGTACCATAGGTATTGGCTATGATTTCTAAAACAAGGACAAACGATATAAATCATTTAATCAAAAGTAACAGTTATGAAAAGAACTTTATTCTCAATTTGTGCCTTAGTACTGAGCCTTACAGCTTCCGCTCAGATAATAAAGGACACACCTAAAGGTAAGCTGATTGAAAACCTGTATCGCTCAAGCAAGTCTTGGGTTAAGAAGGGTTGGACAGGTATACAGCCAGGCAGATATGAAGGCTTGGTATCTAAGATTGTTATCGGCGAGGATGGCTGTATTTATATTTACAATCCACTATCAGGCCTCGACAGTAAGTCATGGTTGAAGCTCGAGAGACAAGCTGATGGTAAGTATAGAGCAAAGCTACCACAGGATATCCTTACAGATGACCTCGGTGGGGACGATGAGGAGGAGGAAAGTAGCGAGCGTACTATCTCTCTTAATCGTTTGGTTTCTTCTGATGATGGAAAGAATTACGAGCCTGTTGGTGCAAATAACTACGTAGATTTCACAGTGGAAGGAAGAATACTCAAGATGTCTGGTATGGGTCAGAAGAAGCAAATATGGGGTGCTACCTATAATAATAGCTGGCTAAATAACTATGGTGGTGACTGGTCTCTTACGATTGAACCACTTAAAGAGCAGCTTATTACACCACCAGCTACAGCTACAAAGAGCCAGTACACCGTTACTTCTAAGTCTGATCCTTCTCCACGTATTGTTGAGGTAATGACTAATAACAACGATATCTATATCAAGGGCTTGTTCAAGGCTGAAAAACTTGCAAACACTTGGGTGAAACTTACCAAGCAAGGCGACAAGGCTGTCATGTCTACTAACCAGTATTTGGGTATTACTAAGAAGACAGACTTCAAGAAATACGATGCTGATAAGTCGGAGTATCACACCTTTGCCGCAGCTTTCGAGAGTGAAACCAAGACTGCAGAGAACCTTGAGTTCAGCATTGATGCAACAGGTAAACTGACTACCTCTAAACTTCTTAGAACTTCTTTAGGTAGAGCAAGTGAGGATAACATTACTGGTGAAGACTATATAGAGAGCTATGAAGCTCTTACCTTGACTCCTTACGTTCAGAAGGAGGTTGGAGCCCCAGCGACACCAGAATACTTCTATTTAACATCTACTCCAAACTACGACAACACTTCTAATGAGATTAAATTAGCATTCTATGTCAAGAACGCAGATGTTAACGGCAACGTTCTCAACCCAGAGAAGATGTACTACAATGTCTATGTTAATGGCAGTACAGAACCTTTCAAGTTCAAGAAGACTGAAAGTCTGTATCGTGACATGAATGAGGACGAAATGACTAATATTCCTTTCAACTACAAGGACAAGAGAAATTATGACTTCAAGGTTATCGATAACCTTCGTATTCTTCATTTCTATGATAGTTCTATCACATCCCTCAAGGTCGTAATGGTTTATGAGTCTGACGGCAAGAAGTATTCAAGCGAACCATTGGTTGCCTCACTTCCTACCGATGGTATCGAGAGTGCAAACTTCAACAAGACTACAACAGAAAAGTATTACACTGTTGATGGTCGACAGATTCAAAAGCTACAGAAGGGGCTTAACATCATCAAGTCTTCTGATGGCACCACACGTAAGGTGGTGGTCAAGTAGACAAGTTGACGAGTAGACAAGTTGACGAGTAAACAAGTTGCTTGTGTAGTTGACAAGTGAACAGGTTTACAAGATAATTGTCTTATACCAGATTTACTTCACATCGTTTTAACATTTAAAATTCAAAATGTGAAGTAAATCTGGTATAAGACACACCTCTGCAAGTATTTGATTCTCTGTAA
>CAUTPS010000137.1:0-4447 GCA_963540415.1 uncultured Prevotella sp.
GACCTCTCTGGTCTTCTGCTCCCAGTTTCAGAAGAGCGACGCCTCATTGAGGATATCAAGAGCGGTAGTCTTGAGACGATAGAAGAAGTGGTTAACCGCTTCCGAGAGATTAACGAGAACTATCGTATCTATCAATGGGCATGGACTTATCGCATGATTCTGGAATACTATGGTATTAATGAGATTACTCCTGAGGACGATGCACGAATCAAACGAGATTATATCGAAGCACGCCGTGCATGGATTGCAGAGATTAAAAAGGATGCCGAGAAGGAGTTTGAAATGGGCGATGTAGATAGAGAGGTCTTTGAATCGTTCGTTAATAGCCTTGATCATGAGGTTGATTTTGAGAATTAATCATTACATTCTCTACCCAATTATAACAATAAACAAATACTGATTGTATGAAAAAACATTTCCTTAACAGTACCCTCATGCAGGGACTAAGCTTAGGACTATTGTTCCTATTTGCATCTGTGACGGCTTATGCGCAGCGTTACAGCTATGAGAGCATACCGAATGACCCGATGCAGACACGTATCTACACACTGAAAAACGGTCTAAAAATCTATCTTTCTGTCAACAAAGAGAAACCTCGTGTACAGACTTATATCGCTGTGCGTACGGGTTCTCGCAATGATCCAAAGGAGACAACAGGACTCGCTCACTACTTAGAGCACCTTATGTTTAAGGGTACAACCCACTTTGGCACTTCTAATGTGGAGGCAGAACGCCCTTACCTCGACTCTATCGAGGCTCGTTTCGAGCAGTATCGCCGTATCACTGACCCAGCTGCACGCAAGCAATGGTACCACCAGATTGACTCTATCTCACAACTTGCAGCTCGTTACAACATCCCAAACGAGTATGACAAGATGATGACTGCCATCGGTAGTGAGGGTACCAACGCTTATACTTCTAATGACGTAACATGCTATGTAGAGAATATTCCATCTAATGAAATTGACACTTGGGCAAGAGTACAAGGTGATCGTTTCCAGAATATGGTTATCCGTGGCTTCCACACAGAGTTAGAGGCGGTGTATGAAGAGTATAACATCGGTCTTTCAAGCGACTGGCGTAAAGTCTATGCAGCCCTCTTTGCAAAGCTCTTTCCTACCCACCCATACGGTACACAGACCACTATCGGACTTGGTGAGCACCTAAAGAATCCTTCAATCACCAACATCAAGAACTATTTTAACAAATACTACGTACCAAACAACATCGCTATCTGCCTTTCAGGCGACCTCGACCCAGACAAGACAGTAGCTTCGATTGAGAAGTATTTTGGCAATTGGAAGCCAAGCGCCCACATCGACGTACCACAGTTCCCAGCTCAACCAGCCCTCACAGCACCCGTTGATACGACTGTTGTTGGTAAGGAAGCTCCTATGCTCTTCATGGGTTGGCGTGCAGACGCAAGTAAGTCTTTGCAGTTAGATACATTAGAGGTTATAGCACAACTCTTGTCTAACGGACAAGCAGGACTCTTCGACCTCGACCTCAACCAGAAGCTGAAAGTACAAGAGATAGAGGCAGGAGTGACCGATATGAACGACTACTCCGTTTTTTATGTCTATGGACAGCCAAAGAGTGGACAGACTTTGCAGGAGGTACGCAGCCTTGCTTTATCTGAAATTGAGAAACTCAAGAAGGGTAACTTCTCTGATGATCTCTTGCCATCTATCGTTAACAACTACAAGCGTTACTATTATACGCAGTTAGATAACAACCAGTTCCGTGCAAAGCAGTATGTGGATGCCTTCATCAACCACAAAGACTGGAAGCAGGAGGTGGATAAACTCAATCGTATTTCAAAGTTAACAAAGGCTGAGATAGTAAAGTTTGCTAATCAATTCTTCCGTAATGACTTCGCTTGTGTCTACAAGGAGCAAGGTAACGACACTACGATTAAGAAGGTTGAGAAGCCTACTATCACTCCAATCCCAACCAATAACGACAAGCAGAGTGACTTCCTCAAGGAGATTGTAAACACCAAGACAACTCCTATCCAGCCACAGTTTGTTAACTACAAGCGTGACCTTACCAAGGCAACAACACAGAAGGGTCTTCCTGTTCTCTATAAGCAGGACAAAACAAACGACCTCTTTACACTTTGCTTCGTAGTTCCTTACGGTGACGAACATAACCCAATGCTCAGCTATGCAGCTGGTTATCTTGATTACTTAGGTACTAATAAGCTCAGCAACGAGCAGATTAAGCAGCAGTTCTATAAGTTAGCTTGCGACTATAGCCTCTCTGAAAGAAACGAAGTTTCATACATTACGTTAAGTGGTCTCAACTCTAACCTGCCTCAGGCACTTGCTCTGCTGAACAATTTACTCAACAATGCAAAGGTTGACAAGGAGGCTTACGACCTATATGTAGAGCAGATTCTAAAGTCACGCAGCGATAACAAAGCCAACCAGAAGGCTAACTTCTCTGCCCTTAGAGACTATGCTACCTACGGAAAGTACAACCCTACTCGCAACATTCCAAGTGAACAGGAGTTGAAGTCAATGAACCCACAGGTACTGCTTAACCTTTTGAAGAACTTGAAGAACTATAAGTTGACAGTGCTTTACTACGGTCCTTCAAGCCTGAAAGAGGTTGATCAGCTTGTCAGCAAGACTATCCAGACACCAAAGAAGTTCGCTGCAGTACCTACTATCAAGCGTTATACTGAGGAGACAACACCTAAGAACGAAGTTCTCATTGCACCTTACGATGCAAAGAATATCTACATGGTTCAGCTCCACAATCAGAACCAGAAGTGGTCTGCCGACCGTGCCCCTATCATCGCCCTCTTCAATGAATACTTCGGAGGTGGTATGAATGCCATCGTCTTCCAAGAGTTGCGCGAGGCACGTGGTTTGGCTTATTCGGCTTCAGCTGTCTATGCATCTCCTTATCGTTTAGGAGGTAATGAGAGCTTCTACACCTACATCATTACACAGAATGACAAGATGATGGACTGTGTGAGAGAGTTCAATAAGCTTCTCAACAACGTACCTGTACGCCAGAGTGGCTTTGACCTTGCCAAGCAAAGCTTGATGAAGAGCCTTGCTTCTGCTCGTACAACAAAGTACGCTATTCTCACCTCTTATCTTGCAGCACAGCGTTTAGGTCTCGACACCTCATTGAGTGAAAAGATTTACAACGCTCTTCCAAGTCTGCAACTGCAGGATGTTATCAACTTCGAGAAGGAGTATATTGCTAACAAGCCATTCAAGTATATCATCCTTGGTAACGAGAAAGAACTTGACCTCAAGGCATTAGAAAAGATTGCACCTATCCAGAGAGTGACAACAGAAGAAATCTTCGGCTATTAATAAACAGTAAGAAAAGAATACAAAAACATATTATAAACAAATAGAAAAAACCCTGTCTGCCCTACCGATAAAGGGCAGACAGGTAAACAAAACATTATGGCAGAATTCAAGTATGCACCAATGTTCCAATTGGGCAAAGATGACACCGAGTATCGTCTGGTATCAAAGGAAGGTATCAGCGTTGGTGAGTTTGAAGGTAAAGAGATTCTGAAGGTAAGCAAAGAAGCACTTACTTTATTAGCACAGGAGGCTTTCCACGATTGTGAGTTCATGCTCCGTCGTGCACACAACGAGCAAGTTGCAAAGATTCTGACCGACCCAGAGGCATCAGAAAACGACAAGTACGTGGCACTCCAGTTCCTCCGCAATGCAGAGACAGCTGTGAAAGGCGTACTGCCTTTCTGCCAGGACACGGGTACTGCTATCATTCACGGTGAGAAGGGTCAGCAGGTATGGACTGGTTTCGAGGACGAGGAGGCACTCTCTCGTGGTGTGTTCAACACCTTTACACAGGAGAATCTCCGCTACTCACAGAATGCTCCGCTCAATATGTACGATGAGGTGAATACCAAGTGTAACCTCCCTGCACAGATTGACATCGAGGCTGTTGAGGGCGCTGAATATCGTTTCGTAATGGTAGCAAAGGGTGGTGGCTCTGCTAATAAGACCTACTTCTACCCAATGACCAAAGCTACTATACAGAATGAGGGTACGCTCATTCCTTTCCTCGTTGAGAAAATGAAGAGCCTCGGTACTGCAGCTTGTCCTCCTTACCACATCTGTTTCGTGATTGGTGGTACTTCTGCAGAGAAGAACCTCCTCACCGTTAAGCTCGGAAGTATCAAGTATTACGACAGTCTTCCTACTACTGGCGACGAGACAGGACGTGCTTTCCGCGACATCGACCTCGAGAAGAAGATTCTCAAAGAGGCTTACAAGATTGGTCTTGGTGCACAGTTTGGTGGTAAGTATCTTGCTCACGACATCCGCATCATCCGTCTGCCACGTCACGGTGCAAGCTGCCCTATCGGTATGGGTGTAAGCTGTTCTGCTGACCGTAACATCAAAGCGAAGATCAATAAGGACGGTATTTGGTTGGAGAAGATGGACAC
>CAUTPS010000138.1:0-4412 GCA_963540415.1 uncultured Prevotella sp.
TTTGTTTCTCAGACACTTGGAGTTCTTAAAAGATTTTACGCTGCGGAATTAAGGATAATAAATTTATTTTTTATTATTATAAATTTTCTCTTGCTTATTTCAACCCAAACTGAGGGGGGAACAGGATATAACATTTGATTGTAAATTTATCCAGAATTACGTTTAAGATAGGGGTGTTTATCATTCTTTATTTCTCGCATCCCCTAAGTTTTCTATCTTTACAATCTTTTGAGTAACAACTTTATTAAATCTTTTCGTAAATGGTTCTTTCTTTTGGTGTTATGTCTATACTGTTGCTAAACTGTAGTCCTTTTAAACCTGCTTCGAACAACGCTTTCTTTATCTTTTCATTTACAACAATGCTTCTGTGCATCTCTTCGCAACGTACAATGTCTGCATTATCATCGTTAAAGATATTTTCTCTAAGTTTCATGTAATAAAACATATATTCTGGGTTGTTTCGATCGAAATTCATCAGACGAAATTCACTATTTTCCAAATCAACACATTTCATGCGGTGTGGCAAATTCATAGCGTAAAATCCTTCGACCTTTTCTTTGCCACAGAATAAGTCCACATCAAAAAACTGTATGTCTTTCCGAAGATATCTGTCTGTTGCCTTCCATCTTTGTCTTTCAAAGCCCAACTTTGAGAAAACGTCCATAATATGATAAATTCCACCGAAAGAAGTGATATTCTCGTTTTTAATTGCTACCTTTGTCATGTCAGTTTTTTGCTTACTTGTTATGTTTGCAGCACCAAGATAGGTGAAAATTCTGACATATCCAAGTGTTTTAAGAACTTTGTTTCTCAGACACTTGGAGTTCTCAGAAGAATTTATGCTGCGGAATTAAGGTGATAGTAAGAAAATGGAATACCAACAAAACATGGCACGGTTTTTGTAGATGTATAAGCAACACAGAAGTCTCTGAACTTTTGTTTCAAATTTGGCTCATCTACTAAGCCAACAAGTCCGTGAGAGAGGATATGTAGACAGGCTTTTATAGACTTCTTCCCCTGTAACCTGAAGATAAGAGATATTTTTCTTTATAGCAAACAAAAAGAGCAATTATGACATCCTTAGATTTAAGAAACATTGCTTCTGCTGGTGGAAACCTTGTTGTCAATGCGGATAAGTTCACTTCGTTGGATTTAAGAAACATTGCTTCAAGTGGAGTTGGCACTAATTGCAAACTCACCATTAAAAAAGCAGGAAAACTTACTGGATTAGACTGTAGAAATATTGCATCTGCTAATCCGGGAAATGTGACATTTGATTTTAGCGAATAAATTCCAAACCTATTGGGAGTAGGAATGGGATTTATTCAAGTGTATAACAGCAACCTGAAACATGTTGCCACTAAAGACAGAAAGGAGGTATTTACGAGTCCTTATGCTAATTTGAGAGGTAACTTTCCAGTCGTTGGCTATGAGATTGAGGCTACACGTATAACCGTGTGGTTTAAAGGTGGCAAACCATATTCTTATAGCTACAACAAAGCAGGCAGAGAAAACGTGGAAGAAATGAAACGTCTTGCCAAGAACGGTGCAGGGTTAAGTGCATATATTACGCGTAACGTCCGTTTTCTTTACGATTAAACTAACTGCTTTTTAGGATATGACGTCCTGACAGAGTTACCACTTTGTCAGGACTAATTTTATGTCATAATGTCCTTTCTGTAAAACAGCACAAATATAATAACTCCTATAATATATCCTCAATTCCGCAGCATTATTCCTTGTGAGGTACTTTTATATATTGAAGTGACATTTTGGGGATTTATCCATTGATATGGGGATTTTCTGGGGTTCTTGGTTCTTGCATAGTCATGAAATCCCCCACCCAAACCAATGGAGAAGTATGAAAAACCACAAAAAATACTTCCATAACAGAATGCTTTGCCGCTACTTCCACGTTTACCCAATACAGATTCGGTAAGTTTTTCAAAGCCTAACTTTGAGAAAACGTCCATAATATGATAAATTCCACCGAAAGAAGTGATATTCTCGTTTTTAATTGCTACCTTTGTCATGTCAGTTTTTTGCTTACTTGTTATGTTTGCAGCACCAAGATAGGTGAAATTTCTGACATATCCAAGTGTTTTGAGAACTTTGTTTCTCAGACACTTGGAGTTCTCACAAGAATTTATACTGCGGAATTAAGGATGAAAGTGTTTTTACTTCTTTTATTATTATATTTTCCTCTTAACAGTAAAGTAGCGGAAGATCATCAGGTGGATGTTACCTTATCGTATGAATCTGGGTATATTTCCAAGAGTCTATATATAAATGGAAAGAAAGAAGCTGTCTATAAAAGCAAGAAAAAGAAACCTATAAGGCTCTCAAAAGTCGAGAAAGATATGCAAAATATCTTTTTCGAACAATTAAAATACTTGGAATCGTGGGGGGTGATTATAAAATATCCAGAGGTTATTTTCGAAGACCTTTGTATTATCTCTGATATATTATCCAATTATGATAAGTCGGAAATTCAATCTTTTATTCAAACAAAAGGCGATTGTAAAACAATTAATATATTAAAAATCAACAAATATTACACATATATTAATGCAAGAGTCGATTATATTTTAACGCTCACAATAGTTATAGAAAAAGGTTTACTTAAAGAGTTCCGATATGAATACATGCCAGATTTTTCTGACGAGACCGTTATTTACAGATGTCAGTACAAATATGATAATTATGGTAGAATTATATATATAACAACTTTGGGGAAAGAAAAAAATGAGATTAGAATAACATATGCGAGTTTAAGATAATCCTTAATTCCGCAGCATTTTTTCTTGTGAGAAAATTTTATATGTTGAGATGTCTTTTTGGGGCTCTATATGTTGATATGAGGTGCTTCGGTGTTTCTTGGGTCTTTTCTAAGCATAAAATCCCCCACCCAAACCAATGGGGAAGTATGAAAAACCACAAAAAATACTTCCATAACAGAATGCTTTGCCGCTACTTCCACGTTTACCCAATACAGATTCGGTAAGTTTTTCAAAGCCCAACTTTGAGAAAACATCCATAATATGATAAATTCCACCGAAAGAAGTGATATTCTCGTTTTTAGTTGCTACCTTTGTCATGTCAGATTTTTGCTTACTTGTTATGTTTGCAGCACCAAGATAGGTGAAATTTCTGACATATCCAAGTATTTTGAGAACTTTGTTTCTCAGGCACTTGGAGTTCTCACAAGAATTTATGCTGCGGAATTAAGGTTATAAATAAATATAGAAGTGAATACACCTCCCCTAATCGCTTATTATTCATACTCCGGAATAACAAAGGCACTGGTAGAAGACATTGCCTTGATTACCGATGGAGAGCTATTGGAGCTTATTCCACAGAAGCCATATTCTTTTTCCTACAATACTGCGGTGAAAGAAATCAGACAGGAGATAGAACGAGAATATTGCCCTCCTTTATCTAACTGTTTCGATAGCGTTGCAGTCTACGATACCATCTTCATCGGTTCACCTAACTGGCTAAAAACCTTTGCGCCGCCTATACGCTCTTTCTTGAGAAGTGTAGATCTGACCGGAAAAACAATAATCCCTTTCTGTACACATGGAGGAGGAGGATTCGGACATATGGTAGAAGACCTTCAACACGAGTGTAGCAACTGCCTGCTAAAAGAAGGTATTGCCCTAAAAGGCAACTATGATTTTGAAGAAGTGCAGAAATGGATTATAAGTCTTTAAACAAAACTCGGCATATGCTTCCTCAATTCCGCAGCATTATTCCTTGTGAGGTACTTTTATATATTGAAGTGACATTTTTGGGATTTATCCATTGATATGGGGATTTTCTGGGGTTCTTGGTTCTTGCATAATCATGAAATCCCCCACCCAAACCAATGGGGAAGTATGATAACCACAAAGAAATACTGTTTATTCAATGAAGACTTCAGCGTAGTAGGTTTTATTTGTATATAGGTTCAGAACGTTCTGCCTTCCAGTGCGCACCCATTTTGCTGGCACGCTGACAAAATGCAGGATAAAGGCTTTCAGCCTGCTTGTCTTTTTCAATGGCTTGACCTTCTCGCTGATATGACGGACGAGATAGAGATAGAAGTTCTTCAGCATGGCGGTAACCATCATGAAAACCATGTTCTCAGCCATAAAGGAAAAGGGCAGATGTGACCATCCGAAGTCATTGTTCTGTATATCGAAGTTCTTTTCGCTTGCTCCACGCTCATTATAAAAATTAATGATGTCTTTCTCGATGTAATGATGTCTTTCTCAGTAGATGTCCGGTTGTTGGTGAGGATACAGCGGTATGTGTATATTACTCCGAACGTATCCGTCTGTTGCTTGCCCTCCTTGTCTTCCTTGTCTTTCAAAGCCCAACTTTGAGAAAACGTCCATAATATGATAAATTCCACCGAAAGAAGTGATATT
>CAUTPS010000139.1:0-4404 GCA_963540415.1 uncultured Prevotella sp.
AGAAAGTCTTACCTTTCTTGACCTTATACAGCACCACAAAATGGTTTTGATTCCAGTGGAGGATGCAGGGGAGATTTCTGTTACCTAGCTTATCTACTTCACACCTAGCTCCAACCACTTTTAGTCCAAGTTTTTCTGATGCCTTTGTAATACTCAAGAGTGAAACCCCTTCAGTAGTGGCAAAGCACAATTGAGTAAGGCATTCAGTAGAATACCTTTTCCCATAATACTCGCACACCATCTTAAGACAGGTTATCCCACAAAGCATTGAGTCAGATTGGAGAAAATACTTGAATAACATATTATTTTATATCATTAAAATTCTATTATCAATCAGCTTCTTAGAAACAATTATTTTTCATTCTCTAGATAGCTAGAATGTTGGAGAATCTGTATCTCTATTATTCAACCTGCGGGTAAAAGATTTGTTTTTCCCTGCATTGAAGTTATACTCTACCCCTATTGCAAACATCGAATTATTGTCTTTTATTCTGCGCTCTTCGTTATAGTTTACAATAGAAGAAGAATTCGTCTTTGTAATGTATTTCGCATCTTTGCCAATAAAGAATACTGATGCTGAGAATTTCCAATTATTTACTCTATAGCTTGTTGTAAAATCATTATTATTCTCAGTACTACTCTTAAAGCTTCCGTTGGCAGTATATACAGGGATTACCAAATGATAATGTGCATTGAAATTCTTATAATTAAAGTCTATATCGAACAGATTATCTACGGAGAAGATTTTATTAACATCATCCTCATTATATACTTTCTCCATTTGAGGTGCACCAGCCAAGGAGAAAGACAACAAGTCATTTCCAAATGGCTTATACTGGAGCATAACAAATCCACCATAGCTATTTACATGCTTACAATTTTTATAACCTAATATCAGGTCATTGTTATCGGTATAAAAATATTGATAGATAGCTTTTGACTGATAGGAATAGGTTGCCCTCATCATTAAGTCTATATATTTACTATTGTGATTCAGCATAAGCGTTACTCTAGTATCATTCCCACTCTTTAAATGAGGGTTACCTTTCTTATAAATATCTCTTGTTAGCATGGTAACATTACTACTAAGCATATTTAAAGAAGGAATAATAGGGTTAGAAGTAAGTTCAAATCTCAGTGATGTGTTATTTGACACATTATAACCTAATTCTGCCTTAGGGGTAAACATCATCTCTGAATGAGACGCAAGTGGTGAATTAATTCTTAATGTTGTAACTCCCACATTTGCTTTATACATAAGTTTACCTTTACCCCCTACTAATTCTGCATAAAGATAATGTTGTGACTGGTTGGTGGAATATACATCTTGACCTGATAAATTATTCAAGTTGGATCTTGAATGTGAAAATTCTGTATGGTAACCTGTATTCAGTTTAATATTTGCAAACTGATGCGAATAATCAATCTCACCGATGATGCTATTCTTTCTATTCTTCAGCCTCATATCATCTACATATGGCACTGTCCCATTTGAGATTGTCTCATCTTCATAGGAAGTACTATGAGTACCAAAGGTAGCTGCATTAATATTTACAGCTAAATTATTTTTATCATCAAACTGTCTATCAAAGTAGAAATCTAAAGAAGGATTAAACGTATGAATATTTTCATGAGAATTACGAGTAATATCGTCTTTATGTCCTAACACTCCATACACACCATTTTGAATACTTTTACTATGTTCCCAGAGAATATTAGGTTCAAAGGAAATCTGGAAGATAGACTTCATATTTGGGATATAAGCATATTTCACGCTAACATCTTGATTAATATATCCGAATTTCTCCTTTCCTGAAGACTTATCGATATAATTATCCACACCCTTCGTATATTTATACGAACGGCTATTTACCACATCCTTGTAATCACGTAAGCTAAAATCATAAGAAAGATCAAACTTACTCTTACCTTGTGTGATTGAAAGGTAAAACTCATCATCTGAGAATCCTGTGCTGAATGCATCCCTCGTCTTTAATCCGAAGCTGTAACCTTTTTCTAATGTTTTGGTAACAACATTTATAACAGAACTAGCTGTAGCATAACGAGCTGGTGGTATATCATAATATTCTATATACTTTATATTACTTGGTTTTAGGGCTTTAAGATCCACTTCAGAAGAACGAACGTTATTGATAAGGATAAAGGGAGCTTTCCCATCAACATTCTTTAAAGTTCCTGTTAAGGCATCTTCTCTTATTTCAGGAATATCCTTGACCAAGTCTCTACCCACCTGAGCATGCTTTATTTGCTCACTGGTAAAAGTGATTGATCTATGATCGATATGTTGTATATTTCTATTTGCCGTTACTACCGTCTCCTTTAATTCTACAGCTAATGGTTGTAAAGAATAATTTCTGTTTAAACGCGAGGAGTCTGAGAATGTAATATCTTCTTTTATTGTCTTATACCCCAGATAAGACACGACAATTCTATAAGATTTCGTAGGAACATTATCTAAAGAGAAATTTCCTTCTAAATCCGTTAAAGATCCTGAATAGTTCTTTGTTGTATCGGCTTGTAACTGCAAAACCACATTTGCAAAAGCAATACTTTTACCCGTCTGAGAATCCTTCACATTGCCTTCTATTTTCCTTTGAGCATGTATCCCCATACTACAAAAGAAAAAGCAAATCAAGGAAAAGATTATTTTATCCTTCATAATACTAATCCTATTAAAATTTATTTATCATTCTATACGTCCAATATTACTTGTTGGTTTTAAAAAACGATATTTATAATTAAACCATACATAGTCCTGTATAGAGAAACCAGCAACCAAAGCACAATCAGAATTATTTTCAATTACACCCTGGCTACATATTCCATAACAACTTGGAAATAGAGAACAAGATTTGCACTTATCAGAATAATCTGCAAATACATATTTTTTCAATCTTTCGTAATCATAAGATACCAGTCCATTAGGTTCTAATTTTCCGACACAGTTTCCTTCATTAAAATCCCTAGCTGTGCATTTATATACTAATCCATCATAATTAATAATGAGACTATTTAATTTATCCGCATAACATGTCGTACTAATTTGTGGAGATAAATCTAAAAAATCAGTCTGGTAACCAGCGTCTGATAACTGCTTTATAAAGTTAAAGACCTGGTCATAATTAATTTTACCACTATCGACTTGCCATATTTTTTGCACAGAAATCTTGACCTTAGATTGCTCTATCTTAAATATATCCTCTATTAGACTATCTGCTTTTTTAAAAGTGTTCTCATCATAATTAATACGTATAATAAAGAACACATTACTTAATCTTTGAGAAATCTTCTTTATATTTTTCCATATAATTTCATAAGAATCAAATAACTTAGAGCCTCTAGTTTTATTATGCTGTTCTTTTGAACCATCAATCGTAATTTGCAAAGATGTTGGTATTACATTAAGTTGCTCTAAGACTTTTTCTGATAATAGAGTGCCATTGGTAGTAAAGCTTACATGAAGATTAATCTCATTTTGTTCACAAAAATACTTTGCGCTATCAATAAGGGACAAAACTTTAGAAGCACCCATCATTGGTTCTCCTCCAAAGAAGCTTAAAAAAAGATCCTTAAAGTTATCTTCTTTATACTTCCATGCAATTAACTTCTTTATTGATTCTATTCTGTCATCAGAGATTCGAGTTCCTTTTTTATGTGATTCATAGCAATACCAACATCTCAAATTACAATCAAGCGTTGGGTTTACTATAATATGAAAAGCACGCTTATCTAAGCGAGATGACATTTTACGGCTGCACGCAATAGCAAATTCATCAATCTCCGTATCTACAAAGAACCCTTTTTCGCATAATATATCAATATCATCATGTGTAAAGCTATCTGCTACCAAAGCATTTCCTTTTACAGAAACATTCCATTTCTTCGGAGGCAACTGCAAATATTGATGAGAAAGAGAGTTATAGACAATACCTCCAGTATTATTATTACCTACATATATGTTATATCCACTTGATTTTATCATGATACTGAACTTTATATGAAATTTGATATTAAGGTCTAGTAAACAACTAGACCTTAATATTTAAATTTATTTCTGGCTAATACTGTGGCCACATTTCCAATTCAAATGGCATGCATAATTTGTTTCACCAGCACTTTCATCAGCACTTTCTAAACCACCATTAATAAATGACAATTCGTCCTCGCTTAGAGTCTGAAGCTCTGAAAAATCTTTTACTAAAAACTTTTTCATAATTCATCTTTTTTAAAATTGTCTACTCGTAAGTTTTTCGACATCTACTCCTTTTCTTTTCTGTCTGGTCAGAATGCCGTCTTATAGCTTCAGGCATTGCTCCTTTTATCAGTTTGGTCTGTTTTATAATCTTGTCGACTTGATTATTTCTGTTGCAAATATATTTATAT
>CAUTPS010000140.1:0-4368 GCA_963540415.1 uncultured Prevotella sp.
GGCTTCCACTCTCCCTTTGGATAGCCCTCGTCCTTGTGGATTGCAATTTGAAAAGTGTCTATCCCGAACCGCTGGCGGTACGCATCAGACAGCTTTTTCAAATCATCCATTGTAGTTTCGGATTTAATGACCACGACCGCTTCACGTATCGGAGTGGCTTTGGATTGCATTTTCTGACCTGTCGATTTGAAGTATCTCGACTTGATGTTTTCAAGTCGAGCCGTCTGTGTGTCTTTCTCCCAATACTCGTTGAGGTGAGAGAGTTCGGGGCGAATGTAGTCGAGTTCCTTTTCCCTCTTGTTGTGTTGTTCGCTTCCACCCTTGACGGGTTGCACGTGGATTGATGTCTGTTGCTTCATGATTTTCATTTTTTTAGTAGGGGGTGTCCTGGAGTGGCAGCAGGGGTCAAGGGGGGCAGTCCCCTGCTCTCGGAGAGCCCACAACCCTGCAAGGGTTATAGTGGGCTATAACCTGCACACAGAGTTTACCTGCCGGCAAAGGTACAAAAACATTTTCAACCACAAGAAAAGAACAAGCGAAAATGTTAGAAGGGGGTGTAGGGGGCAAGCATTGCCCCCACAGCGACAGCACCGAAAAGCGAAAGCGGTTAGATGTGCGCCCGATGGTGTGAAGGAACGAAACGCCCTGCGCACGAGTGAAGAGAGCGAAGCGGAAACGGAACGACCTCCTATAAGACAGAAATACCCACCTGAAGGGTAGAAAAAAGTATTGCGCCAGTTCTATAAGTGCAGGTGTCCGTATCTACACCTATAAACGATTTCCATGCAGAAAAGTGTAAAAATAAAAAGTACTTGATGCAGAATTCCTGCATCAAGTACTTTTATATTTTGTTTTAGTTATGATTCACGAATACTGATACCTCCGTTTGCTTCACCTCCAGGAGGCCCTCCTAAAGTAAATTTCCAATTAAATGGTGCACTTCCTCCACCTGTCCACCACCAGTATCTTTGTATTCCTCCATAAGTATGCCCTATGCCATTAGTGCTAAATGAGGTACCATATGCAGATTTACCTGTTAGACACGTCATGCCGAAATTCCACGCCCCTCTTGCGTAGCCGATATTAAGTTCGCTTGTAACGTGTGAAGCGGATGTTTTGAAATCTGGATCTCTTGTTCCTCGTTCCCAATTTCCATCCATAAAGTACCCTAAATATAGCCATTTCCCAGCTCTTGTAGCTATATAAGGCTGCTTTGTTCTAACATCTTTGAAATCTATGTTGTGAAGTTGATGGAGAGGATCTATAGTATATGAAATGAAATTCTCTTTTGTGGTCAAATACATTGTTACTATTTTACCAGCATTAAAATCATTGTCTATGCGTTGATTTAAGTCTGTTACGATTTTGAAAATTTTCGCAAGGTTCTCTTTTGAGATACCCTCTGCCTCTTGTTGTTCATCTGTTATAGCAATAGTGTATTGATGAGCAGCAGAATCAATATGCATATACTTTTTCGCAGACTCTAAATCCATTTCCAATGTATGGATTGTTGATGCCTTTTGGTAATCGTCATCAGAAAATTGGCAGCCTCCTAATATGAAAGCTAAAAGGCAAAGATAGGGGTAGATAAGTTTTTTCATATTAAACGATTTTAGATAGTTTCTGCAAAAATACATATTATATTTGAATAATGCAAAAAAAAATATATTTTTTTTTGATAATATCTATTCTTGTTAATCTTAGTTTTTAATAGGGATTCCCCCAATAATCTATTTAACTTCAGCAGTTTTCTTTTTGATAGCGTTGATTACGTAGCCGATGCGATTCTTGGCAGTCCTCGAGGAACCGACAAGGGAAGATAGAAACTCAATAAAGTCTGGTATTTTCTTTTCTCCCTCGATGATGGTCTTCTTATTCTTGCTGATTTCTTCTGCTTTGAACTCAAAAGAATAACGAAAGTAGTCGTAGGCTTCACGGCTGATTTGTGCGCTTACAGAAACCTTTGAGCGCAATTCGGTTGCGTATAGTTCTGTATCTTTATTGCCGGGCTTGAACGTTGGGAAGAACTTAAAACCTACAACTTTGCGTCCCTCTTTTACCTCGATGTAGTTGAACGAGTAGGGACTGCTCTCATCGAGTTCTTTCTTGGCTATGTCTAAAATCCAACGCTTGAAATCATTGGCTTTGCTGTATTTATCTTTTAATTTGAAGCGCTGTTTGAGGTTTTCAAAAGTAAATTCTAAAGGTCTTTTTTGCCCACTCATAAGCTCATACATACGCATCGAGTATACGGATTTGAACTGCATAGCGGTAACAAGCTCATACTTACGATAACCTTTGGTGAAGTCCAGCAGGCATCGCCATATATCATCAAGAACAGTAAAGACAACAGACCCCTTTATTTTATCTATTTTAGGGTTTGCTATGATAGCTGTATATTGCCAAAATTTATCGTCTTCATATTCCACACCTTTTTGCGCTAAAGACCGAAAGGCTTTCTTCGCTATGGTATAGTTTTGGTCTTTCTCGTTCCGGAGAATATCAGCTACTGGCATAGTTATCTCCCTGCCGAATAGGGTCGGCTCTATTTTATGCATATTATCTCGTATCATTATGCCCTTTATTTCGTCTTGTGCCAGCTCTACCAGGCGGTACATAATACGCTTTTCATAAGCATTAAAGTCGTACTTTGCAGTCGTAAAGATATACGACTGAATTGCGAGTTCATTACTCTTGATAGTCCTTGCCATTGTATCTTGTTGTTACAGATTTGTAAGTTCTTGATTTACCTGCTCGAGCATCTGACAGACCTCTGAAAGAGTAGCGTTTATCACGCCGATATTACGTGCTGCCACCTCCTCCAAATCTTGCTTGTAGTTTACGTTCTTGCTGATATGTGCAAGAAGTGTTTGAACTTCTGCAGCTTTAAGCTGTGCTTCAAAAAATCGTTTGTCCATAAGTCTTTGATTTACAATTATGCTACAAAGATAATAATTTATTGCGAGAAATACAAATGTTTCTCGCCATTTACATTAAATTTCTCGTATTTAAGCTCCAGAATAACATTAAATTTCTCGCTTTTAACATTAAATTTCTCGTAGTTAGACCCCCCTTTTCTCGCATTATGCGCGCGCGCGAGGATAGACATAACAGACGTTGTCTATAACAGAGATAAAGTTATTTACGGGTCGGGGGTTGCCTTTATCGACCGAAAAATAAAAACAAAAACAACCCCCCTTGGGGGTAGGGGGTATTGATAGGATAATAACGTTTTTATAGCGGTGTACACAAATGAGTACACAAAATATTTGGATATTTGGAAAATAATAGCTAATTTTGCCCCGAACATTAGAGCCATTGAGCCATGCAGATAGTAACAACAAGAGAATTTAGAGCCAATCAGAAGAAGTATTTTGAGTTGGCGGAACGTGAGACAGTCTTTGTATCTCGCAAAAATGCACGTCCGATTGTAATTAGTGTAGCTGATGATGACGATTTCCTTTCAAAAGAAGAACTCTTATCTATTCAGAAAGGGTTGGAGGACATCAAAAACGGCAGAACTTACAGAATGCAGGAGGGTGAGAGCCTTACGGACTTCTTAAAGCGCACAGAGGAATGTATCAAATAGAATTTTCGGAAGAAGCTACAAAGGAACTTCTTAAACTGATGAAGTCCGATGTACAAGCTTATAAGAAGTTTGAGAGCCTTATTCCCGAACTTCAGGAACACCCATACACTGGAACTGGACATCCTCACCAGCTTCGACACGTCAATGGAATTTGGTCGAGGAAACTCGACAAGAAGAACCGCCTGCGTTATATGGTCAATGATACGACAATCGTTGTACTTGTATTATCGGCTATTGGGCATTATGATGACAAGTAGGGACTAATTTTGTAGTTTCAGGGGGTGGTCCCTGAAATGAAATTATCAGGGGGGGTGGTCCCTGAAATGAAATTATCAGGGGGGGTGGTCTCTCGTTTTTGCGAGCCAGGGACCACCCCTGATCTTTGATGTTAGGGGGGTGGTCCCTGGGGGGTGGGTCCTCCCCCTATAATTCAGGACCCACCCCCCCTGGGTCCTTATATAAAAATTACCAAAGGGTGGGTCCTCATTTTTTATGCCAGGACCCACCCCCCTGGGTCCTGACGTTTTCTGGGGGTGGGTCCTGGGGGTGGGTCCTCGATTTGTAATAAGTTGATTATGTGAATATTATGTTTTTGTTAGGGGGTGGGTCCTGGTGGGGTGGGTCCTCGATATTTTTAGCTTTAAAAAAAGACCAGGACCCACCCCTCAACCCACCAGGACCCACCCCCTGCTTTTTACATTGTCGACCCTCGGAGAGCCTAATACAGACACGGCTTGCCGCACGTAGTCCCCCTCCTCGTGAGGGGTGTCTATACCCCC
>CAUTPS010000141.1:0-4302 GCA_963540415.1 uncultured Prevotella sp.
CTTTCTTATAACCTAAGTATTGCTGAAAATAGGAATCAAAGGGAAGAAACTCATCTTGATGTCTGCAAATATATTTCCTTACAATGGTTTTAGCAAGTTCAAACTCCTTGTCATTCAACTGTTTCGGAGCCTCTATTCTTATCTTGCCAAATAACGGGTCTCCATTATCCATTACCGCCTTCTCGGAAATAACATTGTATATTTTTTGCCCCGTCTCATCCTTTGCGTAGACATACACAGTATCATATGGAGAATGAACGGTTGTTACCTTTCGCGTCTCTGTTGTACAACTAAGTAGAAAGAGACAAGAAAAGATGAGTAGTATAGCTTTCATACGCTTCGATTACTTGTTCTTCAAAGGAATATCCCCCACAAATATCCATACCGAACGACCCTTCCCGTACTCTCTTTTCATTAAAGGTGAAAAGAGACTGTCACCATTTTCTCGTGCGATAGGGTACCGCTTATTCATAAACCAAACGGCATCCTTCGTGCGATAAAGGTTCATCTTGATGTAAGGTTTGTCCGAAACATAATAGCCACCATATTCTTTCAAATCCTCATGGTTGGGGAAGTCTTGCACCAAGATACCCTCTGTCAGTCCCTCACTTGTTATGGTATGCGAGAGGATACCATCGGTATATACCCACCCACGCAATAGCGTAAAGAACTTATTTCCAATACCTATTGGAGCCGTGTTGAAGTCGTAATCTTCACATTCCATGATGACTATGTCGTCCTTGAAATCCTTTAGATGTTCCCTCTGATCAGGGAAACGACCTGCTACGACTCCCGAATCCTTCTGCCCACCAGCCGTCTTTGTCTTGCAGGCAGTCAGTAGAAAGGAGAGAAAGAGCAGTGTTAAGACTGTTTGATATCTTCTCATACGCTTCATTGTTATTCGTTCGTAGTGTTCGAAAACAGGTGCTGTTAGCCACGCCAAAGATAATAAAAGTTTTGCAGACGACAATGTAATTGAATTGATTTTCAGCCACAAAACAAAAATCCTCTTCACTCGAAAGAATGAAGAGGACGTTTATTTTATATCGTTTTGACTTACAATGCAGTGAAAGCAGCTACAAAACCAAAGATGATACCCGGCGTGTTAGCAATTGCTACGGGCCAATCACGCCTCTCCTTGAACAATCCGTAAGCAACCCATAAGGTGCAGTTAACACCTGCCATAAATGGCTGAATAAAAGAACCTTTGTTGCCTGCAAGATTACTTCCTATCTGTGGCAGGTAGAAAACATACATTAAAACAGCTGTCACCATACCAACCCATCCCATTGCAGAGAAGAACTTTTCTTTTGTCATATTATCCTGATTTTATTTGTTTATGAATACAAGAAAGATTTAGTTTATATCTCTTCTTTAGTTATATAACATTTCTCTCTAATGTGACAAAGGTACAAATTATTTCTTTTTGAAACAAATAACAGACAAAATATATCGTTTCATCTATTCTTTTCTTGTTTTATATCAGCCACTTGATATCGCTCAATCCTAATTAAAATACTTACTTATAGACTCCATTAGAGGGGTGAGCTCACGATTGACAACCCTTCCATAGCGTTCAACCTTTTGCAAGGCATAAGCAATGAACAGGCGACGTTTAGCGCGTGACATGGCTACATAAAACTTACGAGCATCTTCCTCGTCTTGCTGTTTCGTCTTGTTATAAGCGTTCGGGTAGCGACCATCGGCTGCATCAAAGATGATAACATTATCAAACTCCAGCCCCTTTGCCTTATGAACGGTCGTCACATAGATACGCTCAAGAATACTCTTACTATTACAGAAGTCGGCTTCTTTCAGCGTATTAATATCCATTACGTACTGCGAGAGCTGCGGCGCAAGCGCATTCGCTACCGTCTCATCCGTCAACATATCTATACGGAGATAACGAAGGATATAGTCTAATCGGGGGATATCATTGATTAAACCATCAGAACGAAAGGCATTATAAGCAGTAGAGAGTTCGCTGACAAGGGCTGGTTCATGGTCGGTTGATAGCTTATAAAGGCGATTGACAGCCTCTCGATAGCGTTCACCATAATTGCTACGAAGCACATTAGCAAAGGGCTTCACCTTCGGATGACGGATGAAAGCCACTTGTTGTGCCTGCTTCTCACGTGCTTTCTCAGCACAGAGGCGCACAAGACTGACTGTTGCCTTCACATCATCAATCGCCTGATGGCTATTAGCACCTGTCAGTTGAAAGGTCTCGAGCAAGCTCTCCAACTTGTAAGAATGAAGGCTCGGAGCCAATAGTCTTATCAGTTTGAGCGAGTCGAAGCAACGATTCTCATGTGCCTGCATCGTGTCATTACAGTAACGTTGCAGATTATTGTCCAATATGTTGTAATCGTAGTTGGCGTTATGGGCAAGGATAGGACTTGTACCCACGAATGTTAGGAAACATTGTAAGGCATCTTCAGGGGTGAGTAATTCGTTAGTAGACATCTTCTCATGATAGATAGCATACATCGGATTCTCCTTATCACCAAGCATGGGCAGAATCGGCTTATCGGTTTCTATGTAGAGATCGAGCGGTTCACCAATCACTTCTCCACCCTTGATTCGGATAGCAGCTATCTCAATAATGTCGTCATTGAACAGGTCTAAGCCCGTTGTTTCAGTATCGAAAACGACGATTTCTTCCTCATCATACACACGAAGAAACTCTGCCGTATAACAGCTTTCGGGGTAGAGAAGGAAGTCGGATGGCGATAGTGCCAACTGCTTTAGCTTCCAATTAAATCGGCGAGCAAGGGCATGAGAAGGGAAGGCACGCACCCCTTTCATGATACGTGTCCACGCAATAGAGTTATGTTCGTTGGAAAGTACACTCAAATGTGCCAACAATAGCTTGACATCTGGTGTGTCGAAAAGGTCGCGACCAGACACCTTAAAGTGAGTCAAACCCACTTCTGCCATAGTTTCACTGATACGATCAGCATCCGAATTAGCACTAACGATGACGGCTGTACGCTCTTCCTTATTTTGCTCATAAAGGCGAAGAGCCTCAGTGGCAACATCCTTGTGTTCCGCTTCAATCGTACTACTATGTATGATTCTCAAGTCACCCGACGTAGCCTTAGTATCATTGTCGGATAGAGGAAGTAGTTCGCGATCTATCTTCAGTTGCTTTTCTGCATAGTCATTGAATACATCGAGCAAGTATTTTGGTGAACGGTGGTTGCGCTGCAGATGATGTATATTACCCTTACAGCGCATCTTTAAGAGGGTCAGCGTTTCCACTTTAGCACCCATAAAAGAGAAGATTGCCTGCTGTTCGTCACCTAAATACATCACCATCGGGTTATCCTCTGCTGTCAACAAGTCGATAATAGCGAGCTGCATACCGTTAAGGTCCTGCACCTCATCCACTTGTATCCACGGATAACGCTTGCAAGTAGGGTCAGAACGATAGATATCGTAAGTATAGAGCAGTAGGTCTTCAAAGTCAAAAAGATGATTCTCCTCTTTGTATCGAGCATAACAACCTGCGTAATACATCTTCCAAAGCAGTACACGAATCCTATCAGCTGTCTTACCATCAAGGCCTGGTGCATTCGCCTCGTCCATATATTCCTGCGCATGATGGTAGATATTCACTACCGCCTGCTCATCGTATTCAATCTTTTGTGAGGCACAGATATGCTTTACAGCTTCTCGATCATCATCCGTAAAACTCTCTGGATGAAGGTAATACTTCCACGGATGCTGGTGTTCCATCTGATAGATGAAATGCTGAAAGAAAATAATCGTCTGATAACCTTTGTATCGGTTGAAGTCTCTTGTCACTCCCTCTTCATCTTCATTGCGGTAATCAGCGATGATACTCACCGCCTCTTCATCGTCAATGATAGCTGAGTCGGCTGGTATCCTACCCTGCTCAAAAAGAAACTTAGAACAAAAACGATGCACATTACCCACCATCAGTTCCGAGAAATCACCTCCCACCACCTTTTGAATACGGTTGGTCATCTCCCTTGCAGCACGATTTGTGAACGTCAGACAGAGCATATCCTCATACTTCACACCCCTTTCTCGTGCGTATCTTATCCTCTCTGCGAGGATATGTGTCTTACCACAGCCCGGTGATGCCAATACAAGATGATATCCCCGACTTGCCTCAACGACAGGAATCTGATATTTATCTAAACTTGATGTGTAATTGTTTTCTTCCATAGAAAGTATTTTTATAGCAGTAGATGCTCCTTCTGCAAAAGTAAGAAAAAGATTGGAAATAACTCGTTATCAACCTAAAAGAATAGAAATAAAGTTGTAACTTTG
>CAUTPS010000142.1:0-4256 GCA_963540415.1 uncultured Prevotella sp.
CCAATTCAGTAACAATAACCAAAAAAGTGTGAAGTAAAATTAGGCATAGTCAATAAGATTCTTAAAGGGCACCTATTGCAAGTCAATTAGGCGTCTTTTAGAAGGCAAAAGAGCATGTATTAGTTTTGAATAACAAGAAAATAGTTTACATTTTCTGGCTATCAGTATATAGCTATCTTATAGTCAAATATATTCTATTTTAGCGAGACAAGTCTGTTAAAGTGGCTTTCTTACATCTACACTTGGAATTATTTAGATTAAAGGGCTGTCGTCTAAAGGAAATATACTATCTTTGTATTTTAATGATAAAAGAGCAAGATAACATAGATAAGATGACAGACGCAAAGATAATTAATGACCCTGTTTTCGGATTTATAAAGGTGCCACGTGGACTGTTACTTGACATAGTACGTCACCCACTTATGCAGCGATTAACACGCATCAAGCAATTAGGATTGACACAAGAAGTTTATCCTGGTGCGCAGCACACACGTTTTCAACATTCTTTAGGTGCCTTTTATCTTATGAGTGAGGCACTTATATCACTACAACAGAAGGGTGTGTTTGTCTTTGACAGTGAGGCTGAAGCGGTACAAGCTGCCATCCTAATGCATGACATTGGGCATGCTCCATTTTCTCATGTGCTTGAAAACACACTGATTAGTGATATTACTCATGAAGAAATATCGCTGATGATGATGGATCGTATCAACCAAGACATGCATGGCGCACTCAACCTTGCGATTAGTATTTTTAAGGATGAATACCCCAAGTTCTACCTTCATCAGCTAATTTCCAGCCAACTTGACATGGATAGGCTTGACTATCTCCGTCGTGATAGTTTCTTTACGGGAGTGACAGAAGGCAATATTGGCTCTGCACGTATTATCAAGATGCTTAACGTTGTCGATGATGCTTTGGTTGTCGAATCAAATGGTATTTATTCTATCGAGAACTATCTTACTTCACGTCGTCTTATGTATTGGCAAGTATATCTGCATAAGACAACCGTTGGATGTGAGAATGTTCTTATCAATGCTTTACATAGAGCAAAACAATTAGCAAAAGAAGGAGTTGAACTTTTTGCTTCACCAGCTCTTCGTTACTTCCTTTACAATGATATTACAGCTGAAACTTTCCATACAGACGACAAGGCATTAGATAATTATATAGCTTTGGATGACAATGATATATGGAGTGCTATTAAAGTATGGCAACAACATGAAGATAAGATACTTTCACTCCTATCTTCAAACATGATTAATCGAAAAATATTCAAAGTAGAAGTACGAGAAGAGGAGCCAACGACAGAGGAAATCAATCAGTTTAAACAGCAGATTTCTGAACGATATGAGATAAGTCTCGCTGATTGTGATTACCTCATTGGAGTAAATCGGGTGCAGAAAGATATGTACAATCCTTATGATGACCATATCAGCATTCTGTACAAAGACGGAACATTGAAAGATATAACTGAAGCATCGGAGATTTTGAACATTGAATTGCTCTCGAAAAAAATATGTAAATATTACCTATCTTATCAACGTTTCTAATAAAAAATCCCTATCTTTGCACAAATTATAATCAATAAAAGGCAATATAAATGGAATTCTCTGCGAAACAAATATCGCAATTTATACAAGGTCGTATTGAAGGTGACGAAAACGTAACCATTAATACCTTCGCCAAGATTGAAGAAGGTAAGAAGGGAGCAATCTCTTTTCTTGCAAACCCTAAATATATACACTATCTCTTTGAAACAGAGTCAAGCATTGTACTTATTGATGAAGACATTCAACTGGACAAGGAGGTAAAGCCTACTCTTATCCGTGTAAAGAATGCACGAGACTGCGTTGCTAAATTGTTGCAACTCTATGAAAGTATGAAACCTAAGAAGCAGGGTATTGATTCTCTTGCTTTTATTTCATCGAAAGCAACAATTGGCAAGGATGTCTATATCGGTGCATTTGCATATATTGGTGATGGTGTGACTTTAGGTGACGGCTGTCAGATTTATCCTCATGCAACTATCATGGATGGCGTGCAGCTGGGAAGTAATTGTATTGTCTATCCAAATGCAAGTATCTATCATGGTTGTAAGATTGGCAGCAATGTAATCCTTCATTCTGGTTGTGTAATTGGTGCGGATGGTTTCGGCTTTGCACCTAATCTGGAAACTAATAGTTACGATAAAATACCTCAGATTGGTATTGTAACAATAGAAGATAACGTAGAGATTGGTGCCAACACTTGTATTGATCGCTCAACCATGGGCAGTACATACGTTCGTAAGGGAGTAAAACTTGACAACCTTGTTCAAATAGCACACAACAATGATATTGGTGAGAATACAGTGATGTCTGCTCAGGTAGGTATTGCAGGCTCAACCAAAGTTGGTCAATGGTGTATGTTTGGCGGACAGGTGGGTATAACTGGTCATATCACTATCGGTGACAAGGTATTCCTCGGTGCACAGTCAGGTGTTCCTGGTAGCCTAAAAAGTAATCAGCAACTCATTGGAACTCCTCCAATGGAGCAGCGTCCATACTATAAGTCACAGGCTATCTTCCAGCGTTTGCCAGAGATGTACAAGCAGTTGAATGCACTGCAGAAAGAAATTGAAGAATTGAAAAAGAATAAATAACATACATGGAAACAGTTAAGCAGAAAACTTTAAAGGGTAGTTTTTCCCTCTTCGGAAAGGGACTTCATACAGGATTGAGTCTTACTGTAACATTCAACCCTGCCCCAGAAAATACTGGCTATAAGATTCAAAGAATTGATCTTGAAGGACAGCCTATTATTGATGCTGTTGCTGAGAATGTTGTTGACACACAGCGTGGAACAGTATTGGCTAAGGGTGAGGCACGTGTTAGTACGATTGAACATGGTATATCTGCCCTTTATGCAATGGGTATTGATAACTGTCTTATACAGATTAATGGTCCAGAATTCCCTATCCTCGATGGCTCTGCAACGATGTATGTTGATAAAATCAATGAGGTTGGTATCGTTGACCAGAATGCTCCAAAGGATTACTATATCATTCGCAAGAAGATTGAGATTAAGGATGAGAATGGCTCTGTAATTACTATTCTCCCTGACGAGCAGTTCTCTATCACTGCGATGTGTAACTTTGACTCTAAGTTTATTAGCAGTCAATTTGCTACATTGGATGATATCAATACTTATGCAACCGAAATTGCTCCAGCACGTACATTCGTTTTTGTACGTGACATTATGCCACTCTTGCAGGCTAACCTGATTAAGGGTGGTGACTTGGATAATGCAATTGTTATCTATGAGCAACAGGTTTCACAAGAGAAACTCGACCAGTTGGCTGACCTCTTGAAGGTACCACGTATGGATGCGAATAACATTGGTTATATTCAGCATAAGCCTTTACAGTGGGATAACGAGTGTACACGCCATAAGCTCCTTGATATAATCGGTGATATGGCATTGATTGGTAAACCTATCAAGGGCCGTATTATTGCGACTCGTCCAGGTCATACTGTAAACAATAAGTTTGCTCGCTTGATGCGTAAAGAAATACGTAAGCATGAGATACAAGCACCAATGTATGATCCAAATGATGAGCCATTGATGGATAACATTCGCATCCGCGAACTTTTACCACACCGCTATCCAATGCAGTTGGTTGATAAGGTCATTGCAATGGGTTCAACAAGTATTATTGGTATTAAGAATGTAACCAGCAACGAACCATTCTTCCAAGGACATTTTCCACAAGAGCCTGTTATGCCAGGAGTATTACAGGTAGAGGCTATGGCTCAGTGTGGTGGACTCTTGGTACTTTCTCAGGTTGAAGAGCCTGAGCGTTGGTCAACTTACTTCTTGAAGATTGATGATGTCAAGTTCCGTCAGAAGGTTGTTCCTGGTGACACGCTTATGTTCCGTGTTGAACTTCTTGGCCCTGTACGTCATGGAATCAGTTCAATGAAGGGTTATATGTTTGTTGGCGAGCGTGTTGTTGCTGAGGCTACATTCACTGCCCAAATTGTAAAGAACAAGTAATAATTACACAAGACAATTATGAACCAGATAAGCCCATTGGCCTTTGTTCATCCAGAGGCAAAACTTGGTGATAACAATATAATTGGTCCATTCTGTTATATCGATAAGAATACTGTTATCGGTGATAATAATGTGTTCCAAAACAGCGTAACCATCCATGTTGGTGCACGTTTAGGCAATAACAACGAAATATTCCCAGGTGCCAGTATCTCTACAAA
>CAUTPS010000143.1:0-4255 GCA_963540415.1 uncultured Prevotella sp.
AAGGTTGAAAAGTCCATGTTCTCAACATCAGCAGGAGGCGGTGTACAAGTAATGTTACGTGTATAACCACAACGACTATACCAATCATAAAGCCATTCCTCAGCAGGTATCAACGATGCAAAGACCACATCCTTATGATAAAGACGGAAGTGAGCCTGCGACATGAGATTGTTACCCATATTCTGCTTGCGGTATTCTTCTCGCACGCTCACACCACTAATATAAGCCGTCTGCACCTCTTCATTATAATATTTCATTGTATAAGGGAGGGCTTGAAGGGCAGCTACCGTGTGCTGGTTAACCTGACAGATAACGTTATATTCTGCCTTAAAGACACGTGAGAAATAGAGTTGTATAAAAGGTTCTACATCATGGAAGGTATCACGCCATAAAGCAATGGTCTCCTCTTTAATCTGTTCTTGTGTTTCCTCCTGCGCCAAAGGATATTTCTCCATGACAACACTCTTTTCTAAAAGAATATCTGGTTTATAAGAAAGCTTCGCATAACGAAGTCCTTCTAAACCAAGGTCTTCCTCACGATTCATATATTCATACTGCTCGGGAAGATGCTGTGCAAACTCCTGATTGATAATAGAGAAAGCACCTTCGTAGGCTGTATCAGCCTTTTCTACACAAACATCGAACACCTTATCCGTGATAGGACAGCCGAAAGTAAAAGCTATCAACTTCCCATCAACCCATATCGTACCACCAAGGGCACCAATCTCATCCCACAAATCAAAGACACGTGTCATCGAGCGAAGTTCTTCAGAGAGTTCTTCCGTATCTTCGTTATCCTCCTTTGTGACGGCCCTCCAGTTCTCTTCTACAGCGATACATTCGGGTATCATCTCCTTTGTAAGCGGACGATACTCATAGTTTGGATAACTCTTACGGAACTTATTACAATGATTTCGTTTGCCTTGAAGTTTCTTTCCAGATAGCGTTGCCAACTTTTCACGGGTATAGATGTAATCAAAATAATCGCGGTCTGGCTTAACAAAGAAAGTATCAGGGAAAGTTCCCTCCAAAATACTAACCATATAAGAACAAACACCTAACATCAAGAAGGGATGACCCAAAGTAATTGCGTCATCTCGCATCTGCCTGATAACAGAAGCAAAACGATCCCGCATAGCCTCATCCCACTTACATTTCCACACTGGAGCCATATAAGCAAGATGATGCCCCGTATAAAAACGGAACACTAAAAAGCCGTCAACCTCAGCTATTTGCGTATTATATAAGAAACGCCATGAAATAATATTCGCAAAGCTTAAATCGCAATTCATGCGATCACCACATAGCGTATAACTTTGTATTAATTCACGGTCGGTTGTCTTTACATCATGAAATTTAATCATAATATTATCTACTTTGTTTAAAGTACAAAGATATACAGAAAACTCAAGACTCCCAAAGAGTAGGTTGTTTTTGTTACTATCCAACAGCACTTCATTTGCATATTTGGGTAGTACAAGTCTTTCCTAACAACAAATTGCCCTCAGACTAATAATATATTACAAGCCATTTAACCCTCAGCACAATTAGTGTTTACCATGAGCACCACATGTGCGGAGCATTAGCACCATATGTGCGGAACGACAACACATCGCTAAAAAATACGAAGAAAAAGACATCTTTGTCCCTATTATATATAGAAGATACTCACAACAAAAGTAGATAGAAAATGATTGCCAACCTGTATAAACCTGTTTTATAGGAGAAAACGATAATTATGTTTGGAATTACAACTTTCTTTTGCTATCTTTGCATAGCAAAAACAGAATTTATAATAATTACATTTTAAAAGACATATATGGACTTATTAGAGCAAATCGTTGCACGTGCTAAAGCCGATAAGCAACGTATCGTGCTCCCCGAGGCAGAAGAGGAGCGTACCCTTAGGGCAGCTGACAGAGTGTTAGCTGATGACATCGCCAATCTGATCCTCATTGGAAACCCAGCCAACATCCATAAGCTTGCCGAAGAATGGGGGCTTAAGAACATTGACAAGGCTACCATTGTTGACCCAGAGAATAACCCACAGAGCGAAGAATATGCCGAGAAATTGGCTGAATTACGCCAGAAGAAAGGTATGACCTTAGAGCAAGCTCGCGAACTGGTTACCAAGAACAATCTTTACCTTGGTTGCATGATTATTAAGACAGGAGGTGCTGACGGACAGATTTCTGGCGCCCTCTCTACAACTGGTGACACGCTTCGTCCTGCTTTGCAGATTATTAAGTGTGCACCAGGTATCAGCTGTGTGAGTGGTGCTATGCTGATTCTTACACATGAAGAGCAGTATGGTGAGAACGGTATTGTCGTTATGGGCGACGTTGCTGTTACTCCAAACCCAACTGCTGACCAATTGGCACAGATTGCATATACCACTGCAGAAACAGCAAAGAGTGTTGCAGGCTTCCAGAATCCATACGTTGCTATGCTGAGCTTCTCAACAAAGGGTTCTGCACAGGATGCTAAGGACCGTGAGACTGGCAAGAGTGTTTATATCATTGATAAGGTAGTTGAGGCTACAAAGATTGCCAAGGAGAAGTTCCCTGAACTGAAGGTTGATGGCGAGTTGCAAGCTGATGCAGCTTTGGTTCCAGCCGTTGCAGCTAAGAAGGCACCAGGTTCTAACATCGCAGGTAAGGCAAACGTACTTGTTGTTCCTAACCTTGAAGTTGGTAACATCGGTTACAAACTGATTGAACGCCTTGGTGGTGCGAAGGCTATTGGCCCAATCCTCCAGGGTATTGCACGTCCTGTAAACGATCTTTCTCGTGGTTGTTGTGTTGATGATATCTATTATATGGTAGCTATCACAGCCTGCCAAGCACAGGATTCTAAGAAATAAAAGTAGAAATGGAAATGATGATTTAGGGGTTTTGAGAGCGTTTTAGAAATGCGCAAAGAGCAATAAAACGCTTATAAAACAACCCCTATAGCATCCTTCTAAAATAATAATTCTTTATATGAAGATATTAGTTTTAAACTGCGGTAGTAGTTCCATTAAGTACAAACTGTACGATATGGCAGATGAGTCTGTATTGGCTCAGGGTGGTGTTGAGCGTATCGGACTCGACGAGGCATTTATTAAGGTAAAACTTAATAATGGTGAGAAGAAGCAGATTATGGCTGACCTTCCAACCCACAAGGAGGGTGTAGCACTCGTATTCAAGGTGCTCCTCGACCCAGAGTTTGGCGCACTTAAGAGCCTTGATGAGATTGATGCCGTTGGTCATCGTGTCGTACAGGGTGGCGACCTCTTTGAGAAGAGCTGCATCGTAACCAAGGAAGTAGAGGCAGGTATTGAGAGTCTTATCGACCTTGCACCTGTTCACAACGCTGGTCACTTGCGCGGTTTACGTGCTGTTGATGCTTTAATGCCTCACACTCCACAGGTAGTTGTATTCGACAATGCTTTCCACAGCACAATGCCTGACTACGCTTACCTCTATGCAGTACCTTACGATCTCTACAAGAAGTACCATGTTCGCCGCTATGGTTTCCACGGTACGAGTCATCGCTACGTATCACATCGTGTTTGCGAGATGCTTGGTGTTGACATTAAGACACAGAAGATTATCACTTGTCACATTGGTAATGGTGCCTCTATCGCAGCTATCAAGGGTGGTAAGGTTATCGATACTTCAATGGGTCTGACCCCATTGGCAGGTTTGATGATGGGCTCTCGTTCTGGTGATATCGACCCTTCAGCAGTTACCTATCTGATGGAGAAGCTCGGAAAGAAGCCACAGGAGATGGCAGACTTCCTTAACAAGGAGTCTGGTGTACTTGGTATTACAGGTATCAGCTCTGATATGCGCGACATTGAGAACGCTGACAACGCTGGTGATAAGATGGCTCATTTAGCATTGCAGATGTACACTTATCGTATTAAGAAGTACATTGGTGCATACGCTGCAGCAATGAATGGTGTTGACATTATCGTTTGGACAGCTGGCGTTGGTGAGAATCAGACTGGTCTTCGTTGGGATGCTTGCAAGGATATGGATTATCTCGGCATAAAACTCGACAAAGAACGCAACATGTGTCGTGGTGAGGAAAAGATTCTCTCTACCGATGACTCAAAAGTTAAGGTGGTACTTGTTCCTACCGATGAGGAGATTGTCATTGCACGTGACACGCAGGAACTCGTTAAAGACTTGAAGAAGTAACAAAGATAATTATAGGCGTTATAGGTGATGTTATGTTCTCATTAAAAACCTATTAACGCCTATAATTG
>CAUTPS010000144.1:0-4211 GCA_963540415.1 uncultured Prevotella sp.
TGGGTAAGACACTGCGTAGGGCTTCTTTGACGGCAGTACCGGAGTTTTGCCATTCTCTGTACCTTGCCTCTCTGTCTCGTAAGGACAGACTGAACCTTATCCGTGAGAGTATGGACTTGTTCCATCACAGGCATGGAGGCATCCACCTCGTGGTGATTGACGGAATAGCCGACTTGATACGTTCTGCCAATGACGAAACAGAAAGTATTGCCATTGTGGACGAGCTTTATCGCTTGGCTGGGATTTATAATACCTGTATCATCTGCGTGCTACACTTCGTACCGAATGGAATCAAACTCCGTGGGCATATCGGCTCGGAACTTCAACGAAAGGCAGCAGGGATACTCTCCATAGAGAAAGATGATAATCCCGAATACTCGGTCGTAAAGGCGTTGAAAGTGCGTGACGGAAGTCCGTTGGACGTACCGATGATGCTTTTCGGCTGGGATAAGGCTGAGGACATGCACGTCTATCGTGGCGAGAAGTCTAAAGAGGACAAGGAAAAGCGCAAGACTGAAGAACTCATTGCCGTTGTCAAAGAAGCCTTCCGAAATTCTTTCAAGCTCACTTACCAAGAACTTTGTGAGGTTCTGATGCGCGAAATGGAAATCAAGGACAGAACTGCGAAGAAATATATTGCATATATGAAAGAGCAACGTATCTTGACACAAGATGTAAATGGAAATTATCAAAAAGGGGAACTATGCCATACTTAGACCAACAATCTGAAGACACATGGCAGAAATGCCTGTTTGATAAACTGAAGAATATGGAAGACAAACTCGACCGTCTACTTGTCCTGCGGGAACAGGAAATAGATACAACCGTTCATCCTCCATTGAAACCGGAATACTTGGACATCATAGATGTTTCCAAAATTTTGAAGGTGGAACAAAAGACTGTTTACAACTGGGTTTGGGCAGGAAAAATCCCCTATCTTAAGGCCAATGGACGATTACTTTTTCTCCGGGAAGAGATCGACGAGATGCTGAGAAGGCAAGATAGTTGGTGATGCGTATTTGTTGGTTTTTATTGTTGTTTTGTTGTGTAAATGCAAGCAGTTACATTACAAAATAACGGTTACAAAATTGATAATACGTACATTAATACTGGCATAGCTCGTTAAGCTCGTACTTTTCTCTGTTTTTTGTGCTGATTATGAGATTTTATATGTACCTTTGTTGTCGTGAATAATGCATTATTTTGCGACAAAATACAATTATAATTATGACAAAAAGCATTGAAAGTAAAATACTTATAAAATCAAAAAAGTGCGGACGTGGTTCTGTTTTTTTTGTGGGGGATTTTATTTCGTATGGCAATCGAGATGCCGTTAATAAGGCTTTGGAACGTCTCGTAGAAAAAGGACAGATGCTTAGAGTTGCACGTGGCATTTATTGCTATCCCAAAATGGAAAAAGTATATGGTCTGGGTATGGTTCCTCCATCGCTTGAGGATATTGCCAAAGCAATGGCAAAAAGGGATGGCGCAAGAATTGTCCCAACGGGGCTTTATGCCCAATACCAGTTAGGACTGACTCAACAGATACCGATGAACATAGCTTACTTAACCGATGGCGTCTCACGTACTATAAATCTTGGCGAAGGGAAAAACATAAAATTCAAGCGCGTCTCTCCCAGATATTTCTCCATCCGTAGCCGGTTGGCCCTTCTCTTAACAACAGCCCTTAAAGACTGGAAAGTAGAGAACCTGACTGATGAGCAGGTTGCTACCATTAAAATGAAGTTAAACGAAAATCCTCACCTTCAAGTTGCCGACCTCAAACTGATGCCTTCAAAGGTAAGGGAATTTATAGTTGGTCTATATGAATAGGTTTCTTGGATTATCCGACTCACAACGGAAAAGCGTCTATGAATCAATTGCAGATAAAGTTGGGTTACCCGCACAAGTGATAGAGAAAGATTTTTGGGTAACTGCAATCTTGCAAACTATCTTTTCACTTCCTATAGCAGAGCATCTTGTTTTCAAAGGCGGCACAAGTCTGAGCAAAGGTTGGAAACTTATAGAGCGATTCTCGGAAGATATAGATGTTGCTGTCAATCCTGTTTTTCTTGGTGCTCCTGAAGGAGATCTCACGAAAAAACAAATCAAGAAATTGCGCAAGGCATCATCGCTTTTTGTTTTAGAGGAACTAACCCCTATGATGTGTGAAGAACTAAAAAGACAAGGCTTGCTGTCGTTTGTCACAGTTAATGCCCAACCCAATGGCGAAGGTGACGCCACCTACCCCGAGCCACGTCAGATTTATCTTCACTATAAATCAGTTTTTGACAAGGGGCTTACATATCTCCGCCCTGATATTGTATTGGAAGTGAGTGCACGTTCATTGCTTGAACCGACAGAATCAATACAAATTAAAAGTATTATTGGAGAGCATCTTCCGATTACACCATTGGCTGACAGTGCCATTTATACTGCTATTCCCGCAAAGACATTCCTTGAAAAGGCGTTCTTGCTTCACGAACTCTTCTCCATTCCCGGACACGGAATGATAGCAGAGCGCAAGAGCCGACATCTTTATGACCTTTACACCATGATGAATAAAGATTTTGCACAGAAAGCCATTGAAGATGATGCATTATGGGAATCTATTCGTCATCATAGAGAAATTTATACTTCAGTGAAAGATGTGGATTATACTCCCGATGTACGCAAACGTCTCCAGATTGTCCCCCGAGAAGATATTCTTGAAGAATGGAAATCAGACTATCAGGCAATGATGGAATCTATGATTTATGGGAAAAAACCTTCATTTGAAGAACTATTAGCTGCACTATCCGAACTTCAAGAAAGGTTTAGGATAAGCAAATAGTAAACAACACAAGCAATCTATTAGATTTTGGCAATAACAAGCGTTATTTGCCAAAATCTAATAGAGAGAACTAAGGAATAACGTTAAGGATAATGCCGCCATTTCGGTTTGAAACTCTGCGAATGTTTCTCCTCTTTTGCATCCTGAACAGAAAGGTTATCATTCCCTTTCCCGACAGAATGATTGTTGCCGGACAGACCCTCTCCTTGTTTCATTTCATCCTTTGCATCTTGTTCCTCTTCCGGAGGTGAAAGTGTTAAGGCTATTTTTCTGTCCAGCTCCGCAGCTTCACTTTTAAGTGAGCGAAGCTCGTCCTCTTTTTTCCACGAGCTGTTTGCAATAGTAATGTAAACCTCCTTACCAGCTGTTACCTTCTCCATTTCCTTCTCATGCGACTCTATTACCTTGGGAATACGCTCCAAGGCATTGATAAAATTCTGACAGGCAAGTTTTGGGTCCGTAGCCAACTTACCATTATTATAGGTATAGTAGATACTCTCCTGCCCTTTGACAAAGAAGCGGTTCACCGAACAGTCGAACAAGTTTTTGGAAGTACTCTCTGTCTTGACCATTATGGAAAAACCATAAATCTCACCGATTTTGTTGTACTCACCCTTGGTTCGTGCCTTTTCGTCTATCTCCTGTAAGCGTGCAGCAATGACCTTGACGTCGGTGCTGTCTTCCACACCTTTGATAGTCAGCTTATTGATAGGCATACCTTCCTCATCACGCTCCACACGCTTCTCAAAGAGAGCCAAGTCAGACTGTGCCTCCTTGATTTTGTCCGTATGGAAGGATACAGAACTCTCAATCTCTGCCAACTTGCCCGTTGCGGCATCACGCTCACGGAGAAAGTTCTTACGTTCGGACTCCAAGGTGGTAATCTTCTTATCCAATCTTGCTTTCTCCAAAAGATCGGTATTGCCTGAAAGCACTGCTACATATTCTGAAAAGTTCATGCCACTGTCCTCATCCATCGAACCCTCATCAATGGTACGGGAGCCGAGCGTATTGGTCTTCAACTGATTGATAAACAATTGCTTGTTATGCAGCAGGTTAAACTTGTAGCTATCCAAGGAACGTTCCACGGCATAGATAATCACATCAACTTTGTTGTCCGCAAATTCTTTAGCGATAAGGTTTCCCTTGCGCACAGCTCGTCCGTTACGCTGTTCCAAGTCTGAAGGTCGCCAAGGCGTGTCTAAATGATGGACCGCCACGGCACGTTGCTGGGCATTCACACCAGTACCCAACATAGAGGTAGAACCGAAGATAATGCGAATGTCACCACGGTTCATCGCATCCACCATCGCTTTCTTGGCTTTCTCGTTCTTACACTCCTGAATGAAACGTATTTCATAGGATGGGATATGATAGT
>CAUTPS010000145.1:0-4083 GCA_963540415.1 uncultured Prevotella sp.
TTCTTTGCCCAAGTATCTTTCAAGCCAACAGTCTTATTAAACACGAGGTGGTCGGCTGTTGTATCTGGGTCAAGCATGAAGTAACCAGTACGCTGGAACTGTAGGTAATCACCCGGTTTCTTCTCAGCGAGATACTGTTCAACGTAGCACTCTGTGTGTACAGTAAGGCTCTCTGGATTGAGAAGTTCACGGAAATCACGCTCATCAGCAGCAGGATTCTCTACGTTGAACAAGCGGTCGTACTCACGTACCTCTGCCTTTAAGCAGTGGTCTGCGCTAACCCAGTGGAGAGTACCTTTCACCTTACGGTCAGCACCCTGCATACCACTCTTGCTGTCAGCATCATATTCTGCTTGAATCTCTATGATATTGCCCTCAGCATCCTTAGTACAACCAGTACACTTAACGATGTAAGCGTTCTTCAATCTCACTTCCTTACCTGGAGACATACGGAAGAATTTCTTTGGAGCATCCTCCATAAAGTCAGCACGTTCAATCCAAAGATTCTTTGAGAAGGTGATAGTGTGTGAACCATCTGCCTCATTCTCTGGGTTGTTAATAGCCTCCATCTCCTCAGTCTTTCCTTCTGGATAGTTGGTAATAACAAGTTTTACAGGGTCGAGAACAGCGCTAACACGTGTAGCCTTCTTGTTCAAGTCGTCACGTACAGCAGCCTCCAACAATGCTACATCATTGAGTGCATCGAACTTAGTATAGCCAATAGAGTCGATGAAGTAACGGATAGACTCTGGAGAGTAACCACGACGACGCATACCACAGAGTGTCGGCATTCGTGGATCATCCCATCCCTTGACGTGATGTTCATCAACCAATGTATGAAGTTTACGCTTTGACATTACTGTATAAGTAAGGTTCAAGCGGTTGAACTCTATCTGTCGTGGGCGGTTATCTGATAGGTTGTCATCGGTGCCATCACTTTCTTTTAAGAAGTCAATAAACTTATCGTAGAGAGGACGGTGAGGCACAAACTCGAGTGTACAGATAGAGTGGGTAACACCCTCAAAGTAGTCACTCTGTCCGTGTGCAAAGTCATACATTGGGTAACAATGCCACTTTGTACCTGTGCGATGATGTGGAATCTGAATGATTCGATATATGATTGGATCACGGAAATGCATGTTAGGATTAGCCATATCAAGCTTTGCACGAAGCACCATACTTCCCTCAACAGCCTCTGGTGTGTTCATCTGCTCAAACAAGGCAAGGCTTTCCTCGATAGGACGATCACGGTATGGTGATGCTGTACCAGGCGTTGTTGGTGTACCTTTCTGTGTTGCAATCTGCTCAGAAGTCTGCTCGTCAACATATGCCAAGCCCTTCTTAATCATCCAAACAGCAAAGTCCCATAACTTCTCAAAGTAATCACTTGCATAATAAATGTTACCCCATTTGAAGCCAAGCCAGCTAATATCATGAAGGATATTCTCTACATATTCGTTGTTCTCCTTGCTTGGGTTTGTATCATCAAAACGAAGATTACAAATACCCTTATAGTTTTCAGCTACACCAAAGTCCATGCAAATCGCTTTCGCATGACCAATATGAAGATAGCCATTTGGCTCTGGCGGGAAACGTGTCTGAATACGTCCTCCGTTCTTACCCTTTGCGAGGTCTTCCTCTACCAGTTGTTCTACGAAGCTCAAGCTACGCTTCTCCTCATTGGTGTTGTTCTCTATCGTAGTCATATTTTCCTATTTATTATTATGCTGCAAAGTTACTCATTTTTTCTTGTTTATGATGCACTTTGTTCTAAATAATAATGTATATTCTTTTATGCAGTTTGAAATTATTCAAGCAAAATGCTTTTCGAGTAATGTTTTATAATGTTTTGTATATTTTCAGTAACGAAATAAAACCAATTTTCTTTATCTTTTTAAAGTGTTTAATAAAAGTGAATGTTAACGGCTTTTAGCGATAGGTGTATGTATGGTAACAAATGTTTCATTATTAATAAAAAAGTTGCATAAAAGTTTGCACATATAAAAATAATGCCCTATCTTTGCAAACGTTATCCTGAATACAATCTTTTTACCTTAAAGAAACTAATACCTATTGAGATTGAATGCCCATCGCTGTGAAGCGTAGGGCATTTTTGTTTTTAGTAACTTTTTCGTCTTGTAATTTTGTTTACAGTATTTTGTTTATTCGTTTTAGGTTTCTTAAAAATAATCTTATATTTTTCTTTATAGTTCTTTTAAGCGGTTCTCTGTTTTATACTTAGGTGTTATTGTGACCATTCAAAGTACATTTTAACGCTTCGTACCAACCTTTTATTATTCGTTTTATTAGAGAATAGTATATGGTAATATTATACATTTAGTTTGAAACGAACTTTCCTTAAATCCACCTACCTAATTGTTTGTATTTTTTTCAATATTCTCTTATCATCTTGCAGTTTGTCATATAGATATTGTAACTTTGCATAAAACTTAATCAAAATGAAGAATATATTAAAAGAACTACGACGTAAGGACCACCCACGTGTGTTGGGTGCCTTAGATATATTTAAGTTTATTGGTCCCGGTTTGTTGGTGACCGTAGGTTTTATCGACCCAGGAAACTGGGCAAGTAACTTTGCTGCTGGTTCAGAGTATGGCTATGCATTGTTATGGGTAGTAACCCTTTCGACAATTATGCTTATAGCTTTACAGCATAATGTTGCCCATCTTGGAATTGTGACAGGACTCTGTCTCAGTGAGGCTGCAGTTAAGTATGCACCTAAATGGATAGGTCGTCCTATCATCTTGAGTGCAATTCTTGCCAGTATCTCTACCTCTTTAGCAGAGATTCTTGGTGGTGCTATTGCACTACAAATGCTCTTTGGCATTAGTATTCCTACAGGCTCTGTCTTAACAACAGTGGCTGTGTTGATAATGCTTTTTACGAATAGCTATAAGAAAATGGAGCGTGCCATCATTGGTTTTGTGTCAATGATAGGTCTTTCGTTTGTCTATGAACTCTTTCTCGTTGATATTCATTGGCCTGCAGCTATTGAGGGAGCATTCGTTCCAACAGTCCCACAAGGTTCTCTCTTGATTATCATGAGTGTGTTGGGAGCGGTTGTGATGCCTCATAACCTTTTCCTTCACTCAGAGATTGTACAGAGTCGTGAGATTTATTTGGAGGGTGACGAACGTATCCGTCACATGTTAAAGTATGAGTTTGTCGACACACTTTTCTCAATGATTGTGGGTTGGGCTATCAACTCTGCGATGATTCTCTTGGCTGCAAGTACGTTCTTCTCTCATGGTCAGCACGTTGATGAACTGTCTCAGGCGCAAGCAATGCTACAGCCACTTTTGGGTAATAATGCTGCGAATATATTTGCAATTGCCTTACTTTTGGCGGGTATTTCAAGTACGATAACCAGTGGAATGGCTGCGGGTAGTATCTTCTCTGGACTTTTTGGTGAGTCATATAATGCAAAAGATACGCACTCTATTGCTGGAATTGTCCTCTCATTAGGTATTGCCCTTCTGATGATTTTCTTTATTGGTGACCCATTTAAGGGATTGATTGTCTCACAGATGTTCCTTTCTGTTCAACTTCCTTTTACGGTTTTCTTACAAGTGGGTCTGACATCTTCCAAGCGTGTGATGGGTAAGTATGCCAATAGTAAGTTGAATATGGTCTTCCTTTACTCGTTGGCGGGCATCGTCACCTTACTTAATATATGGCTCTTGATAGAGAGTATATCATAGTGTTGATGTCCTACAAGGTGGAATATTGTAAAATAAATTCACAGCTTTGAAATTAAAAGATGCTTAATTGCATTCCAAGATGATTTCTAAAATACAACTAATTGGAAATAAAAAAGTTAGCTTGTTTGTCAAACTGAATAGGTAACGATTTGGAAACGAGCGAACTACTTGGTGTCGCTGTTTTCTGCCTAACAAAGAACGCTTGTTATTCTGTTTGCAAAGATAATACTTTGTTACCGAATAACAAGCGTTTTCAAAGAAATATTCACATATCTGCATTTTGGATTGTTGCTGTTGGAGTTGCTATAATCCCAAATCGGTCATTAGGAGCCAGTAAGCTTTGGCCAACTGTATTTTTCAG
>CAUTPS010000146.1:0-4082 GCA_963540415.1 uncultured Prevotella sp.
AATTAAGCACCTTTTTTGTACAAGTTTATAACAAGTTGATTTCCTGTTGGTTACAAATCCTCTCTTTACACGTGTTTTTACCTTTATTTATTGATATGTTATTCGAAATTATGTCATGATTTTTCATAATGCTATTAACATCTAATGACCGATTTGAGTTTAACAGTCTTGGCAATATATTTATTGCAATTCATATAGCAATCTTAGAGGTTTGGTTTAAACGGATAAGCCTAAATAATTCTATTAAGTTCGATATTTTATCCCCCTACTCTACCTTTTTGATTCTTTTTATTAGTCAAGAAAGTGTTTTATCATGTGTTTTTTGTATCTTTGCGCAGATAATTATAAAGATTTAGAATGAAACATTTCGCCCTCATACTGTCGATTCTTTCATTGCTGACAGTAGCTTGTACTGATAAAAAAAGTACAGAAGAGCCAGTTGCAAAGGTTATTGATACGATTCCAATGTTGGTAACACAGGTACAGCAATGTTCGCGACTTTACACAACAGAATACCGTATTCATAAGATTATCACTCATGATGATAAGATGAAACTGTCTGGCTCGTTCATGAAGCAAGACTTCAGTGTGACTTTACCATTAGGTGATCGTCGAATTGCAATTCCAATGGACGCTACATTGAAAGCCTACATAGACTTATCTGGTTTTAGTGATAAGAATATTCAACGCCAAGGAAAGGAACTTCTCATTACCCTACCCGATCCAAAGATTGTTCTTACTTCAACAAAGATTAATCATAAGGAGGTGAAGGAATATGTGGCACTGACACGTCATAACTTTACGGATGCTGAACTTACAAGTTATGAGGCACAAGGAAGAAAACAGATTATAGCTTCTATACCACAGATGGGTATCATCGAACAGGCACAAGAAAGTGCTGCACGACAGCTTGTTCCGATCTTTACTGCTATGGGTTATAAAGAATCTGACATAACTGTCTCATTCCGCAAAAAGTTTACTCTGAAGGATTTAGGACAGGTGATTGAAGTAAATAAAAAGGATTGAAAATGGAAACAAGAACACCTGAAAATATAATAACAGAGCCAAAGAAGAATGATATTAAGCCGAATAAGAAAGATTTTCTTAGTCGTTTCTTATCATTTAATAAAGGCTGTCTGCTGACCTTTATAATCATCATTAGTATTTGTGTCGGTCTATTTTATTGGTTTAATTCATCCAATAAGATAAGTATATCTGCTGATCAGCGTATTGATATAACGCCAACACAGATACAACAAATACAAGATATAGGTCAATGGGAATTTCTTGCAATCAATGATGAAGAACTCATAGATACGGTAAGTCGTGGCTTCTTCTCTGATTCAGAACTTGTGCGTATCTATTATGGTACGGTTCGTTTAGGTGTTGACTTGCATCAGACAGAACCCCATTGGCTTCGTGTTGAGAATGACAGTGTTATCGTTGCAAAGTTGCCACCTATTGGATTACTTGACACTAACTTTATCGACGAGGCTAAGTCACGCTCATTTTTTGAGAAAGGAGACTGGACTTCGGCTGATCGTGAACAACTCTATAATCGCGCCTATAAAAAGATGTTAGCTCGTTGTTTGACAGCTGAGAATATTAGGATAGCTGAGAAAAATGCTAAGCAGCAGTTTACTCAGTTTTTGAAGGCAATGGGCTATAAGAATGTAGAGGTAACAATTACTCCAAGGAAAGCTTCTCGATAGCCTCTTTTATGTCTTCCGCAAACCTTGAATGTGTCAGCAGGAAATCTTCTTTTCCTGCTGCAAGTTTTTTATAGAGTTCTGGATTCATCACTTCTACATAGGAACTGATAGCATACTCTATATCATCTTTCTGTCGTTCACTGTTTGAGAATGCGTAAACTTGATACTTCTGATGAAAAAAGCAATAGGCTGCCTCAATGCTATCTTTTGTAATCATTATCTTATATTTTAAGAGACTATAATTCTCTACTATCCTGAATTAATCTTTGATGGTAAAGTATTTCCATAGTGGAGCTACCATCATCGACTGAATAAACTCCCCACGTAGTAACATTTCTTTTACTTCTTCCTTAGAACGAAGGAATACCTCAATGTCTTCTGTGTCATCAAGTTTTTGATTGTTCGTTTTCTTTACGTTGCGAGCATAAAAGCAATGACAAAGGTTATCCATTATACTTGGATTTGCTGAGACAATCATAATCTCTTCCCATTCTCCACCAGTATAGCCTGTTTCTTCTTCTAATTCACGTTGTGCAGCTTGTAAAGGTGTCTCGCCTTCTTCTACGACTCCTGCGCAAATCTCAGTCGATACAACACCGAGTCCATGCCTGTACTGACGTTCCAAAATAAGTTCTCCGTCTTCTGTTTCCGCAACAACATTAATCCATGTTGGATATGATAGTATGTAATATTCGTCATAGACCTTTCCATTAGGCAATTGAACAGTGTCACGGCGAGCCTTCAACCAAGGTCGGTTGATAAGCTGTTCAGTGGAGAGTGTACTCCATTTCATTTCATTATCACTACGTTGTTTTACCTTATCCATAAGACTATAAACTATTGATTCTACAAGTACAAAGTTATGATATTCCATTTTAATGAGCAAATAATCTACTTGTAGTTTTCTTATTTAGGTTTTAATATTTCATCAATAATTATCATGCATTAAATTCTTGTTTATCATTAATCTTCCTATACGGTAGAAAGATTAAACAAAAAAAATCCTATTTGTTGACAAAAGTCTCAATTATAATTTATATATTTGTAAACGAGATAATAAGGGATTGCCGCATCCTAAATCACTTACTATCAGAGGTATGTTCTGCGGCAGAGCTACTCTATGGAGGAATATTACTATGAAACGTAAACCAAAGATGCACAACGAACAAGAGTTTAACCTTGATAATGTTTATCAAGAGGATGAGCGTCAACATGATAATTTAGACGATAGCTCCTTTGATTTGAGATATAAATGACAATTACTAAGGCTTGTAACATCTATGGTGTTTCCTTGAACAGCGCTTGGTATGCGTAGTAATGTTATAAGCTTTTGGCATTAATCATATTCTACAAAACTTTCAATCAAACTTGAAAGTAGTTTCTTTTATGTGCGTATACTTGGGTATTTTGACAAGAAATCATCAAGTTTAATTTTCATACATAATAGATCTAATTTTATTGACTGATTCTACTTCAAAGTAACTTTATGTGCTATAAATGCTCTAATTATTGTTAATTAGGCAAGAATTATCATCTATTATTATGTTACATAACATTAATTTTTAGTAACTTTGCAACCGATTATGCCGTTTTGGGCTCAGAATAAGTGCTGGATAGATGCTCAGCCGCCCAGCGGTACAAACCCGTTTACAATAAAAAAATGTACGCAATTGTAGAAATTAACGGTCAGCAGTTCAAGGCTGAGGAGGGCAAGAAACTCTTCGTAAACCACATCAAAGATGCGGAAGAAGGCAAGGCTGTTGAGTTTGACAAGGTTCTGTTGGTTGATAACAACGGAACAGTCACAGTAGGCGCACCAACTGTTGAGGGCGCAAAGGTAGTAGCTGAGGTAGTAGCTCCTCTCGTAAAAGGCGACAAGGTAGTTGTCTTCAAGATGAAACGTCGTAAGGACTACAGAAAGAAGAACGGTCATCGTTCACACTTCACTCAGGTAGAAATTAAATCAATTAACGCTTAACAAGGAGGACTTAAGAATGGCACATAAAAAAGGTGTAGGTAGTTCTAAGAACGGTCGCGAATCAGCTTCAAAGCGTTTAGGTGTTAAGATCTGGGGTGGCCAGAAGATTATCGCAGGTAACATTATCGTTCGCCAGCGCGGTAATAAGCACTTCCCAGGCGAGAACGTTGCACAGGGTAAGGACGACACATTGTATGCACTTGCAGACGGTGTTGTTTACTTCCACAAGGGCAAGTACAATAAGAGTACTGTTTCTGTCCTTTCAGAGGAAGTTTACGCTGCTAAGACTGTAAAGCCAGAAGCTTAAAGCGAAACAAACAAACAACTATTCCAAACAAACAACATAATCCCGGTCTCCTTTTGGAGCCGGGATTCATGCTTTTATAGGAGTA
>CAUTPS010000147.1:0-4071 GCA_963540415.1 uncultured Prevotella sp.
GCTGCTAATGTCGATGCACAGAATGGTTATTCTGGTCGTGGATATACTGATTACACTCCACGAACGGATGTTATGTATTACGATGCAACCAATCCTGAGCACCAAAGACTGCTAACTGAAGAAGGATGGGAAGTTATGGACGACCCTTACTATGGTGCAACAAATGGTGCAAAGCTTATCTTTAAGGATTATGGAGGTCTTTTAGAAGATGCAATCTACCATAATCAAACCCTTACACAAGACCATTATCTGAGCTTCAGCGGTGGTAATAACATGGGTTCTTTTGTAGCTTCATTAGGTTACTATAATGAGAATGGTGTTGTACGAAATACTTCTTTCCGTCGTTTCACTGGTAGCGTGAAGGGTGATTATCAAATAAAGCCTTGGCTGAAGGTGCGTGCTGGTGCACAATACACCTGGTTTACGAAGCCAGATAGTTATTTTGGCTCATGGAGTTCTTTGTTCTATCGTACCCGTTCACAGCGTCCTACATGGAATCCTTACCTTGCTGATGGTTCTCCAGCACCAGGTTGGAGTAGCTCAGATGGTAACTATATGTATTGGAATGATAAACTCACGATGGAGAATGGTTCACGTTCAGAAACATTTAACATAGGCTTTGACTTGACATTGATACCTAAGCATCTGAAGATGTCGGCCAATGGATCTATTTATCATGTGCTGAATCAGAATGAAAGCTTCAATAAGGCTTATTATACACAGAGCAATCCAAATAGCATTAATACGACACGTCGTGCATATGCTTATATGATGAAGGATACACAGATACAGCTTAATACGATATTGAATTACTTCGATACGTTTGCTGAGCATCATAATGTCGACTTCATGTTGGGTGCGGAGTATTATGATTATAACTACTTCTGGATGAATGCTTCTACAAAGAATTCACCTACAGATGATATCCCTACACTCAATGCTGGTGCTGATAAGGATAGCAATCCAAAGTCTGAGAAGTCTGGTAATCGTATCGAGTCTCTCTTCGGACGCTTCAATTATGATTACAAACAGAAGTATTTGCTCAGCTTTACTTTCCGCTATGATGGTAACTCTAAGCTAAAAGATAACCGTTGGGGTTTCTTCCCTGGTATCTCTTTGGGTTGGAACATGATGGAAGAAGACTTCTGGAAGGAGTCTAAGTTGTCGAATTTTATTAGCAATATCAAACCTCGTATTAGTTATGGTAGCAATGGTAATGTGAGTGGTATTGGTGATTTCTATATCTATGGAATCTATGACCAACTTACAAACTATCATGGTAACACTGCTTTCTACGACCGTTCGCTTGTGAATACAGCCTTAAAGTGGGAGCAGAGTCATACGTTTGAGGCTGGTCTTGACCTCGGTTTCTTTAAGAATCGTCTATCATTGATTCTCGATTACTACGTTCGTAATACGAGTAATCTGCTTCAGAGTGTGAACCTTCCTTCTTACTTAGGTTTCACATCTATCCAAACAAACTTGGGTAAGTTGCGTAATCAAGGATTTGAAATGGAGGTGCGTGCTACTCCTATTCACCTGAAGAAAAGTTTCCGTTGGGACCTCTCTTTCAACCTCTCAACTGTAAAGAATACGATTATTCAGCTTCCTAAGAGTGACCGTCCATTCAATCAACTTCAAGGAGTAGAGGTTGCTGCGGGCAAGGTTGGCGCTGATGGCAAGACTCCTACTAAGTGGATTGGTGGTTATCGTGAGGGTGGAACACTCGGAGAACTCTATGGTTATAGCCAAGATCACATCTTTAGAGATTGGGATGATGTAAAGGCAAATGCTAACAAACGTATTGATAACATTGCAAAGTTGTACGGTCCTGGTCTTGCTGATGAAGTAAACCCACAGACTGGAGTGCTTTATAAGAACTCAACAGGCTGGAAGGCTATTGAGCCTGGTGATGTTTGCTGGGAGGATATCAATGAAGATGGTATCATCAACTCACTCGACCGTAAGGTGTTGGGTAACTCCAGACCAACGGTAACAGGAGGTTGGACAAGTACGTTAAGTTATAAGAACCTCTCATTATTTGCTCGTTTAGATTACGCTTTGGGTCATACCATCTACAATGACCTCAAGGCTCGCTCTATGGGACAATATCAAGGCCAGTTCAATCTTATAGAGAATGTACAAGATATGTGGACTGAAACCAATCCTGGTGCCAGCTATCCAGCATTCAGTTATGCCGACCAGTTGAACAAGCAGAACATCTGGCGTGAAGGCTCTAAGTTCTTTGAGAAGGCTGGTTACATGGCTTTGCGTGAGATAACATTGAGTTATACCTTACCAAGAACATGGATTAAGGCAATGAAGATGGCGAATGCCAATGTTTATGTGACAGGACAGAACCTCTTCTATCTTACCCCTTATGACGGAGCTTCTCCTGAAGCAATCTTGGACGGATATGACTACGGTCGTTACCCAACTCCTCGCACACTTATCTTTGGATTAAACGTTACATTTTAATTAAGCAATGTTACTTACAATGAAAAAGTTACTATCCTATATAACAGCTGCAGCTCTCAGCCTTTCGCTGACAGGCTGTATGGACATCGAGCCAGTTAGTACTATTACCGATGCAAACTACTGGAAGAATCCTGATCAAGTACAAGCTTTCAATCAAGGACTGAGTTCTTGGATGCGAAGCTATGCTGATAAGTATATCGTCTGGGGTGAGATGCGAAGTAATATCTATAGTGGAACCTCTTTTAGTGGTGAGGCTCCACAGGGTTATGACCGTCTATGGAATAACACACTTGAGAAGAGTAGTGCGGTGATAGGCAATTATGGAGGCCTTTATACTGGTATCAACCAAATCAACTTGATGATAGATAAGGTGAATGAAGCCAGCTATCTGACAGATGCGGAGAAGACTAACTACCTTGCCGGTGCTTATGGTATGCGTGCTTTCTTGTATTTCCAGTTGCTCCGTACCTATGGTGATGTTATTGTTTATCTACAGCATACGGAAGGCAAGACTATTGATTTAGGTAAGGTTGCCCGTAAGCAAGATGCAGCTGCTGACGTAATGAAGCAGATTAAGGCAGACATCTCGGCTTCAGAAACCGCTTATAACAATAACTATAAGTTCACCAACGGACGTACCTATTGGTCGCTTGCTGCAACGAAGATGCTCAAGGGTGAAGTCTATCTGTGGAGTGGAAAGCAGATGGGTGGTGGTACTGCCGACTATCAGACTGCGCTTACAGCTTATCAAGATGTTCAGAATAATGCCGATGTAAGTTTGCTTGACAATTTTGAAGATGTCTTTGCATATGATAACAAGGAGAATAAAGAGATTATCTATGCACTCCATAATCGAGAGAATGAAACTTCTTTGTGGGGCGGACTTTACACTTCACTCGTAATGAACAAGCAGAATGTAGGTGCTTATCGTCTGCATAACGACGCTGGTCAGGCAATTCAGTTTAGTGAGTCACCGAATCTAAACTTGCGTTTAGGTAGTGGTGTAATGCGTTTCCCACTGGATAAACGTTTGTGGACTAAGCTCTATACAAATGATAATGATAAACGTAAGAAAGCTTCTTTGGCGGATGTTTATCAGGCTTCTGATGGTTCATACGTTGGTAATATCTGTAATAAGTTCCATGGAACATTAATTGCAGGTAGTTCTGCCACATCATGGTATGACGATCAACCGATCTATCGTTATGCAGAGTGTTTGCTTGGTATTGCTGAGGCTAAGGCTTTCTTAGGTCAGGACCCATCAACAGAAATCAATCAAGTTCGTCGTCGTGCATACGGAGCAACCTACTTCAATGCTCATACAGAGGTGCAATATCCAAATGATGTAAGTACTGGAGGAAGTGCTGTGCTGACCAACTTCTATACCGATAACCCATTTGTTGGTGGTGATGAGGACCCAATAGAAGCTATTCTTAAAGAGCGTATGCGCGAGTTCTTGTTTGAAGGAAAGCGTTGGTATGATATTCGTTTGGTTGACAAAGCAACTAAGTATTCAACAGCAAGTGCCGACCGCTTGTTGTGGCCTATTGATGAAACAACGAAGTCAACCAATGCAGAGCTGAAACAGACTCC
>CAUTPS010000148.1:0-4021 GCA_963540415.1 uncultured Prevotella sp.
AGTTTAATGGATACTCTTTCCAGCAATATTATACACTTACAGACTATACGGACATTGATAGTTATGATAAATATGAAATCAAATTATACTTGAAAGAGCCATATCCTAACGTCTATTATGTATCGAGAATCATGCTTTATGAAAAATAAAGTATGGATAAACTATTTTCACGACCATTATACATACGATGCTAACGGTAATCCAACACTGGTAACGAACGACTCTACGAATACTACCCGTGAGAAGTATTGGGATGAAGATAACCGACTCATGGTCTTAAGCGATAACGGTAAGACGAGTCGTTATACTTACAACGCTGCCGGCGAGCGCATTATGAAGAGTTACGGTACGATGGAGGGTGTGTATATCAATGGTGCACCACAGGGTATCACGTTCCACGAGACGGATAACTTCACGCTTTATCCTGCAAGTATCCTCTCTGTCAACAAGAATCGCTTCACAAAGCATTACTTTATTGGTGACAAACGAGTTGCTTCAAGGATAGGTACGGGTCTGTTCAATAATGTCTATGGGCGTAACGGCTCATATGTAACCGCTGGTCAGCAGGACTATGCAGAACGTATGAATCAGATTCAGACACAGAAGGAAGCATACTATAAGAAGGTGGGTGTAGCCCCTGGTGTACCTACAGAGAAGGGTGCGTATGGTGATCCAGAGAACACTGGTGTAGGTTATAATGCCGTCCTTACTGAACTCGGCAACCATGATGTACCACAGGGTTGGATTCAGACTCCACATCCTAACACGACACCAGGCACCAACCCCGGTGCACCAGTCTCATGGAACGACCCAAGTAACCCTGATGACCCGCAGGCTGGTTATGGTTACATTCCCAATGATACTACGAAAGAAGAAACCTTCTTCTATCACAGTGACCACCTTGGCAGTACATCTTACATCACAGATGATCATGCCAACATCACTCAGTATGATGCCTACCTGCCGTACGGTGAACTCCTTGTAGACGAGCACTCATCGAGTGAAGACTTACCTTATAAGTTCAATGGTAAACAATTTGATGACGAAACAGGTCTATACTATTACGGTGCAAGGTATATGAACCCTGTTACCAGTCTGTGGTATGGAGTGGATCCGCTGGCAGAGAAGTATGTAAGTACGGGTGGATATGTGTATACACTGGATAATCCGGTAAAGTTAAGTGATATAGAAGGGCTTTATCCAAAAAATGTGGTTATCTTTCATAAAACACCTTTTTATCTCCCTGATTATTATACGTTAACAGCGCCGGTAGCACACCTTTTATCTTTGGTTAGCGGTGTACAAGAAGAATATGTTAAAAACCTTCATGTAATGGAAAAAGGATTAGGAAAAGAACTTCCATGGTATCCTCTTTCTTCAAAAGCAGATGAGGGAGGAGGTGCGATTACTTTGGGTGACAATCCGAAGTATGCATCCACAATAATGACTAGAAATTATTTTGAAGAAGATAAAAGCTTAGGGAAAAACGATTTTTCTAACAATACTTTTGAATGGCTATATTTATTAAGTCATGAAGTGAGACACTTGAAACATATAGAGAAGGCAGGATCCTATTTTAAATATACAGGTAAATTCGCCAAAATGTATCTGAAATATTTTATTAAAGAAGGAAGTTTTAATGCAGGTCATGACAAAGTGCCTGAAGAAAAGGAGGCTATAAGTAAATCACAAGTATTCATGAGATTTAATAACTTTGTTACAAAAACTCTTAAATACAAAGGAGGTTTATCTGCATTGATAAATAATACCGAAATGACAGATTCACAAAAGATTAAAATGATAGATGTGTGGTGGAATCAATTCAATCCTAAAAATATCTTACAACTATTCAAAAAAGGAAGAAGAGAATAAATATTTATTGATGAAAAAATATTTATATGGTACATAAAATAAGGAAATGTAGATTTATTAAAATAATAAGTCTTCTTGCGCTTTGTATTATATATGCTTGTAAAGATCAAGTTAATAAAATAGACCTTAGTGAGCAGAGGCAGTATGTTTACTCAGTTACCCATGATCAAATAGAAAACATTCTAATTTATAGTCAGGATGGTGATGAGTGTTATTCAATAGAAAGAAAAGAAACAAAACAAGGTGCTTATTATATAAACATTAAAGATATTTCAGATGACTATTTCGTGTTAAGTGGATGTCTGTTAGAAGGTGATACAGTTCGTACACATAAGATTATTTTGAAACCAAATAAAAATTATGACATAATAAGTATTACTTCTAGTAGGACTCCGCCTGATACAATTCATATTTATGTAGATTACAAAGGAAGAATGATCAAGAGGAAAAGCATCAAACATGTGTAAACACCATACAAATAAAATTTGAAATTATCTATTATAAATGTTTCTTACGAGAACGAGATTCTGCATGAGGGTTATGGTAAACAGCTGGGTGTTGCCCCTGGCGTACCAACAATGAAGGGAGCTTACGGTGATCCGGAGAATACAAAACGAGGATATAACTCTATCATTGACACACTCGGCAACCATGATGTTCCACAGGGTTGGATTCAGACTCCACGCCCCAACACCACACCGAATACCAACCCCGGTCCACCTGTAAGCTGGAACGACCCAAGCAACCCTGATGACCCGCAGGCTGGTTATGGTTATATTCCAAACGACACAACATGTGAGGAGACCTTCTTCTATCACAGTGACCACCTCGGCAGCACGTCTTACATCACGGACGACCACGCCAACATCACCCAGTATGATGCATATCTTCCATACGGAGAACTCCTCGTTGACGAGCATAGTAGCAGTGAGGAACTGCCATACAAGTTCAACGGCAAGGAGATGGATGAAGAGACAGGCTTATACTATTACGGTGCAAGGTATATGAACAAGGAGCATGATACACATTATAAGGAAATGCAAAGACAGGCTTATACTATTACGGTGCAAGGTATATGAACCCTGTGGCAAGTCTGTGGTATGGGGTGGATCCGTTGGTGGAGAAGTATGTATCAACAGGGTGTTCCTATGAAGTGCTTGGTGCTGTGCCAACAAATGAGTCTGGAATGTTAAACAACGGACGTACAGGATGGAAAGTTTTCTTACCGAATTATAATGGAAGATTGGGGCTTAGAGTGCATCCGGATACTAATTCACCTGGAACAAAGGGCTGCATTGGTATAGTCGGTTGTTACGAAGAATTAAAAAATCTTGGTAATTTCTTTAATAATTATATTGGTCCGAGTGGAAGACATAGGATGATTTTTAATTTTAACATAAAAGGTAACCCAAATTATGGCAATGAAGGTAGATCTAATTCTTGTCTTGCTCAATAGCTTATTTAGCATACAAGCTTGTACTGGACAAGGAAGAGTAGAAAGGGGAAAAATAGATGTTGCAGAACATATAAAGAAGGAAGCTTCTGTACCGTTAGACACATCTATTAATGGCATAATACTAAACGATACCGTTTCTCTAAATAATATTTTAGGGAAAAGACTTCCCGTCACAGATTTTAGTAATTATGGAGAATGCACTGTGTGCAGTAATATTGATGGAACAGAAATGCTAATTCTTTGCGTAAACTATGGAGGATATATAAACCAGTATGATAAATTCGTTGTCGTTCCTTCTCATTCTATAATTCAACCTAAAAGAATACGACAAACTTTATTTAAAAATTTCTGTTCAGGGTTAGGTGCATATATTGGCTGTGATATAAAAGAAATAGAAAAACAAATGATGATGATGAATAAGGTTCAATATAAAACAGCTGAAGGTGTAGAGATAGTTTATAGCCAGTCTCTTCCCGATTGGCCATATCATTGCGAATACCATTTTATGAATAATCGTCTTATTCGATATGAATTTGATTATCGTGATCCATAATCTATAATATGAGTTGGTATTTTATATGCTTTTTACTGTCTTTAAGTGATTAAAGATTTGATTTCTGGATGCTTTTTACTCATAAGATACCTTAATTCCGCAGCGTAAAATCTTTTAAGAACTCCAAGTGTCTGAGAAAC
>CAUTPS010000149.1:0-3955 GCA_963540415.1 uncultured Prevotella sp.
AACATCTCGTTTTGTCCTGATTTTTCACATATCGCTTATGTAAAGACCACAAAATGGATTGCAATTAACGCCCTTTAGGCTTGCAAAATGTGCCCTTTTGAGGTCTTACTAACGCCCTTTTGAAGTCCAATTAAGCACCTTTTAAAACACAATTTTACAACTACTTGATAACAAACAACTTACAAAGACACTAAAACTGTTCCCTTCTAAGACATCTTTCCACCTTTTCTTCGAATATTTTGTCAATATATTTCTTCACCTTTTTAAAGTAAATCTCACACGGGAGCACGGAGATAAAAGCGTATTTATTTAAAGACACGTAGCCCACAGAGGCACCAATGGGGTAAGAAGTAAAGGAATATAACAACAATATTTATTGAGAAGAATACGCCATCAACCCTTAGTTAGCAATATAAACACATTATATAATCTGATGATATATCACCTTTATAACATTTTTTATTAATTCCTATTACGTAAAAAGACGAATTAGGTTGTTATAAGAAGTGAGTAGCAGGAAAACTGCTGACTAAAATATTAAAATACTATACGCCTCAGTTGAAACAAAACAGAATGAGTGAAATAAATAACAAGACCATAAAAGACTATCTTATTGGCAAAGCAACAGCCAAGGAGATGGAGCAGTTAGCTGAATGGCTGGCAGTCTCGGAGGAAAACCAAAAGGAATTCTTCGAGATGGAGTTGGCTTTCCATTTAGGAAAGAACAACTCGTTTGCTACATCTAAGAAAATTGAAGAAGCAGAGACTAAACTATTTGACCAAATCACTGAATACGAAGAACAGAACAGAAATAAGAATAAACTTTATTTCCTCCGCTATGCTGCAGCAATTATTGTTGCCGTATTACTGATTGGAGGAGGATTCTTTGCATATCTTCACCAGTCTGCAGAAACTATCACTGTTGCAGCGATGAATGAGGTAAAGAAAGTCGTTTTACCTGATAATTCTACCGTATGGCTCAACAAGGGAGCTACAATTAGTTATGCAGATAACTTTGAGGGCGACGAGCGTAAGGTAAACTTAAAGGGCGAAGCATTGTTCCACGTAACAAAAAATGCTGAAAAACCATTCATTGTAAACAGTGATGGAGCATCAGCAAAGGTATTGGGAACAACCTTCAACTTTAAAGATCAAGCTGCTGATGGAAAAGAAGTTATCAGTTTGATAGAAGGTAGATTGGAAGTAACAGGACTGAATGGAGAAGGAAAGGTTGTCCTTCATCCCAACCAAAAGGCTACTGTCAGTAAGGATTCCAAGACCATTAAGACAGAAAATAGTTATGCACTTGCCGACGCTGTATGGCGTGACGACATAATCCCATTTAACAATATGCGAATCAATGAGATTGCTAAAATCCTTGAGCAGCTCTACGATTACAAGATTATTGTTGACGCTAATTTAGACCACACAAAAACTTACACAGGTGTTATCAAGAGAAACAAGGATATAAGAAATGTCTTAGACGGACTTTCTTATACCATCTCTTTCCACTACACCATTCACGACAAAGAGATAACCCTCTCAGAATAAGTTTCTGAGAGAGCTATCTTTTTGCCGCGAAACGTCTAATTCAGTTTCTTAAAGTTTAACTATATAACTCGTTTCTAACGATAAGTCAACTCTACTTCAATAACAAATTGAAACGCAATTAGCGGTCAGCACCATTGGTGCTTACCATCCGCACGACATGTGTTAGGCATCAACACATCGATTGAAGGTAAAGAGAAAGGGGCATTAAGTTCGTTTTAACGAAGAGAGTAAGACGCTAACAGCTTTCCAAGATGAGAAAGATTTAATCAGATAACACTATAAAAAAGAATTATTTACGTGAGAAAGCAATATCTATTCTCACGTAAATAATTCAATAAAAGGATTTCTAAAGGACGTGCAAACCAGTCAAAGCCCAATAGGCAAAAGCAAGAACAGCAAGTGTAATGATGATGCGAAAGATACAACCTGTTATCTTCTTAATCAGAATAAGACCGATAACTAATACGACAAGGAGGGCTATAAAATATTGTAAATTCTCCATTAGAGTATGCTTTTATTTGAATAAATGTCTGAATACAGCAGGTATTGGTGTCTCAAACTCCATGCGCTGGTGTGTAACAGGATGATGAAAACAGAGTACATATGCATGTAGACAAAGACGATGAAGTGGGTCATCACCATTACCATACTTTATGTCACCGCAAACAGGATGCCCCATATCGGCAGAATGTACACGAATCTGGTTCTTACGACCTGTCTCTAACTGATACTCAACAAGGCTGTGCGCAACTGTACGATCAAGTACATGAAAATGTGTAACGGCATATTTCCCACCATTATCCACTGGCGAGCTATAGGTTACATATGACTTATTATCCTTTAACCAATTGGCTATTGTACCCTCGTCATGCTCCATCTCACCACTGACAACAGCCACATAACGGCGGTCATAAACGATATTATGCCAGTCATGTTCAAGTAACTGCTCCGTCTGTATGTCCTTAGCATAAATCATCAGTCCTGATGTATCACGGTCAAGTCGATGGACAACATGTGCCGTACACTTCTGCTTTGTCTTGCGGAAATAATCATCAAGAACAGTCTTCACATTCAATGAAGAATGACCAGCAGCCATTGAAAGAATACCAATATTCTTCTCAATCACTACCAAAAATCTGTCTTCATAGACGATCTTCACATAGCGACTACGGAAGAGGTCGTTCTTCTTGCTTTTACTAACAGATATCTTGTCGCCAGCCTTCAGTGGATGGTCAAACTGTGTAACGCACTTACCATTCACCTTGATACCACGATTCTGTAGCGTTGCTTTCACCTTGTTCTTGCTCTCATTCAGGTTAGCCAGCAACCATTCAAGCAACGGAGAGGGGGCCGTCACCTTATAATGCTTATATTTTTCTTCTGTATATGGGTTCTTTCTTATCATACTACAAAAGTACAAAGAAATAATGATTAAAACTATTACACGCTTAATAAATCATCCGAATGACCTACGACTGAGATAAAACAGCTAATATATTGCTTTCCTATAATAAGGTTGTCAATACGCTCAATGCCATTTTAGAACATCTTAACCCACTCACGAAAGCGTGCAACACCTTCTTCTCCGAACTTGGAAAGACTTGCTATTGCCTGCTCAATCGTCTTCTCTTCATCAAGATGAGACTTGGAAAAGAACTTATCAGCATAACAAATTACCTTCTCTTCCATGGTTTCAGGGAGGAAGTCTTGCTGAGGAAGTGGCAGCTTTTGTGCAATGATTTGGCTACGAGTGATACCCGCTCCAGTATGACGTTCACAAACGCGAGCATGTCGAGGGAAGCCTTCTGCACGTAACATCTCTGCACCAATACGACCATGACAGATATAAGGCTCAGTGCCGAAACATTGTATACCTGGAGCATTGCAACGAACGATACCAATATCATGCAGCATAGCAGCTTCCTCAATGAACTGTCTGTCAAGCGATAACTCTGAATGATGGTCAGCAATAGCAAGTGCTTTATCTGCTACAGCACGACTATGAACAAGGAGGATATGACGTAGTTCGTTATCCTCGGGATAGTATTTATTGATAATTACTTGGTAATCCATATCACGAAAAAAGCCACATCTCCTCTCCCAGTCGGCTTACACCGCCATGAATGAGGAGCCGTGGCCCTATCATTTATAATAATGATTCTTTATTCTTCGTGTGCTCTCTCGATGTAAGCGATAACGTCGCCCTTGTCTACCTTAGCACCCTGCTTAGCGTTGATTTCCACTAACTTACCACCAAGGGCAGCAGGAACAGTTACGAACTCACCCCAAGGAGCCTGAATGTAGCAGAACACATCACCTTCTTTATACTCCTTACCGATGAATGGTTCGATAGCTGGAGCAGCCTCACCATCACCCTGGAATTCCCAGAAGAGCTGACCCTTAA
>CAUTPS010000150.1:0-3943 GCA_963540415.1 uncultured Prevotella sp.
TTTATTGGAAATAGCAAAATAATAATGAAATAAAGTAAATAAAACACAATGAAAATTATATATTAATACTACTCTAAAGAACATAATTACGATATATTTGCTTGGTAAAATATGTTCAGTAGAAGGCTTGTTAACAGTTGTAGCTAATGAGAACTATTAGATGTCAGCCTATTAGTTATCACACTTGCTTTCCTCTTTGTCCATCCTTACCCAGATTCTTTTATAAACCTCACGCTTGTTGCCCAAAGGATAAAAGGCGAGAATATTCTAACTGGGAGGATAAGTGTGTCGGCTGTTACAGCTTGGACAGGCTATCTGGCAGCTTTAAAGATATGATTCAGTTGGCTGATAGCCTTGTCGTCAAACTCAACACCTCCACCCATACGCAGTAAACCCATCACTTCATTGTTGATAACGAGTTGATGACCTACGTAGGCTGTACCGAAGCAGGCATCGTGATTTCCGATAGCAATGGTCTGCACTTGATCTAAATGAAGTATGCCTTTTGAACTGAATGCAATCAAACCACTGAGGAAGGAATCCTTTGTACACTTATAATAGAGTGTCTTGTCGGTAATCATCAGTCCCGTCCAACCATATCCGCCAAATGAACCCACGATAGAGTCATTGACAATGAGTAGCGGTTGTTCTCCTTGACAGTTAATATCATAGCGGTTGCAATGTTTCTCGATGAGTTCTGCAGTAATGTTGTCACCAGTAAAAACATTCTTACTTACTGGAAGTGCATGGTATTTATAATCTTTAATTGCTTTGATGATGTTTTCTTTTGTCATAATCTTTGTATGTTTAGAAGTTTTTATTCTGAATACGAGTCGGCATTATCGTACGACGTTTCGAAGTCTTGGTTCATTTCCTCTTCTAACTGTCGAGCAGCAGAAGCACCGCCATCGGGGTCTTCTCCGTCAGTAGGATAGACGTCATAGCTGTCAGATAATTTGTCTTGAAATATCATATTCTTAAAACCAGTCATATCATTAGGCTCTATCGAGAAGATTCGCCAGCCATCTTCCTGCAGGATTAGCATTGCTGTAAAGATCCCCTTCCTATTCTTAAATACGACCATTGCTACATCTTGATAGTTGGTTAGGGTAGCAGTTTTTACGGACTCGAAGCCCATGTCCGACTTATCATAACCATTTCCGCCTTTCGCCATATTAAGAAGTGTTGCCATAGACTCTAACTGTTTTGCCATTTTTCCTGTACAGAACTTTGATGCAGCTTCAGAAAGTCCTTCTGTTTTTAATGCTTCGTAGAATTTCTCAACAGTAGCTGCAGCCTCACCTTCAGGCGTAGCATAGAATGCTTCAATACTATCTTGTCGCATTTCTTCGGGAGTTTTAGGCGTACAACTGGTAGTTGTGAGTAGGGTAGTGCTACAGAGTAATGTAATACTAATCGTTAAGATAAATGTTGTTTTGTTCATAATTTATTAGGTTTTTGTTTCTGTTTGCAAAATAAATGTATCTTCGTGAGAGGCACAAAGGATTTAATTTGTATTTTTGCGGAAGAGTAGCTTAAGTGTTGCGATTAGTAATATATGAAGAAAGGCGAACTCAAAATTGTAAGAAAGAACCTTGGAATCTTCTTTATAGATAGAGAGTGAAAGGTGGTGTTAATAATAGAAAACGATTGACAGGACTTGTTTCTGTACAGTATTTGTAGGCAGATAGAAGCTGACAAAGCTAAGAATAAAAGATATGAATATAGACGATAAGACTATCAACTTAAGTACCAAGGTAGCTAAGACGTGCGGAAGGTTTTTTAAGACTGATGCTGAAGACGAAGCGATAAAGGAGAAACTGAATGCAGTGTTTCGACTCAGGCTATTATATAATAGTGGTGAAGAGTTATGGAAACATATAGGAAAGTCGGGTGGTGGAAACAATTCCTTTGGTCGTGTTGGAGGGAAAGATACCTTTTTGCGTAAGGCTGTTTATCACGAGTTAGAGCGTGAGTGGAATGATGAAATGGGTATTTCTCTTGATAGATTGATAGATGCTTATGGGTTGGCGGAAAGACTGATGGAAAGGTACAAGCCTTTGAAGGAAGATATAGAAGATAGGAATGTGAGGGCAGAATGTTGTGAGCAAATTGTCAATGTCTGTATTTTTGATGATGAGATAACAGAACGTGAGGCAACAAAGAAGCGCGAACTTCTACTGCGATTGCAGGAAGAAGATACTTATTGTCTTGCAGTTTTTCTATTGATGTTACTCGGTGTACTGCCCTCGTCTGTCGAGACACGACAGGGCGATGCGAAGCAGATGAGGGTACAATATGAGGCTGTCTATAACTTCTTTCTACGTGTATGTCATCGGAATATACTTTTCGTACAGACACCACGGATGACCGTCTTTCATAAAGCTCTAAAAGACTCGGAAGAGAAACTGACGCGTATTCGGTTGGTAAAACTTACGGCTGATGTACTTTGCAATCTGTCAATTCTTGTAAGTGCAGAGCAGATTGCAGAGAATGGACGGCGTGTTCAGTGGGACCAGTTATATCCCAATCTTGATGGTTATTGGATAGGTGAGCATCATAGTGAGCAGAAACCAGACTACTGGCGAGTAGAAGAATTAGCGACAAGCTATCTATTTTGTCATTATTTTCAGAAGGAAGGTGAGGGTAGTAAGCTGCATCAGCAAGAGTTTACTATAAGTTTTTATCGGAATGAGGAGGATTATGCCTGTGTGCAGCATCCTCGTTCTGTCCTGCAGTGGTTGAATAACGATAAGTTATCAAAGGATGATATCACCTATCCACACTTTGTTTTCTTTGGCGGAGATAGCCCGACGAAGATAGCATTTGAGTCATTTATGATGGACGTATCGTGGTTTCGTCCGATGCAATTAACACGTGCAAAAGATGATTGGATGCCTCCAACAGAAAAGGGAATGGAGGTGGTAAATGATTTTGAGGACTATTCCTATACGTTTTATCTCGGCTTAGAAGCTATTACACCAGATTTTATTTACGTAAAAGATGAGAACGGAAAGTCGTATAAAGTCTCTGTTTCTGAGCATGAAGAGTTGAGAAACTGTACGTTGAATGATGCTATTGGCATTATCACTTGGGCAGGTAAACGTTATATAGCTTTTGATCATCTGATGCTATATCTGCCGATAGATTCATAGGAAATGTGGCTGTTTGTGGCTATTGTAAGCCAAAGGAATGGAAGAGTTGTTTAGTAATTTTAGGGTTTTCCCCTCGCTGAGTAGGGAAATATCTTTGTAAGTGTGAAAATGTGTAGCTAATTTTGCCAATGTTAAGAATTTGAAAGTTATGAAGAAGGTTTTAGTTCTTTCCCTCTCCGCAGCCATGGTGCTGAGTAGTTGCGATACCTATACAGGGTCAGGTGCTGTAACTGGTGGCTCGTTAGGAAGCATTCTTGGAAGTGCTATTGGTGGTATTGCTGGTGGCGCGAGAGGCTCAGATATAGGTACGATTGTCGGTATGGCTGGTGGTGCTATCATAGGTGCTTCTACAGGAGCAAAGGCAGATAGACGCGCGAAAGAGGATGTACACGACCATTATGAAAAGGTGCAACAGCGTAAGGCACGTGAGAGGAGGAACCAATCAGGATACGATAATTATAATCAGACAGACGACTATGCACAGCCTAATAGGATAGATGAAAGCGGTTTTGATAGCACCAACTCTGGTGACGACCGTATTTACGATTTCCAAGGCAGTGATTATACAGGCAGTTACAGTGCGGCACAGCCAAATACAAAGGCACCTGCTGAGTCAAGTGTGGATAAGTTAGCAGGTAATTACCAGTATACACCGAATATTGAGATTGTCAATGCTCGATTTGTTGATGATAACCAAGATGGTGTCTTGTCACGCAATGAGGTGGGTAAGATAATCTTTGAGGTGATGAATCGAGGAGATAAGACGATTAGTGATGTACAGCCTTCAG
>CAUTPS010000151.1:0-3865 GCA_963540415.1 uncultured Prevotella sp.
CGTCGCTTCATTCTCCTTAGTCTGCTCATTGCCCTTTTTATTTTTCTTGATAAGGATGCCATACGGAGATACATACCGCATATAGAAGTACAGGATACCCAGCATTATCCAAATGATGATGAGTATCAGTATAAAACTGAAAAGTATTGTTTCCATCATAGTGTTATTGTTGTCTTGCGTCTTTGTTTTGCTGCCGCACTGTTGAGCAATTCCAAATGTTCACGCAGGTGTTCCCTAAGAATGTTGTCTATATATGCGGCTATGGAAACACGCTCCCCCAAGTCCTGCAACACGTTGCGCAGGTTCTGCAGCGTTTCCAGATTAATGGAGAAGGCTGTCCGCATTTGGGAGCGGACGGGATGAAAGTACAGGGAACGGTAGTCCTCTATGGAAAGGGAGGACACGCCGGGCTTTTCCATTCTCGGCTTCCTTTCCCGTTTCTGTTCCGTGTTCCCCGTTTCCTCTCTTTCTATTTCATCTACCGGTTTTTCTTTTGCTGTTTTCGTTTCTTTCGTCTCTTCTAAATTATTGTCTTCCTCACCTGATGTTGCAGGGGAGGACTCAGTATCCTCGGAAGGGTCGAAGGAGTTTGGTATCGTGACAGGTTTCACCACGACATTGTCCTCTGCCATTTTCTTCAGCTTGTTTTCCAGCTGTTGCTTTCTTTCCTCAATCGTTGCCATTTTCTGTTTTTGTTTTTAGTTTGAGACGTTGAATTATCTCATTGACGAGTTCGTCCAGCCCTGTACCCATTCGTAATCCCCTTGCAGGAGGCTGATAGGTAGAGCGGAACACTCCGCGCAGTCCGTATGTGGAAAGTTCGTGAGAGAAGCGGTGCGTGGCATATACATAGCCGGGCAGGAGCGTGAGTTCGTATTCATTGATGAGCTTTGTATATTCATCGATGATGATGTTCCTTACTCTTCTGTCCACCTTGTTCCAGAACAGGATAATGTCCTTTATCCGGGAGTCGGACATCGAAACTCCAATCTCCGTGATAGTCTTGGCGTATGCCAGACATGAAACCAGCGACTGAATATCGGCTTCAATCGGAGAAAGGATATAGTCCATCTGAAGGGACAGTTCCATCAGTTCGGTTGTTCCAGCATGTCCCGGGAAATCAAATATAACCAACTGGTACTTCTCGTTGCTGATACCGTCGATTTTACTTCGTGCAGTCCTGACGGCTTCCTTGGGTGCAGACTTGTAAATTCTGTATGCTTTTTTGCCAAGGTGATAAAAGTACTCCTGCATGGATTTGGAAAGCTCTTCGCTCTCCTGAACGATACTTTTCTCACGTTCCCTCAGTTTGTAGAAAGAGTCTTGCGACAGGTCGCAGTCCATCACGAAGAGGTTGATGCCTTGCTCGTAGTACAATATGCTGCTTACGATTTCGGCAAGAGTACTTTTTCCCACTCCTCCCTTTTGGGAAGAGAAGCCCAGAAAAAGGGGGCGTTGTTCTTTGTTCTCCATAATGATAATTTCTTAGTTCATATTATTTGTCTATTTGATGTTTGGATATTCTCTCATTATTAAGAGTCATCAGCAGACAGTTTGATCTGACTGCGTATGGTTCGGGCGATAGTCCAAAAGGACGATTTCAAGTTCTTACAATTTGTTGTATTGACAATAGTTTGTCATGACAATAAATTGTTATGAATATGTATTGTTCCTTCTTGTCATCTTTGGTGCAAGCAGGCGGTAATATGATATATCTTTTGCTTGTGTTATCATACCATTGTTCGCTCGTTCTGATTGCAAAATAAATGATATTTCTGCTGATTTTATTACAGCGATGAAGTGCAGGGAAATACGAGGAAAAAAAGTGAATATCTCTGATAATGAGATATTTGAAAATCTGCCGTAACTTTGCAGGCGAGAATAATACATGGAGGTAACGTCCCGAAGCAGACACCCCAAAAGGGTGGATACTTCAATCGTATCAACTCTTGATATTGGCAAGGTGTGTCTTTGTCCGACAAACTTCGTTTCTGCCGACAAAGACCCTTGCCCCGAAGGGGGAAGAATTACTCCAAAGTCGTAATTAGATAAGGATAAAAACAATGAACGAAAAGATAGAACGATGGGACAGATGGGATACCCGTCTTCCCAAGCCCAAAGACCAGCAACGGGCGATTGATTTGTTCCATAAATCAGGTGCGGAAACCAAGTCGGATTTCGTGCGTGGTCGTATTCTTGGAGAGAGTTTCAAGGTGATTACGGTGGATAAATCCGCAGTGGAATACTACCGAAAGCTCTCAGAACTGACGGCACAAATCCATAAGATTGGCGTGCTGTATAACCAAGCCGTGCGTGCCATCAACAGCTATCACAGCATAAAGACTGCACAGATTATGCTTGAGAAGTTGGAGAAATTGTCTGCTCAAATCATTGCCTTGCAAGAGCAGGCTATCAATCTAACCATTGATTATAGAAAGAAGAAGTATTGAGAATTTAGTAAAAAAAATGATAGCAAAAATTTCAGCAACGGAGAACCTCGGAGGAGCACTCGGCTACAACTTCAAAAAGGTGGAAAAAGGAGAAGCGAATATTCTTCTTGCCGCTGAATTGTATCAGAGCAAGGAAGGACGTTATACGATGGAGGACGTGCTTGCTGATATGGAGGCATTGATACCGAAGAACTGCCGTACCAAGAAAACGGTGTTCCACTGTTCGCTCAATCCGCACCCAGACGAGAAACTCTCCGATGAAACACTCACACAGATTGCCAAGGAGTATATGGAGACACTCGGTTATGGCAAACAGCCCTATATCGTCTTCAAACACAACGACATCGCCCGTGAGCATATACACATTGTGTCGCTTCGGATAGATGATGAGGGAAAGAAAATCAACGACAAGTTTGAAAAGCGAAGGAGCAAGCAGATTACCGATGCCTTGGAAAGGAAATATAGCCTTATTCCAAGTTCAAAAGTAACTGATAGGGAAATGAAGAAAGTATCTAAAATTGATACCACCAAAGGGAATATCAAGGAACAAGTAGCCGAAATGCTTCTCTCTGTCCTAAAGCATTATGAGTTCTGCTCACTTGGAGAATTGAATGCCATCCTCTCCGTATACAATCTTGCAGTGGAGGAAGTTAAGACAGAGTTTCGGGGAAAGAAATATGAAGGACTTGTCTATGTCCCAACAGATGATAAGGGAGACAAGGTAAGCAGCCCTATCCACGCCTCGGACATTGGACGTGGTGTGGGCTATACTGCCGTACAGAACAGGATGCAAAAGTCGAAACAAGCTATCAAGCCATTGATACCTGCTATCAGAAACAAGGTTTTGCAAACAATGCGTACCTCTCCGAAGACGGAGGAAGAACTTCAGCAAAGACTGGAGGAACAGGGCTTGCGGGTGGTCATCCGAAAGAATGAGGGTGGGCGCATCTATGGCATCACGTTCATTGATGACAAGGAGGGCATTGCGCTTAATGGCTCCCGATTGGGTAAGGGATATGCCGCTAACGTATTCAATGGCTATTTCTCCAATCCAACACATAATCCGTTCTTAGATGAAACGCTGTATGGCAGTCTGTCTGCCCGTTTGGATCAATCTGCAACCGTTCACCCTTCGCAGCTAAATACGGAGGAAAGCGACAACCTTGTCGATGAACTTATCGAGGATATGGCAGATGGTTCTTTCCTATCTACGGGCAACGATGATTGGAAAGAAGCTGCATGGCAGCGTAAGCTCCGAAAACTAAGTAAGGTAAATATTAGACGAAGAAAACATTAAATAAACGAGCATTTCTATCTCCCCTCCCTTCGGAGGGGTTGGGGGAGGCTTTAAAACAATACGATTATGGCACAAGAAGATGATTTAAGAGCATTAGGTAAGGTTATGGACTTTATGA
>CAUTPS010000152.1:0-3802 GCA_963540415.1 uncultured Prevotella sp.
TTAATGGAAAGAAGTACATCGTTCGTTAAACAAAGAAAAGTCATGATGAAAACAATATATATAAAGCCAATGACAGATATTCATGCCGTTATTACTGAGAAGTTTATATGTAACAGCAAAACAACAGACTCGGCAAGTATTGGAAGTACAGGTAGTCCAAATGAAAAGAATCAAGAAGATATTGATACAGGTGGTCCTGGTGAAGCAGGAAGCAAGGCGAATCCTTTCACCGAGCAATACTCAACTAATACCTGGGAAGATTAAAACCAGCTTCTTTACTATTGATTAGCTTATCAAATGGGATTGTATCTGTTTTATGCAGATACTATCCCATTTTTTATTATATCTTTCCAACAAAATCAGCTACAAGCTGACACTCATTGCGAATTACTTTCATGAAGAAAAATAATTATTTACGTGAAAAGAAATATTTATCTTCATGAAAAAAAAGATTTATTTTCATGAAAATAATTCGAAAGAAGGGACATTTAATGGAAAAGGAGGGCATAAATTACAGATTAAGAACTCTAATATTAGTACACTAAAAAGCCCGAATTAATCGAGAAAAGTTATACTTTACTCCATCAATTCGGACCATATAGTTTATCTAAACACCAATTATCCCTTACCTATTTGAGATAAATACGATAAACAAATATTATCCCACACGGAAACAATATCACGTATAAAGGAAAGAAATAATTTACTTTATTCTATCTAACAACTCCTTAGGAAGTTTTGGCATAGCACCATTCTGTGTGCAGACATACGCACTAACCTCTACTGCGAGTTTATGGGCATCAGTGATAGGCATACCCGCAAGGATGGCTGAAGTGAAAGCACCTGTAAAGGAATCGCCTGCACCTACAGTATCAGCAACCTCAACCTTTGGCGTTTCTTGGAACGACTTGAACTTTGGTGCAAAGACATACGAACCATTAACACCACAAGTCAGCACAAGCATATCAAGGTTGTACTTTCCTAAAAGCAACCAACACTTATTCTCTATATCAAGACCTGGATAACCGAAAAGACGACCAATCAACACAAGTTCCTCATCATTAATCTTGAGGATATTGGCATGCTGAAGCGAATTAGTGATAATCTCCTTTGTATAGAAGTTCTGGCGAAGGTTAATATCGAATATTTTCAGACAGTCCTTTGGCGTTGCTTCGAGGAATTTCTGTATTGTCTGGCGGCTTACACTACTACGCTGTGCGAGTGAACCAAAGCATACTGCACGACAGTTCTTGGCTGCTTCTTCAATCTCAGGAGTAAACGGTATGTTATCCCAAGCTACCCCCTCTTTGATGTCATAGGTAGGTATTCCTTCACTGTCGAGTTCCACCTGCACCGTTCCTGTCTGATAATCCACCTCTGGCATCAAGAACTTTACACCTTTTTTATCGAATTCATCGAGTGTTTCCTTACCCAAGGTATCATTTCCGACAGCGCTAATAGCCAATGAATCATGCCCAAACTGTCCTGTATGATAAGCAAAGTTTGCAGGTGCACCACCCAACTTTCTACCTTCAGGAAGACAATCCCACAATGCCTCTCCGAGGCCAACGATTAACTGTTTCATATCTGTTTTATTTATTATTCATTTTTGGAATATACGAGAAAAGATAGAGTACACCTATCGCCATTACAATAACAGCTCCCACTTGACCGAACCCATCGCTGGCAAATCCCATCAAGAGAGGGAAGATAGTACCACCGAAAAGTCCCATAATCATCAATCCACTCACTTCATTCTGCTTATCTGGAACACTCTGTAAAGCACGTGCAAAAATCATTGAGAAGACATTACTATTACCATAACCAACAAGAGCAATCGCTACAAATAGTACAGTCTTCGACGTTCCCACAGCCATTCCACACATTGAAAGAGCCATCATCGTAACCGAAATAATAAAGAATAGCTTGTTATTCATCACACGAAGGAAGAAAGAGCCTGTCAGACATCCGAAGGTACGGAAGATAAAGTAGAGGGATGTAGCAAAAGCCGCATCGTTCAATGACATACCTAAACGCTCCATCAGAATCTTTGGTGCCGTGGTATTTGTACCAACATCAATACCAACGTGACACATAATACCCAGGAAACTAAGCAACACAATAGGTTTACCCAATAGGCTGAAACATTCTGCAAAAGAGCTTGCTTTGCCTTCAATAGGTTCTTCTTCTATAGGCGTTGAGAAGAGTAACAGCGTAGCAAGTGTGCCTATAATCAAATAAATTGGGAAAAGAACACGCCATCCAAGACCAAAGGCAGGAATGCTTGCCTGCGCTCCCCATATAGCGAGATAAGGAGCCATAAAAGACGCTATAGCTTTAACAAACTGTCCGAAAGTAAGTGTTGACGCCAAATTTCCACCTTTCATCACCGTTGAAACCAATGGATTTAACGATGTTTGCATCAAAGCATTGCCTATTCCAAGCAATGAGAATGAAACAAGCATCAAACCGTAGGACTCACCGAATATCGGTAAAAGCAGGGAGAACAAGGTAACAATAAGACTAATAAGAACCGTTTTCTTGCGTCCAATCTTATTCATCAACATACCAGTCGGTACGGAAAAGATAAGGAACCAAAAGAAAACAAGGGACGGAAAAACATTTGCTGTTGAATCCGACAGTTGCAAATCGTTCTTTACATAATTGGAAGCAATACCCACCAAATCAACGAAGCCCATCGCAAAGAAGCAAAGCATTACGGGCAGTAGTGCGAGTTTATTGGTTTTCGACATAATCTTTAAATTTTTAGTTTGTGTAGTTCTATTATTTTAATTATACTTGCAAAGTTACTTTTTTACGAAGAAAGAAACCTTGAAATTCCGTTCATTAATATCAACAAATATTTCTCTAACAAGATTACATATAATTAATAGACAGAATCAATATTTTTTCTTTTATTACTTTTAATCCTTCAATTCATAAATCTTTACTTTGCATCCCTTTACTATTATCTTATCATAAGGCTTTGACGGAAAAACGAGGTTAGTCATTGCGACTTTACCTTCAGTATCAAAAGCTTCAATACTACAACGGTCTATAAATATTTGCATTGATTTAATAACACCATTAGTTGGAGCTACCGTCTTAGCCTTAAAGTCACTATGGAAATCAGTAACACCACTCTCTGTACGATCCATACTGAAAGTAGCATTCTTTCCATCATAAACCATCGTAACTCGTTCTCCCTTGTCATTACTTAACAATATAGAAGCATTACTCTTAATATTGGTCACTTCTATATAAGCAGCAGACTGGAGGCGTCCAGACGGTTTCTTCTCAAAGGCAGCAAAAACTTCTGGTGATGGCTTTACGCTAACATAATCTTCCCCATTGTAACTATAGAGCCCCAAGTCTCTTGGCAAACCATTGGCTGAACGGAACTGCTGTGTAGGTACTTGATTAGCATACTGCCAGTTACTCATCCATGGAAGAACGACAATTCTACCATCAGGAGCGTTACTGAACGATACGGTTGCATAGTGATCTTTTCCATAATCCATCCACTTTGTCACCTCAGGTTTTGATTCGCAAGTGAATTTATGACCATCAAATGAGCCTACAAAGTATTGAGTTGCACTACCACCAAAGGGACCTCCAGGGTTAATGTTACAGATAAGCACCCACTTATCGCCCATCTTCAAGAGGTCAGGACACTCCCAAACACCTCCATGATTACCATATCCCTCTCCAAAAGAACTTTCATACTTCCAGTCTTTCAAGTTCTTTGAGCTATATATATTCATCTGCTGTCCTGCTGCAAGAATAAGATTCCATTGCTTCA
>CAUTPS010000153.1:0-3778 GCA_963540415.1 uncultured Prevotella sp.
CGTTCCCAATCATCAGGCTTAGAATAGTTTGGTATTACCATACCATTCGTTACCACTACACGTGGAGCATTCTTATGAGAAGGGAAGAGTCCGAGCGGATGACCAGAATACATCACTAATGTTTGCTCGTCTGTCATCTCACTCAAGTACTTCATTACCAATCGATATTGTGCCCAATTCTGGAATACGGCACCATTACCACCGTATGTAATCAGCTCATGTGGATGCTGTGCAACAGCCTTATCAAGGTTGTTCTGAATCATCATCATGATGGCTGCCGCCTGTTTAGAGTTATGAGGATATTCGTCGATAGGACGCGCATACATCTCATAAGTAGGGCGGAAACGGTACATATAGATACGACCATATTGGCGTAACTCCTCCGCAAACTCTGGAGCTAATGCTGCATGAAACTTCTTTGGAAAATAACGCAGGGCATTGCGTAGTGCAAGTTTCTTCTCTTCTTGTGTGAGAATATCCTTACGCTTTGGTGCGTGATTGATAGAAGGGTCGTATGCTTGTGGCTCAGGTAGCGTGTCGGCTATGCCTGTGCGAATGTCTTTTATAAATTCTTCTTTTGTCATAGTTACTTAGTAGATCTATTTGGGTTGTAGTTATTAAAAAAGGTTTTCAGCGTAAAGTGTAATAGTTAAAGCATATAACAGCTTTAGCTACGATTATATATCTATTATCTTATGGAGATTTTAATCGGGCAAGTAAGGTATACTTGCCCAATTTATTGACATATAATTAACTTCATTGTGGGATTGCTAAAATGTTGTTTATCTCCTTGTTTATAAGGAGTATAACCCTTATAATACAAAGGAAAACATTATAGTTTGGCCTCAACTATCTTCATTATCTCTGCCTCAGCTTCATTAGCTTGAGCAATCAACTTGTTTGCTTCGGCAACTAAATGTTCTGCTTTTTCTTTGTCTTTCAAGCCAGAAGCATTAATCTTCACATTCAGACCTGCGCCGAGTACAGCAGCACGAGCTGCCAATACACCAACACCAGCATCTGAAACACTGTTAGGATTACCTTCCTCTGCCATTGCACGACAAAGTTCAAACACCTTGTATGAAGCCTTCATCGTGTGCAAAGGAACTTCTGTTGCGAAGAGTGTTGCTTCTTGTATCGCCTGAGAACGTGCAGCCTTTTCCTCATCGGTACCCTTAGGAAGTCCAAAGGCAGACATGATTCGGTTAAAAGCTTCTGTATCTTCATCAACGAGTATCATTAGTTCAGCTTGTATTGCCTGACCCTTTTCAGCCCAGTTGCTGAACTCTTCCCATCGTGCATCCCAGCCTGCTTTATGGCTGGAGAGGTTGGCTACCATTGTACCTAAGGCAGCACCTAAAGCTCCCATATAAGCAGAGATAGTACCACCTCCAGGTGCTGGAGATTCACGTGAAGTCTCATTGGCAAACTCTTTGACAGTCAAATCAATGAGTTTTGGAGTCTTATCGGCATCTTCCAACAGATATTCAATCACCTTTTCACGTGGATTAAATGGCTTCAAGTCGTCTAAGCCCATTGACATAATGGCAATCTTGATGATGTCTTCTTCTGGAATACCTGTTGAACGTTGCTGTTTCTTTAGGAAATAAGTTCCAGCTTCAAGGAGTGTTCGTTTAGGAATAAGACCTACTATTTCAGTACCAGTCACGCGTATTCCTCGGTTCTGTGCACAGCGACAAACCTCATCAAAGGCAATGTGGAGAGGTGTGATATTGATGTCAGTTATATTCATTGACACCTGTGCGATTCCATATTCATCAATGAACCAGCCAATAGCCTTTGTAGCTTTCAACGTACCGGGTTGCATGATGATTTCGCCCTTTTCGTCCTTCATTGGCTTACCCACAGGCGAACCACCTTCACGCATTGGACGCCCCTTTTCTCTTACATCAAATGCTATTGCATTGGCACGACGTGTAGAGGTTGTGTTGAGGTTGAAGTTTGTTGCTATCAAGAAATCGCGTGCACCGACTGCCGTACAGCCTGTTCGTGCTAACTGCTCATCCCATTCACGTGCACCATAATCAGGTGCCTCTGCTGCTTCTGACATACGCTGTGGAAGTCCTTCATACTCTCCCTTACGGCAAATAGCAAGATTCTTACGTTCTGGAGTCTTGGCTGCAGCTTCATAACAGTAGCAAGGAACCTGTAGTTCATTAGCGATACGCTCTGCCAACTTACGTGCCAATGCTGCACATTCCTCTAAGGTGATACCAGCAACAGGGATAAGCGGACAAACATCTGTAGCACCCATACGAGGGTGAGCACCATGATGCTGTCGCATGTCAATAAGTTGCGCAGCCTTCTTAACACAACGGAAAGCAGCCTCTACAACTACTGATGGTTCGCCAACGAAAGTTACAACCGTACGATTGGTTGCTTCTCCTGGGTCAACATCTAATAATTTAACACCTTTAACGCGTTCTACTTCATCAGTAATCTGCTTGATTACATCTTTGTTTCGTCCTTCACTAAAATTAGGGACACACTCGATGATTTGTTTTTCTCGTGCCATATATAACAAATATAGATTTAAACAATGATAGTTTAGGTTTCGTGTGTAAAAATACAAATTAGTTTTTGTAATTCAAAACTTTTGATGTAAAACTATCAAAACAAACTTTATATGTTCCTTTTTTAACCGTAAATAGGTATGTAAAAAGGTCATAATTCGAGTCGTATATATACTTATTAAATAAGGAGGTAAGTAAGAATAAAATAGGAGAGGTATGTATTCTTTTCTAAAAGAAGATTATGACTTACATTTATTTTCATGACTGGAAGAATTTATTTTCATGAAAAAAAATAATTATCTTCATGAAAAAAAATATTTCTTTTCATGAAGATAATTCAGAATGAACAGTTCCTTTTCTTTAGATTATCGTCCTTCGTCAACGATAGGATATAGTTCAACAAACTCTCCTTGATGCTTTTCACCATCATTAATAACCTCTGCAATCTTCTCACTAACAACATCTATCGAGTGAGAACCTGGTCCTGTATAATGGTTATTTAAATCGGTTGTCGTAGCACCAGGGTGGATATTGAAGATTTCAACAGGTATATTGTTCTTCTCAAATTCCATAGCCATAATACTGGTCATTGCATTCTGTGCTGCTTTGCTGGCTACGTAAGCCATTGGATGCCAGTAAGGACTTACTTCAGATGGTACGGTTATGTTCACAATTCTTCCTTTGTTTGCAGAGAGTAATGGGGTAAGTGCCTTTGTCAAGCAGAATGTTCCGACATAGTTTACTTGTACGGTATCTATTACATCCTTTAGCTCTGACTCATAGCTTGCTACTTCCATATCGCCAGGAATACCAGCATTGTTTACCAATAGTTCCAAGTCATGATATTTCTCTTTTACTTCTTTTGCTGTTTGCTCTAAAGAAGCATTGTCTGATAGATTGACGTATTGCCATCCAATCACGTCCACTCCCTCAGCTTTCAATGATTTCATCGCCTCCTCGGCACGCTCACTATTACGCGCACCAACGATTACCTGCCAGCCACTCTTGCCTAAAAACTTACAGATACCATAGCCAATGCCTTTGTTAGCACCTGTTACCAATACTTTTGCCATATTTGTTTTTCTATGTTTATCAGTGTGATATATTTGCTTGCAAAGATACATTATTTTATTGAGAGAATAATCTTTAATGCTGAGATATAATTACATAAAAGACTTTATTCTGTATATAACCTTAATTCCGCAGCATAAATTCTTGTAAGAACTCCAAGTGTCTGAGAAACA
>CAUTPS010000154.1:0-3741 GCA_963540415.1 uncultured Prevotella sp.
CTCGTGACCTCCTGCGTGACAGGCAGGCATTCTAACCAACTGAACTAACGCACCAAAATGGATGTTTAAAACCCTTTTTCTGTTTTGCGAGTGCAAAGGTAATAATAAAAATCTATTCCACCAAAATTAATTTATGCTTTTTATATAAAAAGTTGCATTACCCTTGCATCCTTGTATTGTCCGTCGCAATAAAGCCACTCTTTTAGTATACTGCCATTTGTAAAACCAATGGACGAAAGACAGCGGAGTGACACCTCGTTATCAACGTCTACTACAGCGTAGATTTGTTTGAGGTGTAGCCCATTGCGCGTATAGTCGATTAAGGCAGAAATAGCGGCATGTGCATAGCCTTTTTGGCGAAATGGTTTCATGATGATAATACCCATTTCCGCCCGCTGATGCTTTGGGTCGAAGTTGACAAGGTCTATTACTCCGACAAGTTCCTGCTCATGATTCTCAATCATCATACGCAGTTGTCCGTCGATATAGATATCGTTTTTTGCGTCAGCAATGTAGTTATGCAGGGCATAACGGCTGTAGGGAACATTCGTTGCACTGATGTTCCATAGGCTACGATCGTTCTCAATGTGATAGAGCATATCGAGGTCTTCCGGCTCCATTGCTCTTAGTCTGACTTCCACGTGCTGTTTCTTTTCCATGCTTTAATCTCCTATCACTTCCGTCATGGTGACGACTCTGTTCTCCTTTCTATGGTAGAAACCAATGTGAATATTCTGCTGTGGCTGTTCGGCAAAGACATTCAGGATGTCTTGATAGCTGAATAAATCGGTGTCATAGACGATACAAAAAGGTCTGTTCTTACCTCCAAACTCCTTGAGTAGGTCGGCGTGCGTGTGCTGCAAGCTATCCTTATCTGCGACCCGATACTCTGCCACGAGGGCATTATCTGTTGCCAATCGTTGGCATTTCCCCATGACATCTTTGCCTGCAACAAATATATAATGTGGGAATGATTTAGCTTTCGAAGTGCGGAATCCCAATTTCTTTCTCGTTGCTCGAATGGTAGTACCTATCAGTGAACCAAAGGCTTTCACGTAGATAGCCGTCTTAATCGGTAGTCGCCACAATGCGTTCATACCGCCATAATGCTTGCGGAAGAAGATGAGCATGGCATCATAGAAGACGTGAACATATCGGAAGCTCGACTTCTGTGTGCTCTCACCCTTGTAGTGCAGGATGCGCACAGGCAGATACCAGTTTTCAAAGCCACCTTTCAGCAGTCGATAGCTGAGGTCGACATCCTCGCCATACATAAAGAAATCCTCGTCTAAGAGTCCTACCTTGTCTAAGGCAGACTTGCGCAGAAAGCAATAAGCACCGCTGATCACCTCAATCTTGCCCGGAACGTCCCACGACAAGCTACCCATATAATAATGTGCAAAACGGTCGCTCTGTGGGAAGTGCTTGCAAAGTCCTATCATTTTATAGAACGAAACCACGGGAGAGGGCAGTCCGCGACGGCTTTCTAAGGCTCGTTCACCACAGTGAGTAAGCATCTGTACGCCATGTCCTCCCGCCGTTGGGTGGCTATCCATAAAGTCGATAGAAGCATGGATAACCTCCTCGCCCACAACCGTGTCGGGATTGAGGAGTAAGACATATTCTCCCTTACTTTGGCGAATCGCAATATTATTACCACACGCAAAGCCTAAGTTATGTGCACTGGCAATGAAGTGAACATCAGGGAAACGGCTGCGCAGGTAGGCTACGGAGCCGTCATGAGAATGGTTGTCAACCACAAATACCTCTGCTTCAACGCCTTTCAAAGCACGCTGAAGACTCTCAAGACACTGTTGGAGATAGTATTTTACGTTATAATTAACGATGACAACGCTCAGCTTCATTTATGCTTGTTCTGAATTATCCATAGAACATTCATGCTCGCAACGCTTCTTGTTGGGGAAGACGAAGAATAAGCTCAACGCTAAGATGACGGCAAGATAGAAGAAACTTACACTATCCCCGAAGGCATAGTAGAAGAAGGTATTGAGTATCATCGGAACGCAAAGCATCATCATTCGCACGCTACCCCAGAAGAGAAGCTTACGACTGACGTGACTTTCGTCGGTATGTAAGTCAGAGTGTACGTAGCCAATCTTGAAGAGGAAGAGTGCAAGTGGGATAGTAGCGAGGGTCAACAGCTGCATAAGAAACTGCACAGTAACCATATTGCTGCTTTCAATATCAGCCCATGCACCGGGCAAGATCAGTTCAAGTTCATACACCGCGATGATGAGCAGTGTGATAAGGCATGAGCCAAAGAACTCAGTAAGAAGTATTTTTCTTGTTTTATCCATGGTTGTTTTAAGATTCAAAAGGTGTGCGGTTCAGAATACTTCTGCCCAACGTCACCTCATCTGTATATTCAAGTTCGTCGCCAACAGAGATACCTCGTGCGATAACCGACAGTTTCACGCCTGTGTCTTTCAGCTTGCGTGAGATATAAAAGTTGGTTGTGTCGCCCTCCATCGTACTGGCAAGGGCAAGGATGATTTCTTTCACCGTACCCTCTTCCACGCGTTCTACGAGCGATTCAATCTCTAAGTCGTGCGGTCCGATGCCGTCCATTGGAGAGATGATACCCCCCAAAACGTGGTAAAGTCCATGGAACTGCTGCGTATTCTCAATCGCCATAACGTCCTGAATGTTCTCTACCACACAGACCACCGAGCCGTCTCGACGAGAATCAGAACAGATAGAGCAAACCTCATTATCAGAAATATTATGGCAAACCTTGCAATACTTCACATCGTGTTTCACACGTATGACAGCATCCGCAAAGCTATCTACGTCCTCAGTCGACTGGCGTAGCAGATGCAAAACAAGGCGCAGAGCGGTCTTACGCCCCACACCTGGCAACTGTGAGAAAGCCTCTACGGCACGTTCTAAGAGTTGAGAAGGGTATTGTTGCATTTAAAATTAATTCTCGTAGGCTGGAGATAATCGAAAGGAGGGTTACACTTGTAATCCTCTTTTTTATTCTATATAGTCGATTAGGACAATGGCTTTGATTTTGAGAGATATAGGGACACACCCAGAAAGTGCATCCCTATACAGACAGCCAGTCCTTAAAATAATATCTGTTGCTTCCTCTTGATTAATCATCAAAGAGGTAGATGCCGAGACCAACCTTCAAGCCCACTGTTGAATAGTTATGTGTCTTGAATGACTGATCATAGTAAATAGCAGGTTCAATCGTCACTGAGCGGTTGATGAAGAAGGCATAACCCACCTCAACACCCGGCATCAGGTCGTTATAATTATGGTTGGCATGGAGAAGCTTCACACCCGCACCCAAGTAGAGTCCGTTCTGTGTGATATAATAACGTCCACCAACACCCACACTGATATGGTCGGCAACAGCCTCAGAACCATTGTGTACAGCGTCTACCATCGCAAGCACCATGAGGTTATCCCAAGGAAAGTAACCTGCCTTTGCCTGTACACCTAAGTTTAATCCGTCCTGACCATTATAGTGCAAGTCGAGTCCTGTCAGGGAAGCACCTAAGTAGCCCTTACCCTCTTGAAACTGTGCAGATGCACTGATGCTCACTACCATTGCTGCAACGAACAGCATAAATCTTTTTATCATAGCAATATTTACGATATAAATAATAATTTAGGATTGACAAGTAATACCATAGGTTTTATGTCAATAATCTTAAGACAAAGGTAAGGATAATATTTGGAATGAGGAAAAAATTGACATTCTTTATAAAA
>CAUTPS010000155.1:0-3723 GCA_963540415.1 uncultured Prevotella sp.
TGTTTCTCAGACACTTGGAGTTCTTACAAGAATTTATGCTGCGGAATTAAGGTATGATACAAATTATGTAAACAACATTACTGAATGGTATTAGAATTAATGTTCCATATCAATACTTAAATGATTGTTTCTCTTATTTACCCCACACCTCCGCAGCAATCTCTTGTACAAGGTCTATCTTTACCCATTGCTCTTCCTCGGTGAGTTTGTTACCTATCTCGCAGGAAGCAAAGCCACATTGTGGACTAAGACAGAGGTCGTTATGAGGGATGTAAAGTTATGCATCGCTTATTCGAGCCACTATCTCTGCTGAGTTCTCGAATTCGGGACGCTTTGTGGTGATGAGTCCGAGGACTACCTGCTTGCCGTTTGGGATATACTTCAACGGCTCGAAACCTCCTGAACGGGCATCATCATACTCCAAATAGAATGCATCCACATTCTCTTGCGCAAAGACATAAGGGGCAACAGGGTCGTATGCTCCTTCGGCAGCGTAGGTGGAATGGTAATTACCACGACAGATATGTGTGGTGAAAGCAACGTCCTTTGGTCGTCCTTCAAGGGCTAAGTTATTCACCTTTAGATATTTCTTAGCCAAATCGTCGAGTGTCTCCTTGTCTCCTCCATGTGCCTTCCAATAGTTCTTGTCAACCACCATACCCCACGTGCAATCGTCAAACTGAATATTACGACATCCTGCTGCATAAAGGTCGACAAATCACCTGACGGTAGGCCTTTGCTAAGTCTTCCATAAGTAATTCAACGTCAGGATAATACTTCAACGTATTCTTTATATTATCACCTCTAAACAGTTCTGCAAACAACTGGGCTGGAGCAGGTATCGTTTGTCGGGCTTTTAATTTTTTACCATTCTTGCCAAAATTTCTATCAGCAATGCCTGCTATCTGACCTGCTGCCTTCCCAGAGCTTCGTGCTTCCTCTATATAATAATGTTCTGCTCCTCTTACAGTTTTATAATTATCTGTTTCAAATATAGGAGTTAAGGCACCTATATCTTTTCGATGATGATTTGATTTTCTTCTATTAAGTATTTGACTGGTTGACAGATTATCATTACCCCTTGTTCTACCTGTATAAATTTTCCCTGTAGGTTGTCCACAAGCATCTAACACTGGTGCCTGATATACAATATATTTCTTCAACCCAAACGGATCAAACTGTATATTAGGATCAACCACATGCCCATACAGTGTCGGATTATTACCCGTGAGACCTATCGGGTCTTGACTGATATAGTTACCAATCCTCGGATCGTAATAGCGGAAGCGGTTGTAGTAGAGGCGCGTCTCATCGTCCTCATACTGTCCTAACTGACGGAAAGGGATGAAGTCACGGATTCCTTTTATGTTTCGAAGGTCACCATAAATATCATAGTCAGCCTGCCAAACTACGTTGCCATAGCTGTTGTACGCTTCCACTGGGCGACCCATATAGTCGCTGATAATCGTGTAGCGTTCACCGTTTTGTATCTTTGCCACAGGAGCGTATGAACCTTCCTCATACACCCACGTGACAAGGTTATCTACTGGCTCTTCACCCTGCATACGGATGCGACCGAACTCATCAATGCTATGCTGCGGTCGGTCCTTCTCCTCATACTGCCACTCCTGCACCATCACATTGCCGTCCCAGAGGTAACGGAAGACGTGACCATTGAAGAGCTTTGCCGTGCGACGCCCAAGGGCATCATGTTCTATGTATTCTTCTTGTCATACGTCTTTATTTATCTAAATTCATTATAAATAAACTTGCACGCATCGTCCTCTGTTTTAAAGAACGCAAGTTCATTTTGATTACCATGTTCATCAATATATAATACTTTCCACATGCTATAGTCTTCAACTAAGACAATAGTATCCCACGTAGCAATAGAGCCTTCTAAAGAATATTCGTGGGGCGAAATACCTATAGACAGTAGCTGTTTAGATAACTCTTTCTTATTCATTACATTATTATATTTCTTTTAATATACCACGATTAACGAGTACTTTTATTTGCACAGGTGTTTTATACTGGGTTCCTAAACCTATTTGCCCAAAGGCAGGTGCAATAGTCGACCTCTCAACTTCAAATGGTTTTATCACTTCATATATATGGTATTTGCCAGTATTGTTCGGAGGAAGGGCACGCATAAGCATAGGTGTACCTGCTGGTGCTAAATATTTGCCAGTATCTCTACCAAATCTATCCACTTTTTGACCAGGCATCAGAAACACTCTCTCAATATCACTTAATGCACCGTCATTAGGCGGATAATATGGTACAATATCTATTGCTATTTATTTATTCTGAATAACAGTATCATTATTGCTGACAATAGATTTATAGCCATTTTTTTACTACACTCTGAAAGACCCCAAATGTCTATAAGCGTATTACAATCCCTTACATACCCATACAGCGTAGGGTTATTTCCTGCTAACCTTATCGGGTCTTGGCTAATATAATTACCAATCCTCGGGTCATAATATCTGAACCTGTTGTAGTAGAGACACGTCTCATCGTCCTCATACTGTCCTAACTGTCGGAAAGGAATGAAGTCACGGATACCTTTTATGTTTCGAAGATCACCATAGATATCATAGTCAGCCTGCCAAACTACGTTACCATAGCTATTGTACGCTTCCACTGGGCGACTCATATAGTCGCTGATGATCGTATAGCGTTCACCGTTCTGCAGCTTTGCCACAGGCACGTATGAGCCTTCCTCATATACCCACGTGACAAGGTTCTCTACTGGCTCATCGCCCAGCATTCGGAGTAGCAAAACCTATCGACACTATGCAGTGGAAAAAACTCCATAATTGCGCATAAAATCATATTTTAATATACTACTCATACATTACGGCGAGATGTGTATATGAATGGTAGTCTCATTACGCATTATAAAATCTTGTCAATAAAGCCTCTTTCCATTCCTTACTCGGACATTCTTGTATTAAGCTAAGATATTCGTCATTTGTAATTTTCCCATATAAACTTTCTACCAGCTTTAATAAATCCCATTGTAAATCATAAAAAGCTTCATCTGGAAACAAACTAACTAAAACTTTTCCCTCTTCATAAGAAAGAGAAAGTTCAATACTAGACAATAAGTCATCATAGTCCCTAATTAAAGAGTCTATACTTTCATTATCATCCAAACTCTCATTAGGCATTCTGCCTATTATCTTAAGTTTTAAAAATTCTGTTCTCATTTACTTACAAGATTCTTTTATTTTAGATAAAGTTATGTCCCCCTTGTCTATCATACCAAAATCTTCGTATCCCTTGATAATTTTTATAATAGCATCATCATATTTAGGGTTGATCTTTCTCAAGTTCACCAAATCGTCTTTTATTATATCTTTGAACGCTCAATTCTTATCTAAAGAAGCCGTAATTCGTCCCTTTGTTTTATAAGTTCTGGTCATAGCATGCTCTGATTTAGGCATCACAACTGCTATGCCTTCTTTTCGAGGCAAAAAACCTAACTTAACGTGAGTTCGACGAATTATAAGTGTCTATAAATTTGGTGATTAGCAAAATTTGTTGTAACTTTAAAGAACTAATATACAAACAGTTACAAACAAAAATCGCTATGATCACCGAGGATAAAGTTACTGAAATATTGGCTCAGTAGAAAAGAGGTGTGGAAATTTTCTTAATTAACCCAAATCGGTCATTAGGGACTTCTGATGTAGGCTTCTAATGACCGCCATT
>CAUTPS010000156.1:0-3681 GCA_963540415.1 uncultured Prevotella sp.
GTTTAGCATATATGACAGACATAAAAGATTTCTTTATAGCATCGAACACCGTGCGTAATGCACCAGATTACGATTCAAATGTATTGTCAACATTGATTCATACAGTAGAGTCCTTTGCACGTGTAACCTATCAGAGCATTTATTTGATAGACTATTATAAGCAGGAGTTTCTTTATGTGTCGGACAACCCTTTGTTTCTTTGTGGTCATACAGCAAAGGAGGTGAAGGAATTGGGGTATAGTTTTTATTTGAAATATGTACCAGAGGAAGAACTAAAAATGCTTGTTGAGCTGAACAAAAGTGGGTTTAAGTTCTTTGATACTTTCGATAACGTCGATAAATACCAATGTTCTATGTCCTATCACTTTCATCTGAAAAGTGGAACAAAAAGCAAACTGGTAAACCATCAGATTACTCCCATTTTATTGACAGACGAAGGCAAGATATGGATAGGTATGTGTGTCGTATCACTATCTTCACATAAAACAGTGGGACATGTAGAGTTTCACAAAAAGGGTAATCTTAACTATTGGAAATATTCTTTCGAAGGACATCGGTGGAAAGAATGTGATGGAATATCACTTAAAGAAGAAGAACTTGAAGTGCTACGGTTGTCAGCAGCAGGGCTTACCATGACGGAAATTGCGAACAGAATGTGCCGCTCGTTAGATTCTATCAAAACCTATAAACGCCACGCCTTTGACAAATTAGGCGTGACGAATATCACCGAAGCTATTTCAAGAGCTACCTTAAACAAACTCTTCTGAAAAAAATAACTTACGGCAAAAGCGAAGAGAGATAGAATTTAGGAAAATAGTTCACAGGTTTTCCTGTAGCAAGATTGTACATTGCCGTTGTACACAAGCCTGCGGTAATCCACGAGGCTATGGATAATTGTGGAGGCGGCAGCATTTCGCTTTCCTTTTTATATTGGGTTACAATTTTGTCTAACCACTCTTTAGGTTGATTCCAAAAAGCCCCGTGTCCAGTAACATACTCAGCTACCTTTAATTCAAATCCCTTTGGCTCTTCAGTCAGTTCAGATAAAGAATGCCCCAATGGGTCTACAACCGTAACAAAGCCAGCCCAACCAAAGTTGTATGGGTGCAGTACTGGGATTTTTCTTTCCTTGCAAATTTCATCAAAGACGAATGGAGTTTTATCCTTAAAGTCCAATGCATTGATGGCTACATCATGCTCATTCAGCATCTCTTCGATGTTATCAGGAGTCAAAAACTCTGTATGGAAATCTATCTGTGCATCAGGATTGATGCTTAGCAAACGCTCAGCCAAACATTCCGCCTTGTATCTGCCAATGTCATTCCCTGTATAGTTCTGCCTGTTCAGGTTGCTTCGCTCTATCTTGTCTCCATCAACGATGGTGATATGTTCAAAACCAAATCTTAAAGCGCATTCAGCGATAATGCTGCCTATACCTGCACCACCAAGGAATATTTTATAATCCTTTATGATGCTTTGTTCTCTTTCGCTCACATAGAGCCTGTTTCTGCTGTATCTTTCTTCCATAATGAAATAATTATTTTAGGCAAAAGTAGATGTAATAAAGCATATATACATTACACAAAAGTGTAATAATCAATCACATTGTTGATTATTTTAGATTTTATAACATATTCAGAAGAGAACATGTTTGCTACTCCTTATAGTTATCCTCCAACAACCTTTCCAAATCCGACTCCTTATAGAGTATCTTCCCTGCAAACTGAGTGTAGGGAATAATCCTCCTGTCCCGATAGTCCTGCAGGGTGCGGGGGCTGATATACAGCCGCTCGCATACTTCTTTACCTGTGAGGAAGTGCTCACCGCCAAAGAGCGGCTTGTGTGTCTGTGCTACTTCCTTAATTCTCTTGCTTACTCCGCTGATAGTGGACAGCACCTGCTGCATATCGTCAGCCTCTATGTTCAAATCTCTTACCTGTTCCATAGTTCTTGTCTTATTTGTTGTTCTTGGATTTGTTTGTGTTTGATTTCACGGATTTGGTTTCCAATAATCGGTCCACATCCTCACGCTTGTAATAGCACTTATGCCCGATTTGGGAACATGGCAGCACACCCGTATCACGATAATGCTGCAAGGTTCGCTTACTGATGTTGAGCAACCTGCACACATCACCATTGTGCAGCCACTCAATGTGCCTGCTCTGTTTCCCGAATGCCTTGTGGCAGGTCTCGGCAAGACTGAGTATCTCGTTCCTCAGCTTTGCCCAATTTGAATCCGTAATGATAAGATATCCCATAGTTTTATTGTTATTTTGTTTGTAATTCTGCCTTATTGGTATTGACAACACCTTTACCTGTTCTGCGTTTCATCGCACGTTTATGCCAACAAAAGTATGATGAGTTTGTCATATTTCAAAGCAGCAGGGAACAGCAGGGAAACATCGGGAAGTTGAAGGAAAAGCTAACGCATTTTATCGGCAACCGTTTGCACATTCTTTCCCTGTTTTCTTCTTTCGCCGTCCGTTTGTTGCAAAGATAGGGCGGTGTATGTCCTATTCAATCATTCTCCGTTCAAGTGACACCTTGTAACACTTTTAGTGTGGGCAAACGATACCCTATTTCTGTGCTGATTCTATTGTTTGCAATATCAGTGCAGAATACTGCAAACATGCGCAAGTGGCACACTTCTATCTCTGTCTTTCCTTGCTATTTTATACCCAGTTTTGACTTAATTTGTGTTTAAATCAGTCATTTCTTTTCCTGTCTCCATAAAAATCCGTGCGAACTTCATTGCCAATGAACGCAACATTATGCAAGCACTCCCTGAATGCTTGGAACTTTCCAGTTCTCTTCATAACTTCACTCTCGGAAACCAAACCAAGCATATAATGAAAAGGAACACAGATAAAGGCAATTCAGTGGGCGAAAATAATACGCCCAAGCAAAGGAAGACTTCCTCCAAAAACGGTGAGATAGAAACCTATCTCTCCTCTCGCTATGAGTTCAGATACAACACGGTGTTGGGGCGAACCGAATACCGAAGCAAGGAGGATGCTCACTTTTCAAAAGTGGGGCGCTATGAAATCAACACGCTTCGCAGGGAACTTGACAACGATGTGGGGATTATCACATCTTCTGACAACCTCTATTCCATTATAGAGAGTAGCTTCTCTCCACGTATCAATCCCATACAGGAGTATTTCAAGGGATTGCCATTGGTGGATGTAAGTAGCAGTTCTCCCTTTTCACTGAAAGCCATTCCCGAACTGGCAAGCTGCGTTGTGGTGCGCAATCACGAAAAATGGTTACAATATCTCACCAAGTGGCTCGTGGCAATGGTCGCCAATGCAATGGACAACCGTGAGTGCTGTAACCACACCTGCCTTGTGCTGACGGGCGAGCAGGGAAAGTTCAAAACTACATTCTTGAATTTGCTCTGCCCACCTGCATTGCATGGCTATAGTTACACTGGCAAGATATATCCGCAGGAGAAGGACACGCTCACCTATATCGGGCAAAACCTCATCGTAAACATAGACGACCAACTCAAAGCTCTAAATAAACGTGATGAGAATGAGCTGAAGAACCTCATTACCTGCCCGATGGTCAAATACCGCATGCCTTACGACAAGTATGTAGAGGAGCATCCCCACTTGGCAAGCTTTGTGGCATCAGTGAACGGCAATGACTTTCTTACAGACCCTACAGGAAGCAGACGCT
>CAUTPS010000157.1:0-3673 GCA_963540415.1 uncultured Prevotella sp.
GAAAAAGGCGTAGAGTTGTTGTTTTAGAACAGCTCTACGCCTTTTGTTTTTAGCCTTTTCTGCGTTTTATTTTGTACCTTCTTAAAACAAAATAGAAGGGAGATTGGATTACAATTGTCCAGCCTCAACCTGCAAGACAATACGCTCTACAAGTCTGTCTGCTCCATTTGGCTCATAGCGTTTCTTCAAACTACTACCGAAAGCCCAAGCAAAAGCCTGGTAGAAACCTGCTCTCACAGGACCGAGGAAGGCTTGTACCAGTTCGTATGAGGTTGAATTACACTCACGGTCGATAAGCTTGATAAGCAACTTACCTTGGGTGAAAGTCAGTTTCTTCATACGTGGCTTATAGGTGTTCCAGATTTCTTTCTCTACCTTCTTCATGTGTTCGTCACGTTCTTTCTTAGTAGGAATTGTCTCAAGATAAGCACCCGTTTCGAGAATAATCTGGTGACACTCCTTGGCGATTGGCAGCACCTTTTTGATGTTATAAACCAATCGATAGTAAGCAGTTTCTTGCGACTTATTCTTGAATTCAAGCGGTGGAAAGACGTAAACCTTGCTTGTTCTGACATATTGAATGCTGTCAGCGCCTACCTTTGCCTTACCGATGTGAACCATAGGCACAAATGTAGGAGAGTCCATATCTACCACACGATCTTCAGGGTTGATATGGTCTTGCGCTGTTGCAGCTGTAGAAAGCAATAGTAGCGTTCCAAGTGTGAAAAGCAATCGTTTACTCATAACTGATTCATAATCCAACTTTTTGTTGGGTACAGTTTATTTTCTGCAAAAGTAGCGATTATTTCTGAAGTGTGTTAGGAATTTAATAATAATTTGTCATTTGCCCTCATTAATTGTCTTTATATATTGATTTTAGTCCCGATAAAGGCAACTACTCCATGACTATCTTTGGGTTATGAGATAGGATAGAAAACTATACTTTTTGTCGTATTTATAGGACTTATCCTATGCTTTTACATATCAATATGTCAGCTTTATATCATCTTGATTTCATATACTCCTTTCTTTAGCTTGCTTTATGACGCTAAAGAAAGTTAAACGCCTTATATTTATGTAGGGTATTTGTAAAAGCTATCAATATTTTTTCTATTTTTGTGAAATAAAACATAGCGCAGCACACAACACTTACGGAAGTGGTTTATTACGCCCGTTATAGCTGGTTTTCTTCGGTTTAACCTGTAACGTGAAGTTTCAGGAGTGTGACTACATTCTGTGTCAGTTCATTTTATCGTTAGAGTTTATCCTTAAAAAGAACGAAATAAAACATATATCATGATGAAGAAGACACTACTATGTAGCTGCCTATTTGCACTTTCTTTGGCTGCACAGGCACAAGACAACCATGGATATGGGGCAGACGACAGTCAGTTTAAGTCACTTGCAGAAGAGGTGGCACACTTAAAGAAAAGCAACGATATGTTTAATGTCTATATCAACTATGCTGCCAGTGTACAGGCTGTATCGGATGAAGGACATGAATGGAGTACAGGCTTTAAGAATAAACACCTTCGTCTTGAAGTCAAGGGTAACCTAACAGATAAGCTCTACTACCGTTTTTGCTATCGTTTGAATAAGTCGAATGTGGCAAGTAGTGAAGATAACTTTGCGCGATCAACTGACGTTATGATGATGGGTTATAAGTTCTCTGATAAGTTTCGCCTTGAAGCTGGAAAGGTATGTCAGAGTCTTGGCGGTTTTGAAGTGGATGAAAATCCTGTCTATATCTATCAGTTCTCTGATATGACGGGTTCTATGGATTGTTATATGGCAGGTGTTACAGCCGTATATAAGCCTGTTCCGTTACAAGAGTTTGTACTTGGTATTACCAATTCTCACAACGAAAAGTTCAGTGAGGTATATGGTAATAATGCCGTATCCATCGAGGGTGACGGTACATATAGTAGACTGTTGGAGAAGCCACGTAACCCACTTGCCTACTGTTTGAACTGGAATGGAAGTTTTCTGAACGATAGATTGCATACACGTTGGTCATGGGGAATACAAGGAGAGGCGAAACATAAGTATAGTCGTATTCTCATCTTGGGACAGAAACTACAGTTAGACAGACTGCAATGTTACTTTGATTACATGGCTCAAAACGATGGAATCGACCGTTTGGGCATAGCGACAAACGAATTGGGGAGCTCATTCTCTGGATATACTGGTAATGTATGGATGAGCGATATACACTATGATTCATTTATAACAAAGCTCAACTGGCAGTTTGTTCCACGTTGGAATCTGATGTTGAAGGGTATGTATGAGACGGCAAGTGTCACAAAGATTGACCGTTTTATGGACTTCCGTAAGAGCTATGGCTATGTAGGTAGTGTGGAGTATTATCCTATTAAGGGGCAAGACCTGCGTATCTTCTTAGCCTATGTGGGTAGGAAAGTTACTTATAAAGAGGGTGTTGGCTTGGATAAGTATAATACCAGTCGCATCGAGTTGGGCTTTAAATACAGAATCAAAGCTTATTAAAAGTAGGAAAAGAAAAGGATAGGAAAGATACTGAGAGGCGTCGGAAGGGTTGGAACTCTTCACGAAAAGAAGTAAGTATACGCACTATAAGTCGGTTAGAAAAGCCAAATAGTTGTCGTAGAAATCTCTTGAATCAGTGTTTTGAAACATCCTAATAAATAAGGAAAATAAATCATTCTCTTCTCGTTAGTGAAAGAGATCAACGCTAACTTTATCAAAATAGAATCATGGAAGAAAAGAAATTTCGTGTAGAAAGCGACCTCTTAGGTGAGCTTCAAGTTCCAGAAGAGGCTTATTATGGTGTGCAGACACAGCGTGCCATCAATAACTATCACATTTCACGCAAGCGTATGTGTGATTATCCAGACTATGTTGTTGCGATTGCTTACGTCAAATTGGCTGCTGTAGAAACCAACCGTCAGCTCGGTGAAATCAGTGATGAAGTGGCTGATGCGATGGCACAAGCATGCCGTGAGCTGATTGATGGCAAGATGCACGAGAACTTTGTGACCGATATGGTACAAGGAGGTGCGGGCACATCTGTCAACATGAATGCCAATGAAGTAATTGCTAACCGTGCTTGTGAGATTATGGGTCACAAGAAAGGTGAGTTCCAGTACTGCTCTCCTAACGATCATGCTAACTGCGGTCAGTCAACGAATGATGTTTATCCAACTACCATTCGTCTGACACTTATCCTACTGAATAAGAAACTTGTGGCTTCTTTGAGCGAACTCATTGCTGCCTTCCGTAGAAAGGGTGAGGAGTTTAAGCACGTTATTAAGATGGGTCGTACACAGCTGCAGGATGCTGTTCCTATGACAAGCGGTCAGGAGTTCAATGCCTTTGCCAATACGTTGGAGGAGGAGATAGCCAACCTTAATCGTAATGCTGCTCTCTTGCACGAAATCAATATGGGTGGTACTGCTATCGGAACGGGTCTGAATGCTGCTCCTGGTTTCCCAAAGATTTGTGCAGAGAAACTCAGCGAATTAACAGGAATGGACTTCATTGCAGGTGCCGACCTTGTTGAGGCTACCCCTGATACAGGTGCTTATGTAAGCTATTCAAGTGCTTTGAAGCGCTTAGCTGTTAAACTTTCTAAGATTTGTAACGACCTTCGTTTGTTGGCTTCTGGTCCTCGTTGCGGTCTGAACGAAATCAATCT
>CAUTPS010000158.1:0-3599 GCA_963540415.1 uncultured Prevotella sp.
GCTTCTGAGCCATTGACTAAGGTTACAGAGGGTATGTTCAAAGGTTGTACAAGCCTACCATTCATTACTCTTCCTACCACTTTGACGGAGGTTAAAGATTCAGCTTTCAAAGACTGTTCAAGTCTGAAGTATGTAAATGTCTTGGCTGATTCTCCTGCAACATTGGGTGCTTACGCTTTCCCAACAACAGCTGGTGTATATGTAAAACCAAGCAAGCTTTCAACTTATCAGGCAAATACTGCTTGGAATGCTTATCATCCTAAGGATACTTACGAGCAGACACTCGCAACAAAGTATGCAAGTTTCGACCACGATTTCCCTGTGTCATTCGTAGCAAAGAATGGTCATGAAGCGTTGGAGGCATACGTTGGTCCAAGCACTTATAGAGTGACACAGCCAACTAAGGTTCAGAAGATTTTGAAGATGATTAAGGTTACTTCAACTACAGCCAATGAAGGTGTTCTCCTCAAAGGTGAGGTTGGTAGAACCTATACTTATCAGATAGCAGAGGCTGATCCAGGTCTTTATACTGGTAATCGTGTTATCGGTGTACGTGAAGATACAACGCTTGTACAGACCGAGTCTGATGGTAAGAGCAATTGGGTTTTACAGCCAGATTATAAGCTTCACTTGGTTAGCAACGGAACAATTAAGAGCGGTCGTGCTTATGTTCATGAGATGAATGATGGCGACACAAACTTTGGTGCAAAGGGAATTTACCTCTCTTTCGCTCTCAATGAAGAAAACAATACTACTGGTATTGACAGCGTTGAGAATAAGAAGGATGATGAAGAGAATGTTTATTACACACTGTCTGGTGTACGGGTAATCAATCCAACAGAGAAAGGTGTATATATTAAGAACGGCAAAAAAGTTATTATACGATGAGACGTAACTATATAGCTCCAGCAACAGAGCAAGTTGCAGTTAAGATAGAGCAGCACTTATTGGACTTATCTTTCGATGATACAGTTGTTGATCCAAGTACTGCACTGTCAAAGAAGAACGCATTTAATTCTGACGAAGATGAGACTGATGATGCGTTGAGAGTAACATCTAATGGTGACATCAGTATTGGTAAGCATTCTCTTTGGGATGAATAATTATTAATATCTTTTATAATGAAGGCATTGCCAAGGCTTGACTTGAAAGAAGTCAGACTGTGGTAATGCCTTTCTGCTTTGATATAAGGAATGAAACAGGTCTATATAGACTCATTTTTAACCAATAAGAATTAAAACCATGAGATTAAAAAGATTGCTTATTCTGTGTGTAACACTGTTGTCAGCAGCCTTTTCTTTTGCAGACGACTTTGTGTATGACAACCTTAAGTACACGACAAGCTCTGACAAGTCGGTGACTTTGGTAGACGGAAAGAGTGCGAATGGAGAGATTATTATCCCTTCTGAAGTTCGCAACAACAAGAATGTTTATAGCGTTACAGCCATTGAACACAATGCTTTTGAGGGCAACAACGCTATTACAGCAGTAACAATCCCAAGTTCGGTTAGTACCATTGGTTACAGTGCATTCAATGGTTGTAAGGGCTTGCGACGTGTGATGGACGCCTCACGTGTCACTGAGATGCAAGGTTTTGAGTACACGGATTGTTCAAATCTAACTTCTGTAACCTTATCTGGAACGCTACAAAAGATTGGCTATCGCTCTTTTGCAGGTACCGCTTTGACACGTCTTGTCTTACCTGCAAGCGTGAAGGAGATTGGTGGTGAGGCTTTTCAAGATTGTCTACAACTAACAAACGTAGAGTTTAACAAAGGTATTCAGAATATAAAGGACCATGCTTTTAAGAATAGTGGCTTGGCTTCTTTAGAACTTCCTGAGGGCATAAAGGAAATTGGCGAATGGTCTTTTGAGGGTTGTAAGAGCCTGAAGACGGTGCAAATCCCTCAGTCTGTAACAACCTTAGGGACGGGTGCTTTCTATTATTGTACAGCCTTAGAGTCAGTTGTTATACCAACTACTCTTACGAACTTCAATGACAGAACCTTCAATGGATGTCGCAATTTGTCTGCCGTTTATTACTTAGGCAGCAGTTGTCCAAGCCTTGGACAATACACTTTTTCCGATGTTTCCGGTACTTTTGGCTTCTATGTAAAGCCTTCAGCCCTACCTGCTTTGCAAGGAATAGCATTTATTTCTGATAAGGTAAAGGACAGTTTTCCTTATCAGCAAAGCAGTAAGTATGCTACCTTCTCACGTCCTTTTGCTGTCGATTTCAGTTCAGCTTCAGGTTTGAAAGCATATATTGCAAAGGAAAATAATGGGCAGAACTCAGTTGCTTTGTCAACCGTCACGAAAGCAAGTGCTGGTACGGGACTTGTCATTGAGGCTACGCCTAATACTGTCTATCAGCTTCGTATGGCTGATAATGGCCCTCAATATGCTGATAATGCACTACGTGTATCAACCGGGACTACCGTTGAGGCGATTGCTTCAAAGGTAAGAGAGGATATGACTTTGCGCTATAATCCAGTGGAATTAACTACGGATAAGGTGCGTTACGAGCCTGGAAACACAGTTGTTTTTACATCAAAGAATGTTCTCCCAGCCAATGCGAAGGTACGTTATCTACATGGTAATACAGTCGTGAAGACCGATGAAATCGGTGGAAAACAGCGTTGGGATTGGAAAGTGCCAGCAGATAATTTCACCGGATATATGGCTGAGATTTATGTTGATAATGGTACGTCAGAGCAGACTCTCGCTACAATCGGTGTGGATGTATCTACCGAATGGGGTCGTTTCCCACGTTATGGTTTCGTCTCACACTATGGTTCTGATAAGACACCTGAGCAGGTTAAGAAGGAAGTAGATATGCTTAATCGCTATCACATGACTGGTATTCAGTTCTATGACTGGCAGTGGAAGCATCATATACCATACCCTCAAGACTCTACAAAGTGGAAAGATATTGGTTTGCGTAATGTCTATAAGTCGTCAATAGAGAACTACATTAGTCAGTTACATGGCGTAGGAAGTAAGTGTATGTTCTATGACTTAGTGTATGGTGTGACCGGAAGAATGGTTAATGGTAAGCCTGAAACAGTTGATAACTTTGATGGTCATGACGGTATTAGTAGTGATTGGGGTTGGATAGACTTGCATGAAAAGAAAGGTGGTGGCTATGCTCTTCGTCAGGTGCAGTATCCTCTTGGTGCTTGGCCAAGCATTTATGTGATGAATCCAGGTAATCAGGATTGGGTTAACTATCTTTCTGGTTCTATCAATAAGGTCTATCAGAACCTTGCCTTCGATGGTTTTCATATCGATCAGTTAGGTCACCAGCGTGATGCTTATTATGTCAACTTGAAGAGTAAGAAGGTAAATGGTCAAAAAGTGTATACTGATGGTGACCGCCGTGATACACATGACTTTGAAGGCTATTTTGCCAATTTCATCAATCGTATGAAGGCTGACAATCATAATAAGAGCCTTGTTATGAATGCTGTTTCAACCTTCGGAGGTTCCAAGATTGTTGGTACAAACAACGTTGAATTCGGCTATAATGAGATGTGGGGTGGCGACGATTATCTGTGGAACTACCGTAAGATTATACAGGACAACCGTCGTAATAATGG
>CAUTPS010000159.1:0-3580 GCA_963540415.1 uncultured Prevotella sp.
TCTTTTCATGCTTCACAGGCATGGCTATCGCTGATATGGAAAATTTGGAATACAGGCATATCCAAACGGCAGCGGACGGACAGAGGTATATCCGCAAGGAGCGTCAGAAGACAAAGGTAGAGTTCATCGTACCGCTGCATCCCATAGCTGAAGCCATCATCAACCATTGCAGGAACAAGCAGAAAAGAAACGAAAAGCAGCAGACAGTGAAAGAAAAAGGCGACCGCCTTGTCTTCCAACCTCATAGTAGCCGTAGTGTAATGGGCAAAAATCTAAGCATCGTGGGTAAGGCTTGCGGTATCAGACAGCGGTTGTCCTACCATATTGGGGGGCACACCTTCGGTACGATGAGCCTAAGCGCAGGAATACCCATAGAAAGCATTGCCAAGATGATGGGACACTCATCCATATCCAGCACGCAGATATATGCGCAGATAACGGACAAGAAAATATCTGAGGATATGGACAGGCTCATTGCCAAACAGTCGGCAAAGGAGAAAGACACGGCGGAGAGAGGGGATTGCGGACTTTCGAGTATTACAACTTGTAAAATGGAGGAAACGGCATGAATACGAGCTATAAATCAAAAACAAAGACCAGCACGGGGAATCAGCGCAGTTATTTTGATTGGGGCAACAATATGCTAGTCATTTGCAAAGGTAACGGAAACATTGCCATGACGGAGGGAGAACTCGCAAGGTTCTTCGGTGTAACATGGATGAAACTCAACCACAGACTGCAAACGTTGATGAAATTTTCCAACCTGCATCCCGATGAAAGGAGTGCAGGTGAGAAGGAAGTCATCATCAACGGACAACTAAAAGGTTATGCACCACTTTATCCACTTCCAATAATCATTGCCCTGTCCTTTCTTTTGGACAGCACAGAAGCGCATTTATTCAGAAAGTATGTCTGTGAGAGGTTGCAGAAACCTGCATCCGTGATAACACCAGTATTTCTGCTCGGTAACACGAATAACTAATGATTATTTCTTATCTTTCCTTTTTCTTTCACTGATTATATCTTACTACATAACTACATTAAGGGATAAAGCGGTGAAAGAAAAAGGATTAACGTGTAGTAAAGTACTCGAAATAATGGTACTACGCAGTAACTACATCTGACTTCTTCTTTCACCGCTTTATTATGGTTAAAAAGGAAATTATATGCTATTTGTTATTTGCTTGACAATCCTTTGAAGTACGCTTTCATTGCTAACAAGTATAGTTGCCGTGCCTGTCATTCCGCTGACGAGTTTATACTTGCAAGCCGTTACCTTGACCTGTACCATGAACACACTGCCTGCTACTGTTTGTCGGGGTGTATGTGATGTGGTTGTTATCTTACCATTGGCTGTTCCGTATGTCTCTGCATCGTAACCCTCAAATTCGATGTTTGCTGTCATTCCGCTTGCCATCGTATTCACATATTTATAGGGAATGGCTATAGTGCCTTGATAGGCATTTGTCATCTGCACCTTTGCACTGATGGTTTCGGGATAAGGTATAAAATATGCGCCTATCAGCAATCCCAATATCACAATGGTGATGACTGTGATACCATAACGGACAATCTTTGACGGTATCTCGCCAATGATATGTCTTACCTTTTCGCTGCGGAGTTCTATCTTGTTGTCTGCCATAATCTTCCTTCCTGCTGTTAGTTGCCCAGTTCCAATTGATTCTTTACAAGGTTATAGTATGCACCACGCTTTGCCGTGAGTGTTTCGTGGTTGCCAATTTCCACAACTTTGCCTTTATCCAATACTACTATTTGGTCAGCATTCTTCACCGTACTTAATCGATGCGCTACGATAACCACTGTCTTGCCTTTGTAAAACTCATCCAGATGCTCCACAATCATGCGCTCGTTATTGGCATCGAGCGAGTTGGTGGCTTCATCAAGGAAAATATAATCGGGGTTCTTGTACACAGCTCTTGCAATCAAGATACGCTGTTTCTGTCCTTGACTCAAACCAACGCCATCGCGACCAATCTTTGTATTATACTTTAATGGTAGTCCCATTACATAGTTATGAATACAAGCTATTTCGGCTGCCCTTTGCAACCGCTCCTTGTCAATCTCTCCATCATCAACGGCAATGTTGCGTGCAATGGATTCAGAGAAGATGACACCGTCCTGCATCACCACACCACATTGTCTGCGCCACCATTTCTTATTGAGTGTGTTCACATCTGTTCCGCCAATGGTGATTTGTCCTTCCAATACAGGATAATAGCCTAACATCAGTTTGATGAGGGTGGTCTTACCGCTTCCCGATGCGCCCACAATGGCAGTTACTTTACCTTTGGGGATAGTTAGGCTCACATCATCAATGATGGTCTTCAGTGCGTGTGGGTCGTACTTGAAGTTTACGTTTTCAAGGTCTATGCCCTTATCCTCTTCTTTCACAGAGGTTTCCAATCCTTGCTTTCCGTTCTCATCGTCCATACGGTGGATTTCGTTGATACGTTCAAGGCTTATCTTTACATCTTGTACGGAGTAGAAGAAACTCATCAACTGCTCCACAGGTGAGTTGAGTTGCCCGATGATGTACTGCACGGCAAGCATCATACCCAGCGTGAGTTGTCCATGAATGACGGCTGTTGCTGCCACCACCGTGATGACGATGTTCTTTAGTTCGTTGATGAAGATGCTGCCTGCCTCCTGTGTCTGCTGGAGTTTCAGCGATTTCATCTGCACTCCAAAGAGGTCTGCCTGCACGTCCTCCCATTCCCAGCGTCTGCGCTGCTCGCAGTCTTGGAGCTTTATCTCCTGCATGGAGGTGATAAATTCGTAAGTCTTGTTATTGTTGATGGCTTGCTGCTCAAAGAGTTCATAGTCGAGTACCTTTCTGCGCCTGAGGAAGAGTGCAAGCCAACCGCCATAAAGCAGACTCCCGAGCATAAAGATGGCAAAGACAAGCCAGTTATAGGAAAGCAGCACGATACTGAACACTACAAAGGTGAAGAGCGAAAACACGATGCTGAGCGTTTGCTGTGTCAGGAACGTATTTACACGGCTATGGTCGCCCATACGCTGCATGAGGTCACCCATCAGTTTGGTGTCGAAGAACGACATCGGCAGCTTTAAGAGCTTAATGAAGAAGTCGCTCACTAAAGAAATGTTGATACGCAAAGAGATATGTAGTAAGAGCCAACGGCGGATAAAGTCGATGGCAGTACGGCTAACCGTGAGCATCAACTGTCCTAAGAGTATTAGCCAGATAAAGCCGATATTCTGATTCTTGATACCCACATCCACGATAGACTGGGTGAGGAAAGGCAGTATGAGTTGTAGCAGGCTACCCACGAGTAGCCCCAAGACAATCTGTCCGAAATATTTTCGGTATTGTTTGATATAGCCAAAGAGGAACTTAAATGAGCGTTCCTCTGTTGGCTGTTCGCCTGTCTGCTTTTCATAAAACGCAGGTGTGGGTTCCAAGAACATCGCAATACCTTTCTCCTCACCGTCCGATTGAGTGCTGACCCAGTGCTTCTTAAACTCCTCAAGGTTGTACTTGATAAGTCCTTTCCCTGGGTCAGCGATGTAGAAAGTCTTACCTTTCTTGACCTTATAC
>CAUTPS010000160.1:0-3550 GCA_963540415.1 uncultured Prevotella sp.
TTCCTAAGAACGAGACAAGTAGATTTGAACAGAAGCGTTCACATGCTATCTCTATTGACCAGCCTGTACCAGTAGGTAGCAATAATAACTTCACACTTCAGCATATCCTTGAGAATGAAAATGCCAAGCATGCTGACGAACATCTTAACCAAGAAATCCTCAGCAATGAAATCCAAAAAGGATTAGATGTACTTGATGAACGTGAAAAAAGGGTCATCACTTATATCTATGGATTGACTGGAGCACACTATACGATGGCAGAGATTGCGGAGGATATGGGGCTGAAACGCGAACGTGTACGCCAGATTCGTGACAAGGCTTTGCGCAAACTTCATAAGAAGATGAAATAAAAGCAGCACAAAGTTGAATAGGATTCATCGAATAATAATCGTACGAAACCAGTCACGAAGAATACCACCATATTGGTCTTGGCTGTCAGCACAAAGTACTATAACTTGGCTTCCGTCTGCAAGGTGGGGGCCAAGACACATACCCTCATAGTTAGCAAGATTCTGACGAAGTAGTCCTAAGGAGGTTTTCCACGTTGCAATCAAAGTCTTCTGCATATACGGACTATCCGTATCAAGTATTTTTTCTTGACTGATAGTCATAGACTTCACTGGGTCAACACAATAAATCTTATTCTCTACAAACGAACCAATTTTACTTGAGGTTACCACGAATTCACGCTCTAAAACAATTAATTTTCCATCATCTAAGGCTGCCATTGCTGATACACCCATTGCATAATTAGACACAGAAGGGTGAATCTCCGCAGCATCCATCAGATAAGCATACTGCTCTTGAGGAATAAAGGAGTCATCGAAACTTTGAAAACGAAGTCTATTCTTCACTTGATTCTTTGCATTAGCTTGTTCTCCATCTATCTTCAACGTACTTTCAGAAGTCGTCCAAAAACGATGCGTATGGGCATTGTAAGTTAGTGCTTCAAAGCTATAAGCTGGTGTAGCCATACTGAAAACGGAGGGAATAGTGAGCTTCCGACCCGTCAGTTTACCATTCATTCCATATTCTAAGATACTATTATCTGCTTCACGGGATATAAACAACGTGCTGTCTTTAGGAAAGAAAGCTATGCCCTCTTCATCTTTATTCAACTCGCCCGATGATTGGAAGCCCTCATTCACAACGTCTTTAATATCTCCACTAACAGAATCTATCTGTATACGAAAGCGAAAGAAGCCACTTTCAGACATCTTATCAGAAACCACTGCATAACGATCACCACCCAGCCATGTCAACCCGCTATAGTTTCCTTTAGGAACTGTACGCTGAAAGTAATGCTGTGGATTGAGTCTAACAAGCTGTTGAGCTTGTGCAAAAAGCGTAAATGGGAAACAGAAAACAAAGAATAAAATATGCTTGAGTTTTAGTTTCATAACCATGAATTTTTGGTTTTAAGCCGTCTAACAATAACTCCCTTTTATCTTAATCAATAAAGTCTTATTATATAAGATAAGGTCAATTAACATCCTTACTATCCTTGGCACATACTGTGCGAAGGCTTCGCACGAGGCGTGCGGAGGGTGAACACCAATGGTGCGGGGACCTAACACAACACAAACGAACCTCAGAAAGAGAACGAAAAGTTGGTTAACTCAATCAGGCTACAGCCTTCTTAATCGTTAAACAAGCTATTAGTACATCTTACATAGCCCTCTTGTTATAAAAGAGATATGCGTAGGTCTCGTTTATAAACAAGTACCTACGCAAGCTTTTAATTTACGAATTCGAATTGAATAAGCCTATCCTTCTCCTGTAAACTGCTTCAGACGCTGCTCTTCAGAAAGGCGACAAATAAGCAATTTACCATCCTGTTCAGCTACAATATAGCCGTCAAGACCTTGGATAACAACCTTACGCTCCTCCGTTGTATGAACAATACAGTTCTTACTATCAAACAGATGAACATCTTTACCAATAACAGCATTACCGTAAATATCATGCTGTGTCTGGGCAAGCAACGAGCCCCAAGTTCCTAAATCACTCCATCCAAAGTCTGCAGGGCATACAAATATCTCTTCAGCCTTTTCCATAATAGCATAATCGACAGAGATATTCTCACACTCTGGATAAACCTCATCAATCACGCGTTGTTCATCGGCTGTATCTAAGACATCCATGATACGCTCAAAAATTCTTGCTATACTTGGCTGATAAATACGGAAAGCATTGACAATAGTAGAGGCACTCCAGATGAAGATTCCTGCATTCCAGAAGAAGTTATTCTGCTTGATATATTGTTCTGCTGTTGGTAAATCTGGCTTCTCACGGAACTGATCAACACGATAAATCTCGCGATTACGCGCTGAAGCAGTTGAAAGATCGGCTTGTATATAGCCATAACCTGTTTCTGGACGTGTTGGTTTCATACCCAAAGTAACCACAGCATCCGTTTCTGCAGTAAACTTCAAACAGTTAGAAATAACACGTTTGAACTCAGTTTCATTGGTCACAATATGATCACTTGGTGACACCACGATATTAGCCTTTGGGTTCTCTTTCTTGATACGCCAGCTCACGTATGCAATACAAGGTGCTGTATTACGACGGCAAGGCTCGCTCAATATATGATTTAATGGTATCTCTGGAAGTTGCTCCTGAACCAAAGAAACATACTTCTGGTTCGTAACAACCCATACATTGTCTGACGAAACTACACCAGCAAAGCGATCATAGGTCAGTTGAATAAGCGTTCTTCCTACGCCTAAAACATCAATAAACTGCTTAGGACGCTCTGCAGTACTCATCGGCCAGAACCTACTACCAACGCCACCTGCCATAATGACAAGATGATTATCAGTTTGTGCCATAACTTATTATCAAAAAATTAATATGATTGCAAATATACAAATAAAAATGAATAACGACAATTAATAATATGGCTTTTTCTTTTTTAGTGGTGTTAAGCAAGGATTACTGCGGTAAAAAAGCTATAAAATCAGAAATCAAACAGATTTAGACTTCTGTCTTCAGCAGGCTTTTCTTTAGGAGTTTCTACCTCGTCATGAAACTGAAGAATCAGTTGTTGAGATAACTGATTATTCTCATTTAGCCTATAAACTCCTTTCCTACTCTTTTCAATAAGAGAGTTGCAAGACTTGCTATTCTTCAAGAGGTACGTCTGTACATACTTGTGTACGTCTTCTTGATTCAATGAATTGAAAAGAGAATTACAAGCATTAAAAACATGACGGGAGACTTTCTGAACTGAAAGTCCCTCGTTTCCTGCTTCAGCAAGAACCCGTAATATTTCCTTATCGTATTGCATACAAAAAGGGAGCCTATACCTTAATCATACAGACTCCCCCTCCTGTGTATAATAATTACTCTAATTATGCAAGAGCAACTTTGTCATTCTCACCTTTAACTTTGCCCTCCTTAAAGAGCCAACCAATGCCAAGATAAACCTCCTCAGTGCTAATATTAGCAGCCTTAGCAATCTCAGCAACTGTCAAAGCCTTGGCTTCAGCGGCAAGAGCATTGTAAACATCGCCAGCCTTAAAACCGACATTCTCTGCATTAATAG
>CAUTPS010000161.1:0-3525 GCA_963540415.1 uncultured Prevotella sp.
TTCTATCAAACATTAATTAATAGTACTATCTATTTCTCTCTTCTTTCAATATTAATTGCATACGAGAAACCTCATCAGGGTGTTCATCAGCAACATTTTTGGATTCGTAGGGACTGACAGTCATATCATAAAGTTGAGGAACAGGAAGGTTTCCTGTTTCAATCTTTGGTCCCCATTGAATCATTTTTGGTCCGTTACTTGGTTCAATGTACCGATATTGAGCGGTAAGTACTGAAAGGACATGTGTGTTAGATTGTCCAATTACATAGTTGCGCCCCTTCAGGTCTTTACCAAGAAGGGTAGGGAGGTAGTCACGACTGTCAGGTGCACTACCTTTTGGAAATCTTGCTTGAACGAGTGAACCCAAAGAAGATAAAAGGTCAATCTGACTCACAAGTGCTTTAGACACCATTCCTCCCTTAATCTTACGAGGCCAAGATATAACTAATGGAACAGCTGTTCCACCTTCAAAAGCACTATACTTATTGCCACGGAAAGGCCCAGCAGGGCTATGACCATTGAGGAGTTCTTCTGCACCATCCTGATATCCATCATCTACGACAGGTCCGTTATCGCTTGTAAGGATAACGAGTGTATTGTCATCTATCTTTAATTCATGTAGTTTCTTCATTAACTGTCCGACAGTCCAGTCAAACTGAACGATAGCATCCCCTCTCACTCCCATTGGATTCTTTCCCCGGAAACGCTTGTGAGGGAAGCGAGGAACATGAACATCATTTGTTGCGAAATACATAAAGAAAGGTTCTTTCTTATGGTTTTCAATAAATTTCACTGCGTGTACAAGTATTGAGTCGGCAAGGTTTTCATCCTTCCAAAGAGCCTTTCCACCACCTCTCATATAGCCAATTCTACCGATCCCATTAACGATAGACATGTCATGTCCATGACTCGAACGCATATTATAAAGGAGTTCTGGATTCTTACGTCCTGTAGGTTCTCCCTCAAAGTTTCGTACATAAGAAACTTCTATTGGGTGAGCCGGGTCATAGTTTGCAACCGAACCATTCTCTATAAAGACACATGGTACACGATCTGCAGTAGCAGCCATGATATAATGATAATCAAAGCCGAGGTCGCCTAACGACTCTGGCAAAGGTGCATTCCAATCTTGTTCACCACCTTTGTCACCCAGTCCAAGATGCCATTTTCCTATGGCACAAGTAGCATATCCACGACTCTTAAACATATCAGCCATCGTAAATTGACTCGGTTTTATAATCATACCAGCATTACCAGCAGCTACATCTGTGCCTTCTCGACGCCAAGCATATTCACCAGTAAGAAGCGAATAGCGAGAGGGAGTACTTGTTGCAGCGACTGCATGTCCATTCGTAAAACGTATACCTGACTGTGCGAGCTTATTAATATTAGGTGTTTGAACATTCTTGGCACCATAACATTCTAAATCACCATAGCCAAGATCATCAGCCAATATAATAATTACATTTGGCTTATCTGTAGTTGTTCCACGTGTTTGAGCTAAAGCTTTCTGACCTGTTCCGATTGCAGAAGACACTAAGGCTATTGCCAAGAGTTTTTGTTCCATTTTGTTTTTAGTTTCCAATTAGGTAAATATTTGGACTTTATAGATGTAATTTATGAGAGAATAGTATTCAATATATATATCTTCTTTCCAAATTTAAACGACCACAAAGAAAGCAAAAATATTTGAATTAATCAAATTTTTCAACGCGTTAATTACCTCAACATCATAGTTGAAATAGGGCTTGTCAATGTTAATAGAGCACATAAACAAAATACGTTTATTAGCACATAGATGCAGTTTGTCGATAAATATAATGTATTTGCACATAATTAATAAAAGAAAATTTAACAATTTTGTTGATAAAAATATTGATAAAAAACTTGTAATGACGAAAAAAAGAATTATCTTTGCTGCAAAAAGAAAGGAAAGGAGGATTTATTTTTTTTGAAAGGAATTTTATTATTTACTGTCTACGACCAGCTTTATTGGACAAGGTTCAATAAAGAAGAGAATGTTCACGATAACAATAATATCTAATTTTTTAGGCTTATGACGGAGATTTCACTTATAGCATTTGATGCTGATGATACACTGTGGGGTAGTCAGACCTACTTTAATACAGTGGAAAAAGTGTACTGTGAGATTCTTGCCCCATATGCTTCTGCAGATGAGGTGTCCCATACTCTCCGCGCCACTGAAAAGGCTAACATACCACTCCTTGGTTATGGAAGTAAGGCTTTCATGTTATCACTAATAGAGAATGCGGTCAAAATCAGTCACGGAAAGGTAAAGGGCTATGATATCGGACAGATTGTTGAGGTAAGCAAAGAATTGTTGCGATTACCAGGTCATCCTTTCGATGGTGTTAAAACAACATTGGCAAAACTGCATGACACTGGTAGATATCGAATGATTGTATTTACAAAAGGAGAACTGCTTGATCAGGAAAATAAGTTTCAACGCTCGGGACTACACCCCTATTTTGATGATATTGTTATTGTATCGGATAAAACACCAGATGCTTATAAACGACTTTGCAAACAGTTTGGTGTAAAAGCAGAGCAATTATTAGCGGTCGGAGATTCATATTCAGAAGATGTAGCTCCAGTATTAAAAATAGGAGGATGGGCGATTCATATTCCCAATTATATGGATAATGAGGACAGTTCATATCTTAATAAGATTCATCCACATTTGATAAGATTATCAAGATTTGCAGAACTGACTAATTTCTTGAGTCCTAACTCCAGGTTAATTGATGAGAGTAAGCTTTCATAACGTAGACTTCTGGCTAAAAAGGAGTTCTTTTGGAAGTTACTAATTAGTAGCATATAGAAGGAATAAAGTCCTGTCATAATCGGTTATTAGATTATGGCAGGACTTTTCTTTATATATAGATGATAAGCAGTTTGACAGCTATTTACCTTATATTGTCGACATATTAATAGTGCTTTTAATCGTACACAAAGGTGAAAATCTTTTCTGCAGTTAACGTATTACCAACAAAACATGCTTTGTTAGCTATATACTCAAACTTCTTACGCTGTTTTTCATCAAATGAAGCCTTAAGATGAAAAGTTATCGGAATACGAGTAACTGTGAATTTTTCCATATCTTCTTCGCACTCACCAACTTCAGCATAACAGCCAGTGAAGTCTATACCTCTACGCTCAGCTTGCAAACCCATAAGAGTTAGAACACAAGCAGATAATGCGTTACCTAATAGTTGAACAGGGTTTTGATTTTCTCCAAGGCCACCAACTGCTTTTCCAGCATCTGTTGTTACGATAACTCCCGATCTTTCGTGTTTTGCCTCAACACGTCCCTTCCCTTGATAAATTGCATTAGTTACTACCATAATAGATATTCTTTAATTGTGAATCAAAATAATTCTTTATAACTGAATTGATATGACAAATATAATATATTATGTTGAGAATAGCAACTAAAAGGACCATTATTTATTGTCGGATTTAAAAGCATATGGAAATCATAAATACTCAATGCAACACAGAAGG
>CAUTPS010000162.1:0-3524 GCA_963540415.1 uncultured Prevotella sp.
ACTACTTCTCTGTTTATGTAAATCTTTTCAAAGAACTCTTTCTTAACTGCTTTAACCAACTCACCAGGTGGCTTGTTTTGTAAAGCGAGTGCAAAGGTATAGACTTTCCGTGTAACCTCCAAATGTTTTGAAGATTATTTTTTCAAGAAATGAACTTTTTTTTATTTAAAATTGACTCAAATCAACTAATTTGCTTAAAAATGATTATTTTTGCACCCTAAAATAAGATTTAAAAAGAATGAGACATAAAAAGGATATTGTTAAGATTGGAGAGCTTACTTGCATCCTACATAGCGAAGAAAACGCAAAGTTTTTCATCATTCAGCCCGTAGACAGCAATGATACAGAGGAGTTAGAGCGACAAATTACTTATATAGAAGAAAACTCACAAACACTTTTCATTCATATTGCTATTCGCATAACTAAATGGAATGCCGAGCTTACCCCTTGGCCTGCTCCCCCCATATTTGGAAAGATTCCCTTTGGAGATGGTGCTCATTCCACCTTATTATATATAATAGAACAACTTATCCCATCCTTAAAGACACAATTTTCTTTAGAACTCAACAAAAGCAATACCATCTTAGGAGGATATTCATTAGCAGGCCTTTTCTCCCTTTGGGCAGGCTATCAACAAAACGTTCCTTTCCGTGGAATAGTCTCAGCATCCCCTTCTGCATGGTATATAGGATGGTTAGACTATGCTGACACCCACCAACCACAAGTAGAACACGCATATCTCAGCCTTGGTGACAAAGAAGAGAAAACAAAAACAAAATTGATGTCAACTATCAGTAAAGACATCCTACGCCAAGAACAAATATTCAAAGACAAAGGCGTAAATTGTAAGATGGAATGGAATGAAGGCAACCATTTCCAAGACAACGGAGTCAGAATTGCAAAAGGCTTTGTTTGGTTGATGCACCAATAAAAACACTGACTATTCCCTTCAAAAGAGAGAATAGTCAGTGAAAAGGGCTAATGAAAAGTCATTTCTCAACTTCAAAGCCAATATAATTCAATACAACTTACAGAAGTTACTTAATTCCTGCAAGGCGTCTTGCCTCAGGCGAAAGGAACTTTCCTATCTTCTTATAAGGAACAGTAAAGGTAGGCATTCCGATAGCATAAGCACCAATCTCATAGAATCCATAGATAAACACCACACCCTCTGGAGAAAGATAAACACCATTTCCTGGTAATGGGATAATACCATTCTCGAGAGAAAGCCCATCCATATCTTCCTTTACACGGCTTTCAACATCATTCTCTTTTTCATACCCTCCTCTGAAATAGCTTTCAACACCAGCTCTGAGGATAGGTTGAAGTGCTTTTATATCCTTCGGACTCAATACATTCCGCAGCATGACACCTGTCTTCTTATCAAAAGTAGCCCCATATTCTGAAGCCATTCCATGCGCACCACCCGAATATGTGTAAAAAGAAGAATAGTACGTAACATAACGATCCGTTTCATTTTCCTTCATTACAAACTTGGAGATTTCGGGTTTCCAAGCCACATCTGGGTCATCAATTTCATCTAAAGTTTTGCTTATACTCTTATAAGCATTCTTAGCATAGTAGTTTATCATTCCCTTACCATCTGCAAAATTACTGTAAGGTTTAGACTCTACGCCCTCATCACTATAGCTATCCCCAATCCATACCAGTTCAGACGAAAGGTAAGCACGGAGCGAATCGACCAGCGGTTGAGGACCAGACACAGGGAAGGAATAAGCAAGGTCTACTTCTCCCTTTTTTGTATTATAAGACTTACCAATAGAATCAACTACCAAGGGAACATCTTTCTCCACTACAACAGAGTCAGAAACAACAGAAGAAGAAGCCACAGAATCCTTCACTTTCTCCGCAGCTGAAGCCTTTTCACTTTTGCATCCAGCTATAACCGTAATAGATAAAAGAGATGCTAAAAGGAATAAAAAATTTTTATTATTCATATCAACTAATGCTTGTTAAGAGACAACAAAATTAGTCATTTCCCCTTTTATTTCCAAAACATTCCCTACTTTTGTTGTATAAGGAAAGTAACAAAGCACATTCTATAGGCTTATCCCATAAAAATTAGCCCATAGAACATACTCATAAAAGCAATAGAAAAGATGAAGATTAGCATTGTAGGAACGGGAATGATAGCCACAGAGGTTATCACACTGCTCAAGACAGAAGTAAAAGGGATAGAAATCACCAGTATATTTTCACATAGCAATACGGAAAAGGCAGAATTTCTTGCGAAGATGAACCATATTGAGCGTATTTATACAGACTATGCTCAGTTGCTAAAAGAAGACAAAGCCGACTTCGTTTATATAGCCTTAGTCAACAGTGCCCATTACGAATTCACCCGCAAGGCATTAGAGGCTGGTAGAAATGTAATTGTAGAAAAGCCTTTCACCCTCACTGTTGCTGAAGCAGAGGAATTAGCAGCAATGGCACGAGAGAAGAAGCTATACCTCTTTGAAGCTATCTCTCCTATTCATACGCCTAACTTCCGCATGGTCAAAGATAGCCTGAAGAAGATTGATCCCATTCACTTTGTACAGTGTAATTTCTCACAATATTCAAGTAAATACGAACGCTATTTACAAGGAGATATTGCCCCTGCCTTCAATCCAGACTTAGGGGGTGGTGCGCTGAACGACCTCAATGTCTATAATATCAATATTGTTATAGGGCTTTTCGGACAACCTACCGCAACACAATATTTTGCTAACCGAGGTCACAATGGCATTGATACCTCAGGTGTAATGGTTCTCTCCTATCCTACGATGACCGCGACCTGTACTGCAGCAAAGGATTCAAGTAGTCCATCATTCATTCTCATACAAGGAGAAAAAGGTTGGATACATATCCCAACACCCGCAAACGAGTTTGGTAGTGTAGAAATCATGAAACAAGGAAAACTAACCAGCTATCGCCGTAACGCCTATGAAAGTCGCCTTGCCCATGAGTTTATCGACTTCAAGGATGTATGGGAGAAGAAGGATTACAAGCAAATGGAAGCATGGCTGGATCGGTCAGTAGAAGTAGTGAGGGTAATGGGGTAAAAAAAGCCTCACCCCCGCCCCCTCTCCGAAAGGAGAGGGGAGTGATTACCGAAGAGGGGGTATGGATTGAACAGTTTAGGGGACAGAGAAGGATGTTTTATAAAATTATAAAATAAAAAAGGGCACTCAGTTATTGGGTGTCCTTTGTTATATCCTTATGTTCGGATTACTTCAAAGCTTGTTCAAGATCTGCGATGATGTCATCGACATTCTCAATACCAACAGAAAGACGGATCAAGTCTGGTGCTACTCCAGCCTCACGGAGTTGTTCGTCTGTCAACTGGCGGTGAGTATGACTTGCCGGATGCAGAACACAAGTACGTGCATCAGCTACGTGAGTGACGATAGAGACAAAGTCTAAGCTATCAATAAACTTGATGGCGTCTTCTCGTGAACCCTTCAATCCAAAGGCTATGACACCACATGAACCATTTGGAAGATACTTCTGTCCCAAAGCAT
>CAUTPS010000163.1:0-3505 GCA_963540415.1 uncultured Prevotella sp.
AACTTATCCTACAAAGAAAAGGAAACATTGGGAATAAAACATACAAAAAACTCGTCTCATAAATCCACTTCTATAGAATTTATAAAACGAGTTTTTAAAAGACTTACACCTTATATATTAATATCAAAAGTCGATACTTGATGTAAGTACGCACGATTCCTATCCAATCTCAGGAATTACATACGACAATGTCTCTAACACTTGACCACGTGAAGTACCCTCACGAAGCGCAATGAAGATAGTATCATCGCCCGCAATTGAACCTAATATATAAGGTGAATCAGAGTTATCAATATCGTATGCAAGCGCACTGGCATAACCTGGACGTGTCTTAACAATAGCCAACTGCCCCGAGATATTTACCGAGATATACCCACTTCGCTGCATCATCTCCGTTGCTTTACGAGGAGTCGTCACACGACGATACATTGTCTCATTTGGCAGAACATATACATACTTTCCGTTCATAGAAGCAGCCTTTGCCACTTTCAACTGCTTGAGATCACGACTCAATGTTGCCTGAGTCAGTTTGAATCCTTCTTTCTCTAAAACCTTTAATACTTCTTCCTGGGAACTAAGTTCCATACTTGAAATTAACATCTTCAATGCTTCAAGTCTACTGTTTTTTACCTTCATAGCTGTATATATATTCTGATTCGCCTGCAAAAGTATGCAAATATTTCTATTTATGCAAATAAAAATACAATAAAATGCAAAATAAAGTATTAATATACCAATTATCATGCATAAAGCATATAAAAATCAGACAGAGGTTTATCATAAATCGAATCTTATAAAATTAATCAAAAAGAAACCTTATATTTGTCAGTGTCCAATTTTTCCTTTATATTTGCAACTGAATGGCATAGCATTTGCATAACAAACAAATATAAAGCAATTATGCCACAGAGCCAAAAATAAGGTGGCAATAGAGAACAGATAACAAACAAAGAAAGATTATGAATATGAATTTTGACAATTTCACAAACGTGACAAGTAGCCAAGAGCGCGACTTAGAAATGTCACGTGTATTTCCATCACTGATGCGTAAGGTATATGTATGGATGGCTATGGCACTTGCTATCACTGGCGTTATTGCCTATGGTGCTGGCAATTCTCCTGCCCTCACCCAATTCCTCTATATGGGACGTGGTCCACTGCTTGTGGCAGTTTTGGTTGAAGTAGGTATTGTATGGTACCTTTCTTCACGCATCAATAGGCTTTCACTCGTTGCTGCAACAATATGGTTTATTGCTTTTGCTGCTCTCAACGGACTGACATTAGGTTGGATTTTCGCTGCTTTTTCTTCAGCAGCTATCGCTAAAACCTTCTTTATTACAGCAGGAACTTTCGGAGCTATGGCTTTGATAGGTTCTACAACCAAGAAGGATTTAACCAAGATGGGCGGTATACTCTTTATGGCACTGATTGGTCTTATCATTGCTGGATTGGTAAACATCTTCTTAAAGAGTAGTATGTTCGACTTAATCGTTAGTGGCATCGGTGTTCTTGTCTTCACAGGTCTTACCGCTTGGGATGCACAGAAGATTAAACAAAACTTGCAAATGGCACCAGATGCCGGCGAGGGAGCACAGAAGGTTGCACTTCTTGGTGCATTGAGTCTTTATCTTGACTTTATCAACCTCTTCCTTTATCTCCTCCGTTTCCTCGGAAACAACCGAAACCAATAAAGGAAGATTCAAACATACAAGGACAATCCAATCGGGTTGTCCTTTTTTATTGATGAACATTTCTATTTTTATTGATGAACATTTCTACTTTCATTGATGAAGATTTCTACCGAGTAAGATTTATGAGAATAGTATTACCTTATAGAAGTTAACATCGCTTTTAACCCAAATAATACCCTTTCTAAGTACCTATAGCATAGTATTGAGTGCTTCGCACCATTGGTGCTAAGCCTCAACACCATCCGTGCTAAGCCTCAACACAACAACAAAAGATGATATATCAGATTACTTATTGCCGTTATAATTAATAATAAGAGGGGGACATTAAAGAACCCTTGGGCTATTGCACTGTCTTTCGAGAAGTTAAAGAAACTCGAAGAGGATGCTGGCGTAAAAAAAGATAGCAAGTGGCAGCGTATGTTCTCATCACACCCTGACCTTGACAAGCGTATCAAGACTATGAGTAAGCGTGCAGAGAAGGATGATTTTACTCGCCCAGAGAATAAGATGCCTGAAAGAATTGTACAAGAAGAGCCTGTTACAACCAAGCAGAACTCTAACGCTCAGTCTTCTAATAAGAGAACAGTTGGTAATCGCCCAGCAGCAAAGAAGAATGTTGGTAAGAAGCCTATTGGCAAGCGTCCAGTTGGCAAGCGTCCAGCAACTACTCGCAGAAGATAATAACAATAGTTCGCAACTAATCAGCGAACGAACATAAAAAGAGAGGGTATCAGAAGCCAGTCCTAAAGACAATGGCAATTCTGATACCCTCTTTTACTTTTCAGAAAGACCTATTCTGTCAGTTTACTTAAATTGATTCTCAACAATATCGCTCAATACATCCTTAATATCTAAGCCTGCTGCGCGTACCTGCTGTGGAATAAAACTGGTGGTGGTCATACCTGGAGTGGTATTGATTTCAAGCATATTGATTACGTCATTACCATCCTTATCCTTTGAAATAATATAATCGATACGAATGATACCATTAGCATGCAGAATATCATAGATACGACTTGTCTCAGCAGCAACACGCTTAGCGGTCTCATCTGACATACGAGCAGGTGTAATCTCCTCTACCTGACCATTGTACTTAGCGTTATAGTCAAAGAACTCATTGCTTGTCACAACCTCAGTAGCTGGGAAGACAACCGCCTTATCCTTTGTTTTATAAACACCCTGAGAGATTTCCATACCATCCATGAAAGCCTCAATCATAACCTCATCGCTCTGCATAAAAGCAACACGAAGAGCTGGTGCAAGCTGATCAATATTCTTCACCTTTGACACACCAAAGCTACTACCATCAGCCGCTGGCTTCACAAAGCAAGGCATGCCAAGTCGCTTTTCAATCTCAGCCTCATCATATTCTTCACCACGACGAAGCAGAATACTATCGGCAACCTTGATTCCGAAGCCACGCAGATAGTTATTAAGAACATACTTATCAAAGGTCAATGCCTCAACCAACACGCCACCTGTTGAGTATGGTAGTTGGATAAGATCAAAGTAACCTTGCATCACACCGTTCTCACCAGGCTGACCATGGATTGTAATATAAGCATAATCGAATTCTACACGCTCACCATTCATGACAAATGAGAAGTCATTCTTATCAATTGGTGCCAAACTACCATCAGGCAATTCTACATTCCAATCGATACCCTTTACATCAACTATATATATATTGTAACGCTCCTTGTCAAAGAAAGAGTATAATCCCTGTCCTGAACGCATAGAAACATCATGTTCTGAAGAATCGCCACCACAGACGATAGCAATTGTACGCTTTGAATCTTTCATTGTGTCTTTTT
>CAUTPS010000164.1:0-3502 GCA_963540415.1 uncultured Prevotella sp.
ATTTTGTCAATATATTTCTTTGTCTTTTGAAGCTAAATCTCACACGGAGAGAAGGAGGAAAGGGAGGTTTTGTTTTTAGATTTGTAGCCCAATAGAGACACCTTTGTGTATTGTTTTAAATTCTGTTTCTTCTGCTTCTTATGTAACTTACTATGTAATAGGCTTACATTATCTCTCCATCTTTTGTGAGACCTAAATTTTCTTAAGGATAGTTTTATAGATTCCATGATGGAATCTTCCTTTAATGAAAGATAGATAAAACTTCATTAAAGGAATTTTATAGAACCAACCTTAATTAATTTTAATTGGGCAATAATTGCCTTACGGATGTGGTTAATGTATAAAGATACTCGGATAGTTGTATTCTTTCGGGACTTCTCTCAGATGTGTAAGCATATATGCTTTGCGTGATGAGGAGTGAACTTAGTTCTTTATCATTAATACTTATGGTCATGAAGAAAATTATTTCATTGGGTTTCTTAGCCCTATCATTTCTTATTTCTGTTCCTGCCCATGCTGATGAACCATTAAAGTTTGGTGTGAAGGCAGGATTGAATGTGAGTGATTTTTACTTTGATAGTGATGTGTTTGATAAGTCTAATCAGGCTGGTTGGTTCTTTGGACCTACTGTGAAATTTACCTTACCAGTAGTAGGTTTAGGTATGGATGCTTCTGTTCTCTATGACTACCGAGCTGCCAAACTTGATTATGCTACCATGACACAGACTGTGAAACAGCAGCAGATAGCGATTCCTGTGAATGCTCGATATTCTATTGGATTAGGTAGTTTAGCAAGTGTTTTTGTCTTTGGTGGTCCTCAGATTGCATTTAATATTGGTGAAAAAGAATATCAGTGGAACATGAAGAGTACCTATGCATTGAAAAATAGTAACTTTAGTATCAACCTTGGTTTTGGTGTGACGGCTTTTAAACATCTGCAGGTAAGTGCTAATTATAATATAGCTTGTGGTAAGACTGGGCATGCAACCTGGAAAACTGCTACTGATGCAGCAACGTCTGTTTTTAATAAGAAGGGTAGTCGTAATAGTTCATGGCAGTTAGGCTTGGCTTATTTCTTCTAAGAACAAGGATTTAAGGAATATGTTGAAAACTCCCATTTCATCGAGAATGAAATGGGATTTTTATGTGATAAGACTTTGTGTTCAGGCCGTTTCTGTGAGAGAATAGTGTTATAGATGACTTCTATCATTGTATATTTGCATCTTTCTTTGTAACTTTGTATTCAAACCAATGTCTGGTTTATTGTACAGTTTGCAGTGGCTGATAGGTAACAAGGATTTTGTAATGACTTACGCTAATATTATCTTACCCCTTCCTCTTGAAGGCTATTTTACGTATGGTGTACCCGAAGCTCTGGCATCTCGGGTAACAGCTGGTGTACGAGTGTCTGTCCCTTTGGGAAAGAGTAAGACTTACGTGGGCATTATTGCGGAATATCCTGTAAATATACCGAATCCATCGGAGAATGTTGCAGCAGAAGGAAAAAAGATTATCTATAAGAATATCATAGATGTATTGGATAACACTCCTGTACTTCTCCCACAACAACTGAAGCTTTGGCATTGGATATCTGATTACTATATGTCGCCTATTGGTGATGTTTATAAAGCTGCATTACCGTCGGGACTGAAAGAGGAGTATGGTTATCGACCACGAACAGAACTTTATATCCGATTAGCTGATAACTTACGCCATGAACGTACACTCGCACTTATGATAGATTCCATGAAGCGTGCAACGAAACAAGTGGAAGTTCTTATGGCTTATTTACAATTGGCTGGTGTCGATGAAATGGCAGAAATTACACCAGAAACAGTGCTGCGAGAGGTGACGAGGGAGGAGTTAATGAATGTTACTCACGCTTCTGTTGGCGTTATTCGTGCCTTGCAAGATAGGAAAGTCCTTGTTACATACGAGAAGGAAGTCGGTAGGTTGAATCGTGGAAACCCACCACATCCAGAGAATATAAAACCTCTGAACGAGGCACAGACTGAGGCTTACAATCAAATCCTCTTACAGATGATGGGGCATAGAGTGACACTATTACATGGAGTAACCTCTTCTGGAAAGACGGAGATATATATCCATCTCATTCAGAAAGCACTCAATGAACATAAGCAGGTGTTATATCTATTGCCTGAGATTGCACTAACGGTTCAGATTACAGAGCGTTTGAAGGCTGTTTTTGGCGATCGATTGGGGATTTATCACAGTAAATACAGTGATGCAGAGCGTGTGGAGATATGGCATAAGCAGTTGTCTGATTCTCCGTACGATGTAATTTTAGGAGCAAGAAGTGCTGTTTTTCTCCCATTTCATCGATTAGGTCTTGTTATTATAGATGAAGAACACGAGCAGAGTTTTAAGCAACAAGACCCTGCTCCTCGTTATCATGCTCGCTCAGCAGCCATTGTGTTGGCACAGATGTATCCTGATGCAAAGACGCTTTTGGGGACAGCTACGCCCTCGATGGAAAGCTATTACAACGCGAAGCAGGGCAAGTATGGACTTGTAGAACTGACACGTCGTTATAAAGATATTCAACTTCCAGAAATAGAAATTGTTGATATAAAGGATCTTTATCGTCGAAAGATGATGACTGGCGCCTTCTCTCCACGTCTCCTCTCTGCTGTTCGTGAGGCATTAGGGCGTGGCGAACAAGCAATATTGTTTCAGAATCGACGTGGCTTTGCGCCGATGGTGGAGTGTAGGCAGTGTGGATGGGTTCCAAAGTGTCCAGACTGTGATGTCTCGTTGACGTATCATAAGAATATGAACTACCTTTCTTGCCACTACTGTGGCTATACGATGAAGGTACCAGATGTATGCCCTTGTTGTGAAAGTGAGGATATTCGTGGTCGAGGATATGGAACGGAGAAGGTTGAAGATGAAATCCGTTATATTTTCCCTGAGGCTCGTATTGCGCGTATGGACCTTGATACAACTCGCACGCGTAATGCCTATGAACGTTTGATTAATGACTTTTCTACGGGGAAGAGTAATCTTCTGATAGGGACACAGATGATTTCAAAGGGTCTCGACTTTGATAAGGTTTCGGTCGTGGGAATCCTCAATGCAGACTCGATGTTGAATTATCCAGACTTCCGTGCATACGAGCAAGCGTTTATGATGATGAGTCAGGTGAGTGGACGAGCAGGCAGAAAAGGAAGGCAGGGATTGGTAATTCTGCAGACAAAGAGTCCAGATTTGCCTGTTATTCAGCAGGTGGTGCGTAATGATTATCAGTCGTTTTATTCCGACTTACTTACCGAGAGGCTGGAATTTCATTATCCTCCATTCTATCGACTTGTCTATGTCTATTTGAAACATAGGGATGATAACACCGTGAACTCTGCAGGTTTAGAGTTGGGTAGTAGACTTCGTGAAATCTTTGGTGAGCGTGTGTTAGGCCCTGATAAACCTGCTGTAGCTCGAGTGAAGACCTTAAACATTAGAAAGATTATGCTTAAGTTGGAGAATG
>CAUTPS010000165.1:0-3498 GCA_963540415.1 uncultured Prevotella sp.
GGCTAAAAACAAAAGGCGTAGAGCTGTTCTAAAACAACAACTCTACGCCTTTTTCAAATTATTTTCATGAAAAGAAATATTTTTCTTCATGAAAATAAATATTTCTTTTCACGTAAATAATTTCTTTTTTTCATGGAAATAATTCGCTAAACATACCTTTTAAAGAATTGAGAAAAGAGATAAAAAGGGATTATGACAGCCTAAGAAACACTGCATTTACGGCCTCTTATAAGTATAGTACACTCTCATTACCCTCATTAAAAAGCAAGTCAAGAATACTAAGGTTGGGCAGGAAGCCAAACTTCTGTTGATAAACTTGATAGTAACGACGAGGAATAAAGTCGGTATCGACACCTGGATGTTTCGGACGAATTATCTCCCTGAAATCATCGGTTCCATCGGGAACATCCATTAGATAAGTATCTGTGCGACGCATACAGGGCATAATATCGATGAGTTCGCACATTTTCAGCATTATCTCCCAATTGAAATCATAGAGATACTTCCATTTCCGCTCGAAGAACGGGCGTATATCATCCTCATAATACTCAAAGAACGGACTCTCACCATAAGACGACAACAGCGCATTCCAGTGCTGATGACGCCAATTGTCATGGTCACTGATACGCACATCCTTCATCGGACACTTCAAAGTCTCAAACTTCTCGACAGGGATAGAGAGGGTCTGTGGCCCATTCGCAGAAGCAATTACGCAACGATTGCGGTAAGTCTGCTTAACGAAGTTATCATGTTGCTCTATCAAACAGCTGTCATAACGGTTCAACTTCTGGTACCATTGAATAGGAGCGAAGTAAGCAGAGGAGAGTAAGACCTCCCCAAGCCCCTCCGAAGGAGGGGATGTCAAGTTACCGATGTCGGTCTTATTTGAATTGACAATATTATTGTTATCAGAAGATACCATAACTGTTTTGCTTATAATATAATTGAACGATGACAAAAAAGGAGGGGATGTGTAACGTTTACCAAAACTTTGGTAACTTGCACATCCCCTCCTTTGGAGGGGCTTGGGGAGGTCCTTTGAGGTACTTACTTTATATTATCCACCCAGTTAAACAGTCTGTGCCAACGGATTCCTCCAAAGCCCTTACGGTCTGGATCACTTGACCACCAGATGAAGATTGGCTTACCTACGATGTGATCCTCTGGTACAAAACCCCAAAAACGACTGTCGGCAGAGTTGTGACGGTTGTCACCCATCATCCAGTAATAGTCCATCTTAAAGGTGTAACTATTAGCTGGTTTACCATTAATATATATCTTTCCGTTCTTAACCTGTAAGTCGTTGCCCTCATAAACCTTGATACAACGCTCATAAACAGGGAGGTTCTCTAATGTCAATTTAACCGACTTACCCTTTGCTGGAATCCAAATAGGACCATAGTTATCGCGTGTCCAGCCAGTAAAACCATTGAGCGGATAATATGGACCAGAGTATAGATCCTTATCTGTTACAGGACGAATAGACTGGATAAATCCCTGACGTTTCAGCTCAGCAACGGCTCTCTTGGTCAATGGCATATAACCATCATAAGCCAGAATATCCTTATTAAGCACACGACCTTGGCTCATGTCATATCCATGTAGACGACTGAGCGTCTGTACATCCTCATCACTGATTTCTAAATCCTTACGAAGTTCGTCATAACGTTCTCCAATGAAATCAGAAACGGAGATGTTTTTAAACTTTATAAAATAGGTATATTCAACTTTCTCTGGCTCCTTATTTGCCTTTCCGTCGACATAAACAATCTTGTCCTTAATCTGCAAAGTTTGTCCAGGAAGACCTACACAACGCTTCACATAGTTCTCACGACGGTCAGTAGGACGCCATTCCAACGCTCCGTAGGTACTTACATTTCTCACAATATAAGCTCTACCCGTAGCGTATGCCTTATCAAAGAAAGCACGCTGTTGAAGTGTGTTCATCGCTGACAGATTGATATTTGGGTTCTGTTGTGCAAGGAAGTTCGTACCCATTGTATAGACATCATAATAGTAATCATTGCCCTGATAAGCAGGTTCACTCATGATAGTATCACCTGCAGGGAAGTTGAATACAACGATATCATTGAGCTGTACCTTACCCAAACCCTTCACACGACGGTAGTCCCAATGTGGCCAAGAGATGTAGCTCTTAGTATTAATAATAGGCAAGGTGTGCTGTGTCAGCGGCATTGTCAATGGTGTCTCAGGAATACGAGGACCATAACTTACCTTCGACACAAAGAGGTAATCGCCCGTAAGGAGTGACTTCTCAAGGGAAGAAGAAGGGATAACGTAGTTCTGGAAGAAGAAAAGATTGATGAAATACACTGCTACCAATGCGAATACCAGTGCATCTACCCATCCCATAACAAAGCGGATAGGTCCTTCAGAATCCTTCCACCACTGCCAACGAATCTTCTTTGTGATATACACATCAAAGATAAATGGAACGACTAATAATCCCCACCAACTCTTTACCCAGAACAGGAAAAGGAGGTAGAGAACGAGAACACAAATAAACTTTGCCCATTGCTTCTTTGGATTCAGGGCTGCTTTTTCTTTGTCTATCATACTGTATATTGAGGTGATAAATGTTGAATAATGAGTTATGTCGGTATGTTTGTTATTAAATATCAGTTGGTGGAAGAGTGTTCGGAAAAATGGTCGCCTCTATTGTGAGTTACTTTCAGCTTTGTTATAAAGTATTATTAGCAACCATCAACACCCAACACCTACCACTTAACACCCAACATCAAAACTTAAATAAATCGCTCGTTGTAAGTAAACCGGTATGCTCTTTGGTATATTCAGCTGCTAAGACGGCACCCAATGCAAAGCCTTTACGGCTGTGAGCATCGTGAGTAATGGTAATCTTGTCTGCCTCTGAGTCATAACTGATGCTATGAATACCAGGCACTTCATCACGTCGAATAGAGGCAATAGGAAGTTCGTTAGGAGCAACCTTGTTACTGCCTGACTCCGTACCATCAGCAGCGTGTTGGAAGCCTTTAACCCACTTATCTTTCCGATCGAGGTCATTGATGATCTCTTCTGCAAGGGTTATGGCTGTTCCAGATGGTGCATCGAGTTTGTGCACATGGTGTACCTCCTCCATCTCAACGTTATACTGTGGGAAACCATTCATTATCTTTGCTAAGTAACGGTTGACAGCAGAAAAAATAGCAACGCCAATTGAGAAGTTACTTGCCCAAAACAAAGTCTGTCCGCCTTCGGTACACATACGCTCAACCTCTGCCTTATGCTCCTGCATCCAGCCCGTAGAGCCGCTGACAACCTTCACATTATGCGCAAAAGCACGCTGATAATTGGCAAAGGCAGCCGTAGGATTTGTAAATTCAATGGCCACATCAGCTGATGCAAAAGCAGGAGAATCAAAGTCCTCTATATTGTCAACATCAATAATACTTACGATTTCATGGCCACGCTCAAGGGCTATCTGTTCTATCATATGCCCCATCTTGCCATAGCCTA
>CAUTPS010000166.1:0-3486 GCA_963540415.1 uncultured Prevotella sp.
GTCACTTCAATATATAAAAATACCTCACAAGGAATAATGCTGCGGAATTGAGGATGTATTTAATAGAAGCAATCATCTCAATGGGATCTCATAAATTGAACGATAAATTTGCTTTTTATGTTGTAAATGATTATCTTTGCTTTTTCAATAGCTTATTATCAAACCTATTAATAAAACACCATCGATGATGAACCATAAAACAGGATTATATAAAACAGATGCGATACGGAGAGTATACAGAATGGAATTGAGGAGAACCTCTAATAACTATCTTAGAGGAATACTCTGTTGTGTATTTTTGTTACAAGCATATATGCTCAATGCACAGATGTCAACAGAGGTTGTGTATGTTAAAAACGGAATCGTAAAAAGCTTTTATGAGGTATATGATAATCAATTACAAGGTGGGGGAATTACTTATCGTCACATTGGACGTACGATTTCATTGAACAGGAAAACATATCCCTTCTATGTAAATTTAGAAGATAATGCCAGAATTAGAAGGTTTATAAATCCTAAGGATACTATGGGTTATAAACAATTTTACAATGAGGATTTTGCTTTAGATGCTCAAAAGGGTATTTATAAATATGATTTAGGACTTTCGCCATTTGAATACACGTATGATAGTGTTGTATCATCATCGGGGTGTTGGTATTATCCAAAGAGGAATTGCAAACAGATAATAGCTTGTTATTACTTTTCAGGATATGTAATTCTATATCATGTAGATATAAAGAAGAAGGACATTGACTCACACTATAGGATTAATAAAATGCTTGAGCAAAAGACGTTTATGATTCTGAAAGAAGCAGAAGCATTGGATTATATACCTTTGAAGGTTACCTCATCAATGGGGTTGAGAAACACCCCAGTTTATTCTATATTTCGTTACTTAGAGGAATGATAAAAGGTCAATTGGAGAATCATTTTTATTGAGTTTGAGTTCATATTAGTCTAAACTTATTAAAGGAGTGTTCGAATATGGTTCAGATATTCATCTACTTGTGGGTCTGACATACGCTTCCATATATCTCCTAATAACGCAACACCACCAAAGTGCCACTCTTTGACAAGTGAGATATTATTAGCAGTTATACCTCCCAAGGCAATTACTTTTTCGTCAATTACATTCTCTATAGCAGCCTGCTTAAGTGAGGTAGGGGAGAATGCAGCATGATATCCAACCTTAGAAATACTATCAAAGATAGGACTCAAGAACACATAGTCTTTTGAGTCTTTCTGCTTTTTTACCTCTTCTAAGGTATGACAAGAGCAAGAGATACTCCCACGAAAAGAGTCGGGAACTTGCGAACATCGCCGATTTAGATGAATACCATGAAGACCAAACTCTTCTGCTAAAGCGAAATGTTCATGTAAGACAATACGACTATACCAATGCCTTGGTATTTGAAGTAAAAGCCGCTTGTAGGTTTCTAATGATGCATCTGGTTTACGTATATGTAATAAATCAAGCCCTTGTGAAAAGAGTTTACTTATGAAGACAGCCTCTCCCGATATAAAGTCGGGAGAGGTAATGGTTATCCATTTCATCAGATAATGTTTATTTCTTTAGCTTCTCTATAATCAAATCAGCTACCTTCTTGCCAGATAGCAACATACCACCAAAGATAGGTCCCATTCTTGGAGTACCTGCAACAGCAGAAGAAGCCATGCCACAGACATAGAGTCCAGCGTAAATTTCACGTGTGCCTTCAACGACCATACGCTCACCCTCAGCCACATCCAAGGACTTTTCACCCACAACTCCGCCTGTAGCAGTGTCAAGTTGAATACCATTCTTTCGTGCCACAACCTTACATATCTCACTATCGTGGCCAGTACCATCAATCACACATTTAGACATGATGTTTAATGGGTCAACATGTAGTCCTTCACGAAGGACTGGAGTCCAATTGACTACAACACCACTTACAACATCATTCTTGAAGACAACATCTTCAACAGAATAGCAGTTGAAGATTGTTGCACCAGCATGAGCTGTATGATAAAGCAAAGCGGACGTACTTTCAACGGAGTCAATGGTATAAAGTTCGTTTTCATAAGGCTGATAGCTGATATTAAAGTCCTTGACAATGTGCAACGCTTCTTCCTGTATAACAATTTGGTTGAACATCATTGCGCCACCCCACATACCCCCGCCAGGTGACAACTTACGGTCAAATAGAGCTGTTTTTAACCCTGCTTTCGCCAGATAATAAGCTGCAACGATGCCTGAAGGGCCACCACCAACGATGGCAACATCGAGATCTAAATTACGCTGAAGTTTGTCGAAATAGGTACTAATAATACCTTTTGATACTTGTGTCTCAATCATAATAAATTTATATTTACGGGTAATTGTTATTTTTTTGCTTATTCCTCACAGTTCTTGAGAGAATGACTAATACGAGCAGCACAGAAATGTGGGCCGCACATTGTACAATAGTTTGCATCAACAGAGTTGCTTGCTTTGTAATATTCAAGCGCACGCTCAGGGTCGAGTGCTAAGTTAAACTGGTCTTTCCAACGAAAGTCATAACGTGCTTTACTCAATGCATTATCACGGATAAAAGCACTCGGATGTCCTTTTGCAAGGTCTGCTGCGTGAGCAGCTATCTTATAGGTGATGACACCTACACGTACATCTTCATTCTCAGGTAGGGCAAGATGCTCCTTTGGAGTTACATAACATAGCATGGCTGTACCATACCATCCAATGAGAGATGCACCAATAGCAGACGTAATATGATCGTAAGCTGGAGCAATATCTGTGACAAGTGGACCTAATGTATAGAAGGGCGCGCCATGACACTTATCAATTTGTCGGTCCATATTCTCTTTGATTTTATGCATCGGTACATGGCCAGGTCCCTCAATAAAAACCTGTACATTCTTAGCCCATGCACGCTCAACTAACTCTCCCATCGTGTCAAGTTCGGCAAATTGAGCTGCATCATTCGCATCATGCATACAACCAGGACGAAGTCCATCTCCTAACGATATAGCAACATCATACCTTGCACAGATATCACATATATCATCAAAATGCTCATAGAGAAAACTCTCTCTTTGATGTTCCTTGCACCATTTAGAGATAATACTACCGCCACGACTTACGATACCTGTCAATCGATTGTCTGCAAGATGTATATTCTTTAATCGTATGCCACAATGAATTGTAAAGTAATCCACTCCTTGTTCGCACTGTTCAATTAAGGTATCACGGAAGATTTCCCAACTAAGTGTAGCTATCTTTCCATTAACTTTCTCAAAAGCTTGATACATAGGTACAGTCCCAACTGGTACAGGACAGTTACGAAGAATCCGTTCACGTGTCTCATGGATATCCTTACCTGTAGACAAGTCCATTAATGTATCGCAGCCCCATTTACAACTCCACACAGCCTTTTCAATCTCTTGTTCGATACCAGAAGATGTGGAGGAGTTGCCGATATTGGCGTTTATCTTTACCAGAAAGTTCGT
>CAUTPS010000167.1:0-3474 GCA_963540415.1 uncultured Prevotella sp.
GATACCCCTATTGGTTAGGGAGAACTTTTAGTCATTCTTTAGCAAATTGTTGCCAGCACTCCCCCTCTCCTTTCGGAGAGGGGGCTGGGGGGTGAGGCTTTTGTGTGGGTGAGGCTATTGTACATGCCCTGTCCTCTTCAATACGCCCCATGTCTGCAGCTCACCCTTTATCGCCTTGAGGTAACTCTTGAAGAGGACGTAATACATTATCCAACGATAGAAGAAACGTTGAGGGATGACCCACAGAAGTACCCACATACGCTCGCCCTCGAAGATATAAGCCATGATTGACACACTGGCGTCAATGATAAGGAAGATGAGATAATAAAGGAATACCTGTAGAGCATTACCAGTAAAGAGTCCGATGAGCATCATTACGTCGGCTAATGGTGAGAAGGTAGGAATGATATACTGGAAGATAAGCATATTAGGCATAGCCCAGAGACCAAAGCCTTTCTTAGAAGGTGCAAAGAGAGAGGAACGATGCTTCCAAAAGGCTTGCATCACACCAAAGCACCAACGGATACGCTGCTTCACAAACTGACGGAGCGTCTCTGGAGCTTCGGTCATTGCTACGGCATAGTTCTCGTTCTCGATGATATATCCATGCTCGTTGATACTCATCGTCAGGTCGCAGTCTTCTGCTAAGGTATCGGTTGTGAATCCTCCCACCTCTTCAATAACTTCCTTTCGGAAAGCGCCGATGGCTCCTGGCACAACAGTGATAGCATTGATATTTGAGTAAGCCATACGGTCGAAGTTCTGACTACTCGTATATTCAATAGCCTGCCAATAGGTAAGCATATTTCGCTGATTACCCACCTTCACATTACCAGCCACCGCACCGACACGCTTCTCTGTATCAGCGATAAAGTGTTTCATCAATCTACTTACCGCATCACTCTTCAACTGTGTGTCGGCATCAATACAAACGACATACTCTGAACGGCAGGCAGCAATACCATAGTTGAGGGCTGAAGCCTTTCCACCATTCTTCTTAGCAAGCACCGTAACCATTTCATCATTGTCGAATGCCTCATGTACACGTTCGAGTGTATGGTCCTTACTACCATCGTCAACGAAGTAGATATGCAGGTTAGGATAGTCCTGTTGCTTGAGCGTAGTGATGGTACGCACGATGTTTACTTCCTCGTTATAACCCGGTACGATGATAGAGACTGTTGGTGCTGTGGCAGCATCAATAGGTGCATAATTGCGTCGGTTCTCCGCCCGCTTCTCTCTTATCATCAACACATACATAAATAGCAGGCGCATCATTCCCAAGACAAGGAATACAAGGAAAAGAGCTGTGAGGAAGTCTGTGACATGATAGATCATCTCTGCTAACCAAAGGTTGGTCTGCATCGCATAGTATGCCTTACCTTTATTAATAGCAGGCATCAGTGTTTGCTTGTCCATACCTAAGTATTGTTCGAGGGAGATGAACTGATAACCCTCATGTTGCAGGGTCTCTATGATACGAGGAAGAGCATCAAGGGTAGGCTTTCGAGAACTACCACCCGCATCGTGCAACAAGATGATATGTCCGTCTTCATGGTGTACACCATCAATGACACGCTGATAGATCTGGTCGGCTGTAACGTTAGGCTGCCAGTCGTTAGGGTCAATAGACTCTCCCACAAAAAGATAATTACGACGACTTGCCACAATCATTGGCCATATCTCTTCATGTTCCGTTGGGTCGGCATCGGCATTATAAGGTGCACGGAAGAGAATAGTACTATGTCCTGTCACACTCTCTATCAACATTCTTGTCAACTTCAACTCTGCATAAGAGCGGCGGTCGGAGTTCTCAATCATGTTATGGTGGGTGAAGGTGTGGTTGCCAATGGTATGACCATCATCATAGACTTGCTTTACCAATGGCAGGTTCTTCTCCATCTGCAGTCCCACCATGAAGAAGGCTGCAGGGACATTATACTTCTTCAGCGTACTTAACACGGTAGGAGTCCATCGACTATCTGGTCCGTCATCGAAGGTAATAACAAGCTGCTTATCCTTACATTTACCTAATCGTTGGATGGTATAAGTAGAAGGCAGGGCGCGATAATACTCCTCAGAGATAAGACGATTGTCCTTATCAATCATCACAGAGATATCTCCTGGATGAGGTTCCGTTGTAACCTCAAGCACTTCACCAGAGCCAACAAAGTTGACATCATCGGTTCCGTTAAGTTGCATTAGCTTCGCAACAGACATCCTTGCCACATTCTCCCATGACATATCTTTGCCATAGAAACGCCATATACGCTTGTCCTCTGTACCCAAACGCCACAAGCCAAAGCCTGCAAGATGATATTCTGCACCAAAGCGCATGATGTTAAACGTGGTGGCAGCATCGGTGAAGAATACTTGGTGAACCTTTCCATCGTCGGTATTCTGATAAGAGAAGCTCACGTTATAGGTGTCATCATCGAACTTTACCTTTGCATCTGCATCTTGTGCAATAGCCATTGTCTGGTCGAATGACACGGTCGTACCGCTTTCTCCATTTGCCCAATCATAGCCATAGGTAGCCATACCGAGTACTATCTTATCATTCGGAACATTCTTTGCAGCCCAGTCGGTAGCCTTTTCAACCCAACGTTGTGAACTAACAGGTCCCGGCTGGCTCCCCATACTATGCTCATCATAAGCCATGAGGAAGAGATAGTCGTTATACTTCGCCAACTCCTGCATATTGTAATCCTCATTGAAAGGTGCTACTGCCTGAGTGACATAGAGTCCATTCGCATGAAAAACACGTGCAAAATCCTTCACTAATTCTACAAGAAGGTCGTTATCTTGAATATTAAGTTCCTCTAAGTCGAGGTTGATACCCGCAAAACCATAGCGCCGACACGTCCCAACCATTTCGTTGATGAGTGCCATACGCTTCTTCTCATCACGCATGATACGCCCTATCGCCTCTGGATGGAAGTCGGAGTTGTAGTTATTGGTGAGCATCGGGAGAATAGGAATACCCGCCCGGCGCATCAATCGCAACGCCTGCTTGTCAAACCTATATTCAACCTTGTCAGTCTTAGGATTGATAAAAAACCACTCTGGCAAAACCATGTTTAGATGCTTGATATTATTCTTCAGAGAGGTATAAGCATGTTTATCCCAGTTTACATACCATGCCGAACGCACACCGATTCGTGGATCGTCCCACTCACGAAAGTATTTCTGTGTCAGACTATCTGCCCTTCCAACAAATCGTTGTTTCTTAATCGTAGCCTTCGCATAGTTATTGTGCATCTTCTCCTCCTTGAAGAAGTCGCGGAAAGACTTATAAAGCTTTGCCGTCTTGTTATCCTTGGTATAAGGTGATGACGCTGTTACTGCATTCCGATAATCGTGACGGAAAGGCATCTGAGGACTTCCTTCCAAGGCAAACATTGCCAAGAAAACGATTCCTAACAATGAGAGAATCGTAAGAATGACGCGTAAGGTCCACTTGAAATAACTCCA
>CAUTPS010000168.1:0-3459 GCA_963540415.1 uncultured Prevotella sp.
TGTCATTGAAAGAATCTGTTCTTATGTCATTCTGTCTTTCATTTTCAGTTGACGGTTTTTCAGTTGATAAGTTAACGAGTTGCTTGTATAGAACATGTTTGTTACGTAAATTATAGCAAACTGAGTATATCATAATTATAAATTAAAGTCGTTCTTCTGTTACCCTGTTAACAATCAACTTGTCCACTTGTCAAAATTGTCAACTTGTCCACTTGCGTAGAATTGATATCAGAAAGGGAAGTTTTTGCGAAAATGATTTTTTTACTTGTATCTTTGCAGTAGGATGAGCGTCTGCATATAGGTACGATAACTTCAAGCTCCGCAGCCGTCCTACTTTTATATAGAGCCGTATTCTTGCGGCTCTTTTTTTTGTTGGGTAGGGTTTATATACAAATTATGTATTCGTTGACAAGCAGATTGACAAGTTGTTTGTGGCGAAAAACATAACAAACTGAGCATATTATAATTATGAATTGTGAAATATGAATTAAAGCCGTTCTTTTGTTACTCTGTCTTAAATTACCCTCTCAACAAGCAACTTGTTCACCCGTCTAACCCGTCCACTTGTTCAACTTGTCCACTTGTCTACTCATATTACTACATATATCTTCCTTGCAATCGGTTTTTTTGTGTTGTACCTTTGCATCGTCATCAGGAATGAAGGGATGACGAACGGAGTTTTAATGAACCAAATAATCTATAATAATTAATGTGTATGATCAACGATAGTCATTCTAATGAGATAGATTTTGAGGAGCGACTCTCACCTCATTTTACGGTGGGCGAGATGATGCGCTCGGGAAAGGCGGTGGGCATGGGTGTTAAGAATGTGCCTGAGGTGAATCCTGCGCCTGGAGAGGCTTCGAGAGAGGAGGTGATAGAGAATCTTCGGGAGCTTTGTAAATGCGTCTTAGAACCGCTCAGACAGCGTGTGGGGCGTGTAATCGTCGTGGGAGGTTATCGCTGCGAGGCTGTGAATAGGGCTGTCATGGGGGCTGAACATTCGCAACATTTGCGAGGAGAGGCGGCTGATATTCATGTCACCGGACTGAAAATGTGTCGGAAATATGCGGCAATTCTTGCTCAAACTGACTTCGATCAGATGATTCTTGAGCCACAGGAGTCGATAAAAAAGCGGTGGATTCACATCAGTTATAGGCGTGATGGGAAGAATAGACACCAGATTCTTGGGGCAAAATAGGGGAGAAAAGGCGGTGAAAGATTTCACTTTTTTGTCGCCGAAAGTCTGAGAAATACTTTTTAAGTTACTGACTGTAAATATTTTAATTATTTACGTGAATATCTTTTCATATTTTTAATCGTTTATGTTTATGATAAAGTATGTTTTTACGTTTTTGTGTTTTCCAACTTTTACCTTTATATTTTTATACGTTTTTGCGTTATTGTGTTTTTAGTTATTTCTGTGTTTATCTTTTTATCTGTTTACGTGTTCACTTATTTACTTGTTTACTCGTTTACATATTTTTACACTTTTTTGTCGCAGTATGTCTTTTAGGTTGTTGTCCCTCTCCCTTTTTTTTTGTGTGGGGAGGGGGTGAGGACTGGCGAACGACAAGGGCGATGAGGAGTGGGAAGAAGGATCTTCAGTAATAGGTTTGCCACTTAGTTTTAAGTAGTATCACACAGAGAAAAGTAGGACACGGAGGAGTAATAAAAATAAAGCGATGTAAGTCACGGAGGCACCGTCGTGTGTGGAGCCACGGAGAGGATTTGCCTCTGTCTTATTAGCGCATTGAGTTAAGATTTCATTTTTTCATTTCAATAATTTCTTTGTTTCACTTTTTAAATTTTCAAGTTATGTCAATCAAATTTCGTATGTATCAGGACAATCGTAAGAACAGCAAGCGCAAGGGTTATTGGTATGCCCGTGCGGTGTCTCCCGACCTTGTTAGTGTTAAGGATCTCGCTCTGCGTATCAGTGAGCGTTGCACCGTAACTGAGCCCGACATTTTGGCTGTCATCAGTGCGTTGGTGTTCGAGATGAATCAGGTTCTCAAGGATGGTAACCGTGTGAAGCTCGACGGATTGGGAACTTTCCGCGTAGGTATTCACTCACAGGGTGTTCAGAAGGCGGAAGACTTTAACGCACAGAGAGATATCTACGGTGCGCATGTGCTTTTCGCGCCAACGGTGACTATCGATGCGATGAAGCGTCGTGTGAAGACCCTCATCAGCGGTTTGCGTATTCAGGAGGCTGTGCAGTATGATGCGCCTAAGGCTGCCGAGAAGGCGAAGAACAAGGGCAAGAAGAAGGAGAACAAGCCTTCTGCTGGTCCAGAGCCAGGTGAGGCTACTGCCACTACTGAGGGCCACGCATAGTCGATTGGTTTGAGAGATGAGCGTGGGGGAGTGCCAAGTTTGCTCCCCTCCGCTCTCCGTTTACCCTAAATCGCTTATTAGGAAACAATGTTATTGTAAGAACGTATCATATTGGTTTCTGATGAGCGAGAGGGGTTTTGTATTCACTTTTAGTCCAAATCGGCTCGGATACAATGCCGTTAACACGAAGGGACGGCAGTGTAATCTGCTTGCCAATTGGGCTTTTAATTTATTTAGACGTTATGGTTAAACCTATTTGGAAGAATATCCTGCATATTCTCGTTACTGTGCTCACAGCGTTAGCAACCACGTTGGGCGTCAGTTCTTGTATGTAAAACTCCTCCCATAAACCCCAGTCTTGGACTTAGACAATCATTGTCAGTCACTTTTTAAGACTTAGTTAGATGCTCTTATATATTTGAAGTACAGGTGCTTACGCTTAAAATAGGCGACGTATATGTAGGTTACGTGCGACTCCATGGGAGGTTGTCCCCGACAGCGAAGTAGCTTCTGTGCGACAAAAAGGGAGTCTTTTTCCTCATTGTTCGACGGATAGGGAGGAGCGGAGAGACGGATAAGGAGGTTTGTCTCCTTATCTTTCTCTTTTCTTTACAAATATGTCATGTTTGTGTTCTTTTCCTTTTGTTTTCATCGTTACTAATTTGTTTGCTACTATTTTTTGTTTGATTTTCTACCTTTGTAATGTTATGTAAGTCAAACGATTGTGGAATAACGCGACAAATTAGTAACTTTCTTCGGTTGAGGCTGTTTGCTGATCTGCGACAAATAGGTAGATTGTTGAAATAATTAAACTTTACACTTTTTTGTCGCAGGATTATATAAATATATATTCTTTTATAATTCATAGTTCATAATTCAAAATTCATAATTATGATTACCGATATAATTCATAATTCGCAATTCAAAATTATTCGAACAAAGTTCTCATCAGTACGTCATAATTATGATTACTGCTATAATTCATAATTCGCAATTCAAAATTATTCGAACAAAGTTCTCATCAGTACGTCATAATTATGATTACCGATGATGCTTAAAGACAAAGTTCAAAGCTCAAGGGTTAAAACACAAATCATAAAGTTCAAAGCTCAAAGTTCA
>CAUTPS010000169.1:0-3414 GCA_963540415.1 uncultured Prevotella sp.
TCGTCGAGGGTATTGAAGATAGAACCTTCCCAATCGCAACCAGGATAGAGAATCGTCATTGCCATACGTGGGTCACGACCATGGAAAGGATGGGTTGCATCATAGCCAGAACCAGCCTCAGTGATAGTCATACCATTACTCATCTCATAGTTGTCGACACAGTTCTGTGTTGGAACCACTGATGACCAACCACCATCGCCATTGTTATAGAGCTGTCCGATAGTGCCCAATGGGCGAGTACCGCTCTTATACTGTATGGCAAGGATGATTTCTTTTGAGTCAACACCAGCCAACTTAAAGAGGTTGGTATAGTCAGAATCAAGCTCATACTTACCCAAGTCGATGATAGCCTGCGCAGCATCCTTCGCCTTCTGATAGTCGCCCCAGTAGAGGGCAGCACGCATCTTCATAGCCAAGGCAGCTCCCTTTGCGATACGTCCACGTGCAGCAGGAGTTGTGTTGATGTCAGCAATCGCCTCATCAAGGTCTTTGAATACCAAATCCTTCACTTCTTGCTCCGTATTACGTGGCACACGTGCCTCCTGAGCACTGGTGAAAGGCTTAACGATTGGCACACCACCATAGAGGAAACCCATACGGAAATAGTTATAAGCACGGATAGCCTTTACCTGTGCAACGAGGTCTTTCTTTACCGCATCACTGCTGAAGACACACTTATCAACATTCTCGAGTAGGGTGTTACATCTACCAATGATGGTATAGTCGTAGAACGACCAGCCCGGAGACGATGGTGAGAGCGAACCATTACCGATATTGGTAAAGCCTTCCCAAGGGAAATTGTTGTACGCAAAGTCAGAGCCAGCATCCCAATAAAGCAGGGCTCCACCATCTTCCCAACCATCATAACAGCCCACAAGGAACTTCTCAGCATCATCGCCCGTCTTCCATGTTGTAGATGGCGACATTGCATCCTTCGGCACTGTGGTAAGGTAGTCATTACAAGATGTGAGCGCAAAAGCTGCCACACCTGCTAATATATATGTTCTTACTGTTTTCATAATGTATATCGGGTATTTACGGTTAGAATGTGATATTGATACCGATAGAATGTGAGCGCAGCAATGGATAAGATGATCCACGTTCGCTGGTCACTTCTGGGTCAATATTGAATGGCAATGCATCGAAGGTAAGGAGGTTTTCACCTGCATAGTAGATACGTACCTTCTCAAGATGAATTGCTTTGAGTGCACTCTTTGGAAGGGTGTAACCCAACTGCAAAGTCTTCAAACGCAAGTAAGCTGTGTTCCACAACCAGAAGGTTGACATAGCACGAGTCATGTCACTTGGGCTGTTTCCTGTCTCGAATACGCGAGGCAACTTAGCATTGTGATTATCCTCTGTCCATGAGTCTTTCCACAGTGTTGAAGGGTGGCTGGCATCACCAGAGAACTCACCAAGTACCTCACGGTTGTAGATATGAGATACTGCACCAACACCCTGCCAAATCATAGAGAAGTCTACGTTCTTCCATGTTGCACCAAGGTTGAAGCCGTAAGTAATTGCTGGGATATCAGTATGCTTGGTGTAGATACGGTCGGTTGTATCGAGCTTACCATCACCGTTTGTATCCTCATAGATAAGGTCACCTGCCATGAACTTACGTCCGAATGGGTTGCCATACTTCGCTGTGTAGTCGTCAGCCTCCTGCTGTGAGTTGAAGAACTTACCAGTTGCCTTGTACATAAAATAGCTCTTGTACTGCTGACCGATAGCTGTACGGCGGTTGCGGTTATCCTTGTCTTCAATGTATTCTGTGCCATCGCCCAAGTTAAGAATCTTATTCTTGTTGTAAGCGAAGTTCGCACCGACATTGATTGTCCAATCCTTGTTCAACTGCTTTGCGTAAGCCAATGAGAGTTCAACACCCTGATTGCGCAATGCACCGATATTATCCTTGTAAGCACCGAGGGCAAACTCTGCTGGAGCAGATACGTCCATGATGATACCAGTCGTCTTGCGGTTGTAGTAATCCAACGAACCAGTCAAACCACCGAAGAGGGTAAAGTCAAGACCAACACCCCATGTAGTAGAACGTTCCCAAGAGATAGTCTCAAGGTGATAGCTACCCTGATAGTAACCCGGAGTAAGCTGTCCACCAAATGGATACTTCGCATTGAGGTTGTAAGTGTTCATCCAAGGATAGTAATCGCTCAAAGCATCCTGATTACCCAACTGACCCCATGATGCACGCAGCTTCAAGTTGTTCAACCATGACTTTGAACTCTCCATGAATGGTTCCTCAGAGATACGCCATGCAGCAGAGAATGATGGGAAGAAACCCCAGCGATGACCCTCAGCAAAACGTGAAGAAGCATCTGAACGGAAGTTTGCCTCAAAGAGGTAACGACCTGCATAGTCGTAATTCAGACGACCGAAGTAAGACACCATTGACAGCTCGCGAGTGTTACCAGCGTTCTGCTGTGTCGAAGCATCACCAGCGTTCATATCGGTAAGTTCGTTGTTAGGGAAGTTCTTACGATACATCCAGTCAGGCAGATACTTATAGCGTTCAGTATGCCAACCGAGCATAGCCTTGAAGTTATGCTTTGCAAATGACTTGTCATAGTTCAGGAACGCATCGAAGGTTGTGCGGTGCCAGTCATAGTGAGCAATCTCTAACTTGTTAGGATCAGAGGCCTTATTAGGGTTATACTGAATGAACTTTTGGAAGTAAGAGTAACGCTGTGAAGCATCAACATATGCGCCCTGCAGCGTCAACTTCAAGTCTTTCAGAATCTGATAGTCGAGACCAATCATACCCGTAAAGTTACGGTTGTTGCGGTTTACGGTCATACCAGACTCCAACCAAGCCATTGGGTTACCATCAGAAACAGTACCATAAGTACCATCTTCATACTTATAAACAATCCAAGGCGCGATGATATTCAGCTGACGAATAATCTGATCGCTACTACCACCAGCGTATGCACTACTTGCATCGCGATAGTTGTTTTGGATATAAGCAAGGTTAAGATGGGCAGTGATGCGCTTTGACAACACCATGTCGAGATTTGCACGACCATTAAACTGCTCACGACCTGCATTAGGAAGAATACTGCTCTGCTTGAGATAACCTGCAGAAGCAAGATACTTCACATACTCATTACCACCCGTAATGTTCACGCTGTGGCGATTCTGCCAAGCGGTTTTGAATGCAAGACCATACCAGTCTGTATTAGGATAGTTGTAAGGGTCAGAACCATCACGGAACTTCTGAATTGCTTCATCAGAGAAACGTGCAGCCTTACCACTACGCTCCAATGCCTTATTATAATAGTAAGCGGCATCGGCAGAATTCATCCTTTCCATCAAGGCTGTTGCATTCTGAATACCAAAATAACCTGAATAACTAACCTTTGGCGCACCGTTCTGCCCTCGTTTTGTAGTTACCAG
>CAUTPS010000170.1:0-3404 GCA_963540415.1 uncultured Prevotella sp.
AACTACCAAATCTTTAAGCACTTTTCTGCTTAATTTCATAGATAATTGCCCTCTGTCTGAAATTTGTTGTAACTTTGCAAGCACAACGCATTTGCGATGAAGATACAAGACATACAGAAACTATACGCTATGCTGCCACAGGCAGGAGCGATACAGAAGATACAGAAAGATAAGTCGATAAGAACTGTTTTTCTGCAAGGACTCGTGGCTTCAGCTGCTCCGATGTTCTTTGCATCAATAGCTGAACGATGGAAGACAACGACTGTTTTCGTGTTGAATGACAATGACGAGGCGGGTTATTTCTACAATGACCTTAAGACGATTGCTATGCCTGCTGATGGTGAAGGGAAGGTAGCAGAAGTGCTGTTTTTCCCATCGTCTTATCGTCGTGCTGTGAAATATGGACAGCGTGATGCGGGTAATGAAATCTTGCGTACAGAGGTCTTAACACGTCTTTCTGCACTTGCTTCGGAGACTGACAACGCTCTACCACTTTATATTGTCACTGAACCATCAGCCCTTTCAGAGCTTGTTGTGTCAAAAAAGCAATTGGATGAACGACGTCTGACACTGACAGTTGACCAGCATATTGATATTGTAGAGGTAGAGAAAACCTTACGTTCTTTTGGTTTTGCAGAGACTGATTATGTCTATGAACCAGGTCAGTTTGCTGTGCGTGGTAGTATTATAGATGTCTATTCCTTCTCAAACGAACTCCCTTTCCGTATTGACTTCTTCGGTGATGATATAGAAACCATTCGCAACTTTGAAGTGGAGACGCAGCTGTCTACAGAGAAGCTGACACGTGTTGAGATTGTTCCAGAACTGACAACGATGTCAGAAGAGAAGGTTCCATTCCTTCAGTTCTTACCAAAAGATGCCGTGTTGGCATTCAAGGACTTCCTTTATGTTCGTGATGTGATAGATAATATCTATCAAGAGGGCTTTGCTAATCAGGCTCTGACAGAGAAGTTAGAGGGAAAGACGGAGTTAGAACAGCGTGAATTGGAAGTGGCTTTCCGTAAGGAAGGACAGCTTGTTCCAGCCTCACGTTGGATGAACGATGCGCTTGACTTCCGTCGAATAGAGTTTGGTATTAATCATTCCAGTTCCGATTTAGCAAAGAAGAAAGATGGTTCACGGGCTACTATTAACTTCAGTACCTCACCACAACCACTCTTCCATAAGAACTTCGACTTGCTTTCTAAGACTCTTCGTAACTATCTTCTACAAGGTTATAAACTTTATATCTTTGCTGATAGTGAGAAACAGACGGTACGTTTAAGAGATATCTTCGATTCATTGTCAGATACCAACGTGTCACCAACGTCAGAGAATCTCTCCGTTGCTGACATGTCTGGAGAGGGTAAGGATACGACGGTAGAAGCTTTACCTTTCACGCCAGTCAACAGAACACTACATGAAGGTTTTGTTGATAATATGCTGAAAGTATGTTTCTTTACCGATCATCAGATTTTTGACCGTTTCCATAAGTATAACCTCAAGTCTGACAAGGCTCGTCAAGGTAAGATGGCTTTGACGATGAAGGAGTTGCAAGAGATGGAGCCAGGTGACTTCTTAGTGCATGTAGACTTTGGAATTGGTAAGTTTGCTGGTCTGGTTCGTGTACCTGCTGGCGACTCTTATCAAGAGATGATACGTCTTGTTTATCAGCATAATGATATTGTCGATGTATCTATTCACTCGCTTTATAAGATTAGTAAGTATCGTCGTGGTGATAGTGGTGAACCACCACGACTGTCTGTTCTTGGCTCAGGTGCTTGGGATCGCTTGAAAGAAAGAGCGAAGAAACGTATCAAGGATATTGCGCGCGATCTCATTAAGCTCTATGCTAAGCGACGTCGTGAGAAGGGATTTGCCTTTTCTCCAGACACGTTTATGCAGCACGAATTGGAGGCTTCATTCCTTTATGAAGATACACCCGATCAGTTGAAGGCGACACAAGAACTCAAACAGGACATGGAAAGTGCACGACCTATGGACCGTCTGGTTTGTGGTGACGTGGGGTTCGGTAAGACGGAGGTGGCTATCCGTGCTGCTTTTAAGGCTGCTGTAGATAATAAGCAGGTGGCTGTATTAGTACCTACAACCGTGTTAGCCTTCCAGCATTACCAAACTTTCAAGAAGCGATTGAAGGATATGCCTGTGCGTGTTGATTATCTTTCACGCGCTCGCAGTACCAAACAAACCAAACAGGTGTTGGAGGATTTGGCAGAAGGAAAGATAGATATTCTTGTTGGTACGCATAAGTTGATTGGTAAGTCGGTGAAGTGGAATGACCTCGGACTGCTCATCATTGATGAAGAACAGAAGTTCGGTGTGTCTACAAAGGAGAAACTTCGCCAGTTGAAAACGAATGTTGACACGCTGACAATGTCTGCAACGCCTATTCCACGTACGCTACAGTTCTCGCTGATGGGTGCACGTGACATGAGTATTATGCGTACACCGCCACCCAACCGTTATCCTATTCAGACCGAGATAGCTTCTTTCTCACATGAAGTGATAGCAGATGCAATCAACTTTGAGATGAGCCGCAACGGACAGGTTTATTTCGTTAACGATCGCATTAGTAACCTTCCTGAGATAGCAAACCTTATCAAGAAGTACGTACCCGATTGCCGTATCGCTATCGGACATGGACAGATGAAACCTGAAGAATTGGAGGAGATAGTGATGGGCTTTATGAACTATGACTATGATGTACTGCTTTCAACAACGATTGTTGAGAATGGTATCGATATTTCCAACGCCAATACTATCATCATCAACGATGCTCATCGTTTCGGACTCTCCGACCTGCATCAGATGCGTGGTCGTGTGGGTCGTTCTAATAAAAAGGCTTTCTGTTATCTTCTTGCTCCTCCTTTGGCTGCATTAAACCCAGAGGCACGTCGTCGTTTGGAAGCTTTGGAGACCTTCTCCGACCTTGGTAGTGGCTTTAACCTTGCGATGCAGGACCTTGATATCCGTGGTGCTGGTAACCTATTAGGCTCTGAGCAGAGTGGATTTATGGAGGATTTAGGATATGAAACCTATCAGAAAATCCTCAATCAAGCGGTGATGGAGCTGAAGAATGATGAGTTCCAAGATCTTTATGAAGAGGAGATGGAAGAAGGAAAGCAGATTACGGGTGATGATTTCATTGATGATTGTGCCGTAGAGAGCGACCTTGAAATGTACTTCCCTGATAACTACGTGCCGGGTAGTTCTGAGCGTATGCTACTTTATCGTGAATTAGATAATATAGAAAAAGACGAGGATCTTGATGCTTATCGTAAGCGTTTGCAAGACCGTTTCGGTCCTGTTCCTCGTCAAGGTGAGGAGCTGATGCAGGTCGTTGCACTTCGTCGTGTAGGTAAGCGATTGGGTTGTGAGAAGAT
>CAUTPS010000171.1:0-3398 GCA_963540415.1 uncultured Prevotella sp.
TTCAAAGGGCTTAATTATGATTACCGATGATGCTTAAAGACAAAGTTCAAAACTCAAAGTTCAATATTCAAAGGGCTTAATTATGATTACCGATGATGCTTAAAGACAATGTTCAAAGCTCAAACTTCAATGTTCAAAGGGTAAAGTTCAATGTTCAAAGGGCTTAATTATGATTACCGATAATGCCTAAAGACAAAGTTCAAAGCTCAAAGTTCAATGTTCAAAAATCATTGTTGAATGTTCAAAGGGCAAAGTTTAAAGAAGAAAAACGCCGAGACTCTCAACGAGCCTCGGCGTTATTAGTATGTTTAACTAAGAAATCTTTTCAAATGAAAGGGAACCTCACGGTCACCTTTGTCATCCTTGATCAATCGTTAAACTTTTACCTTAATAAAATAACTAAAAACCTAAATCTATTACTACTAACCTAAACAATCTATTAACCTTTTGACAATGCAAAGTTAGAATGTTTTCAAGTATTGTGCAACATTTACATTGACTTTTATATTGAAGACTATCTTTTCTTGATACATATCAACTCTTTGTGTGCGCAAACAATCAATATTTAGTCACTTTTCTTGGCTTTTTATCTGTTTTCTTGTAACTTTGCTGCAAATGATATATCAATGAGAATACTGATTGTAAATACCAGTGAGAAAACAGGTGGGGCTGCAGTTGCAGCCAACCGACTCAAAGATGCTCTGAATAACAACGGAGTGAAGGCGAAAATGTTGGTACGTGATAAATTGACGGACGACATCACCGTGATCAGTCTTGGACACGAGTGGAAGAATCAATGGCACCTACTATGGGAGCGTTTCTGTGTATTCTGGAACCTTCATTTCTCTCGAAACCACCTCTTTGAGATAGACTTAGCAAACACAGGAACGGACATAACGAAGCTACGCGAGTTCAAAGAGGCTGATATCATACACTTGTCTTGGATTAATCAGGGTATGCTCTCGCTGAAAGGTATCCGTAAGATTCTTGACAGTGGGAAGCCTGTCGTGTGGACAATGCATGATATTTGGCCCGCAACAGGCATTTGTCATATTACATTAAACTGTCTACGCTATCAGTCGGCATGTGGTAATTGCCGCTTGCTACCCAATGGTGGGTCTACAAACGACCTATCTCATCGGGTCTTAGAACGTAAAAAGAAGATGCTTGAAGGGCGTAACGTCATGTTTGTTACATGTAGTAAGTGGCTTGAAAAGGAGGCTCGCAAGAGTGCTATCCTCGCAGGTCAACAGGTGTGTTCTATCCCTAATCCCATTGATACACACGTTTTCCATCCTGCTGACAGCAAGCAGGCACGTATAAAGATAGGGCTCCCTTTGAATAAAAAGATAATCCTTTTCGCCTCACAACGAGTAACAAATGTAAATAAGGGTATTTCTTATCTTGTCGAAGCATGCCACCAATTGGCTACGAAATACCCAGAGATGGTGGACAACACTGCCGTGGCTATACTCGGAGGACATGCAGAAGATCTTAGGGAGGAGTTCGATTTTGAAGTCTGTGAGTTGGGTTATGTCAATGACACCCAACAGATAGTTGATGTCTATAATGCTTGTGACGTGTTTGTCTTACCATCCTTGTCTGAGAACCTCCCTAATACTATTATGGAGGCAATGGCATGTGGTGTACCTTCGATAGGCTTTAAGGTTGGAGGAATACCTGAAATGATTGACCATTGTAAGAATGGCTATGTAGCGGCAGAACGCAATGCAGACGACCTTGCAAAGGGTATACACTGGGTGCTTGATGAGTCAGACTACACAGCCCTTTCAGAAGCAGCTGTGAAGAAAGTACTGCGCTGTTACTCACAACGTAGCGTCGCAATGCAATATCTTGAAGTATATAATGAGGCACTCGCCTATAAGAATTTCCGATTATGATCACATTTTCAGTAGTCACTATAACCTATAATGCAGCTTCGGTTCTGCAACCGACACTTGACAGTGTGCTCATGCAGGACTATCCTCATGTGGAGCATATCATCATTGATGGGGCTTCAACAGACAACACTTTGGAGATTGCCCAAGCCTATCAGCAGCTGTCTGACGAGGCTGAAAATGAGCATGTCGTACGTATTCAAAGTGAGCCAGACGAAGGACTTTATGACGCAATGAATAAAGGCTTACAACAGGCTACCGGCGATTATATTGTCTTCCTGAATGCAGGTGACCGCTTCCCTAATCCCGATACATTAGACAAGGTGGTACTTGCTGCTGTTGTTGGAGATGGCGAGGAACTCCCTGCCGTCCTCTTTGGTGACACAGACATCATTGACGAAAAGGGCAACTTTATTAGCCACCGCAGGCTAAGTCCATCAGAACGACTCACATGGCGTTCTTTCCGTTATGGTATGTTGGTATGCCATCAAGCATTTTATGCTCGCTTAGACATCGCTCGTTCACTATTATATGATACAACTTATCGCTATTCAGCAGATGTAGATTGGTGTATACGTGTCATGAAAGAGGGCGAACGTAAGCAACTTCTTTTACGCAATATCCATGCCGTTGTCGCAAATTATGTACGAGAAGGACAAACAACCCGTCATCACAAAGAGTCGCTCCGAGAGCGTTTTGATGTGATGTGTAAGCACTATGGACTGATTCAAACAGTCCTCCTTCATGCATGGTTTGCCGTACGTAGTTTAATAAAATAGGTAGACTTCCTTTGGTTTAAATGCCCTTAATACGTCCTATTGATTGTTAAGGGCTGCAATTTCTGCGCTATAAAATCGTTTTATCAGTAAGTAGTATTATTATGGGGATGTTTAGAGCAAGTTCATGCTCTGTCCTCTTCACCTAATAAAACGTACGAAAATGGAAAGAATGAGAATTAAAATGTTAGTAGCTTTGTTGCTGCTGTGCCTCTCGGTATCAGCGCAAACAGAGTATAGTGGTATTGCTGGAGCATCACCAGGCATGGTAAGAGCAAATAAGCAGACTGCAGCGAAGCAAGCCAATCGCAATTCAAAGGCTGCGAATTCTTCTAATGTATCAAAGCCTAAGCCTTCCAACAATGGCAATGCGAATAGTAATAACTCAACCTATGCACCGCTACCAGACAACAATGAATCTGGTGAAACGGAGGTTAGAGACGGCTTTAAGACTTTCTCACGTGGCATGGGTAAGGTGATTAAACGTGAAACCAAGACTATGGGAGAGGTAACCCGTAAGATTGGTGCCGATGGCAAGAAGTTCTTTAAGAAATTAGGTAAAGGAATCTCAGACGCCTTTAAACCAGACACAACAACCTCTAAGTAAGATTTCGTTTCACACTATATATGGCGTGTTCCAAGGCTAAAACCTTTTGCGGTCAATAGTCTTGGAACATTTTTTTATTTCTCTTATTCCGTAAACAAGTCCTTCTATAAGTTAGTT
>CAUTPS010000172.1:0-3374 GCA_963540415.1 uncultured Prevotella sp.
TAGAGCGTATCATCTGTTGTGCATCAGGCGAGAGCGTTGGGAGGTCGAGACCGAAAGAGACAGTCGGTGCACCTGGTGTTCCTTCGATGTTCAGCAAGCAGTTAACCTTTGTGTTATTGGATGTGAAGGACTTACCCATTCCAAGGTCGCCCAAAGGAACAGAATTGATGATATAGTTAGCTTTTAGATTCAATGCAGCATTGAACGGATCGCCACCGAAGGCAATCGTTGAACCCGGCTGGAAGATAAACTGCTTCTTGATAATATTCTGAATCGTGAGGTTATACTGTCCGTAGTCTACGTTATAGTTTCCAAAGAGTTGGAAGGCTCCCTTATTATAATAGGACGCACGAATCATACCCGAACCATTCAGACGGATATTGTCGCCAGTGGCATCATCAAGTAAGACGCCAAGCGTAAGATTCGGATTTGAATGTACGAGGAAGTTGATGTGTAGGTCGCTCGGTATGTCTCTGAATTTCACGATATCCGATGCCTTCTTAGGAGCTGGTTTTGCCGCAAAACTGAGTGTGTCCGCAGCCTCAGGGATTAAAACTCCAGTGCTATCCTTTGGTATGTTAATCCAGCGAATGAAGTTACTTGTACTTGCATCATTGGTAGAAGAGGCATCATAAGTTATATAGGTGTTCTTTTCCGGTTCCATATCAATGTTCATTGTTGTTGAACCTGGTTCACCTTTTATATTACATTTACCTGTTCCGTACACCACGCCCCAGAACGAGTCTTTCCCTTGTTTCTTAGGGAAGTTATAAGCTAAGAGGTTTCGTGCGAGGATATTGATGTCGAAAGTGAGGTGGCTAAGGTTCTTGTGATGTAATCCACCTGTAACGATACCGATATGTCCTTGTGGGTCAGTAATAGTGTCGTTTCCAAAGATAATTTCGTTTGGAATGATGCGAACACGTGCGTCGCGCATCTTATAGGTAACGCCTGTTGGCTTTACATATACGCTTCCATGCACTTGCATGTCACCTTCAAGATTGATGGCACTAAGGGGTCCGACGACTTTACACCAGCCGTTTCCTTGCACTTGAATCTTGTCCATGAAAGAGCCACAGAAGCTCTTTAGGAAGTAGAGATGTGTGTTGTTGGCAAAGATAGGAAGGTTGATATAGCTTTTCTTAATGTCTACATAACCTTGGATGTCTGTTCGTGTACCATCACCAGGGTCAGCATAGGCGTCGATATTAATCTTACCTTCTTTGTCATTATAGTTTGCCTCCGCAAAGAGCGTACCCATATCTCCATCTTCAAATTTGAAGTCTTGCACCTCAAGTTTCGCTTGCATCTGTGGATGATGGAAGAACGATTTGATAGAAGCTGTACCAGAAGCCGTACCAGCAAACTTAACGCTGTGGAAGTCAACAAGGTTAAGAATATATGGAACGTTGACATCCTTGAATCTTACAAGGATAGAATCGCTTTGATTTCCAGACGTCTGACCATTAGCAATGATATGCTGGTTGTGGTTAGAAAGCTCAAAGTGGTCGATGGTCAGATTGTTCCGATGATAAGAAATATCGGAAGGTTGCACTTGTAACGCAATGGAATCAAAGTTGATTTCTGATGGGTTGAGGTGCAAGCGAGTCTCTAAGTCGCCATGACGACGAGAGAAAGAGGCAATGCTGTTGACATTTCCGTATATAGGAGAAAGTCCCGGTATGCGGAAAGAAATGTTGGAAGTAACGGTATTGTTTGCAATCAATCCCTGTGCGTTGATAAGGACATGTGGTCCGGTTTCTCCCTTTCGTTCACCAGAAATAGTAGTCTGCAAGCCTTGTGGCTCACTCTTAATGTTCAAGATAAGATTCTTAATCTGCTGTCCTGAGTAGGTTACGTCGGGCGCATTGACGTGTAAGTCTATTTCGTTCTGGTGTTCTCTTACAAGTCCTGCGAGCCTTATAGCATGTGAAGAAACAATATTAGTATTCAGCAGACTATTGATAAACTTCGTATCATTTAGGCGCAAAGTGAAGGCGTAGTTTGCCTTGCCAATGCCCATGTTAAAGCGTGGAGTTGGTGAGAAAAGACTTGGGATATAATGTCCTAAGATACGTCTTATGCTTTGTGGCAATTGATTATAATTATACTGTCCAGCAAGGTGTAGCTCACCAAAGTCAGTCTCTGCGTCAAGCGACTTACCTAAGAGTCCGTTGTTTGTCTTGATACTTACCCGGTTAAGGATAATGTTCTGACCTTCTCCAATCATAGCAAAGTTGCTGACATCAAGGTTTCCTATGATATCATTCAAGCTCGCACCCTGTCCTTTAATCTTAGAAGTAAAGGAGATTGTTCTGTTACCCAACGCCTCTGTTAACTGAAGTTTGTGTAAGTTGACGGCATCAGCAATGATTGAGATGTCGGTAGACAGTTTCCCTTTGTGTTGCATGAAAGCCATTATGTTGGCAGCTTTTCCGTCAATATTCAGCTTTCCATTGGGGTCGTTAATTGCTGCCTTACCTGTGAAAATATCGTTCTTATAGATTCCGTCAAGATGAATATTCTTATAGGTATAGCCCTTATAATAGAAGGAGGAAACGTCACCCTTTGCGGCGATATAGGATAGGTCGGTGTTGCCTTCCACCTTGATATTCGTGCTTAACTTACCAAAGTCGTTGTTGTCAAGTACTTTCGCAAGATTCAATTCGGTAGTACTAACCGTTCCTTGGATGTTCTTTCCGTGAATAACAGTAGCCAACTGAACGTTACCAGCATCTGTGTTTAGCAGTCCCTTTGCTGTATATTTCCCCATGTTATGGGCGAAAGTACCACGATAGTAGATACTACCAATGTTATTCAATGGTTTAGGGAGGGGTTTATGCGTAACTTTTGTGATGGATTGAAGAGTGTTCTTGCTAACCTTCAGTGGGCTGAAAGTGAAGTCCCAAACAGGACTCTTTTGGATGTTTCTTACCCATCCTTTCGCCTTAATTTGAGTCGAAAGAGTCTGGTCAGAGACGTTAAGATGTTTTACCAATACAGATTGACTTGTACCTTCTGCATCAACTGTAGCTGTATAGCTGGTCGTCAATGGCTTTAAATCGGGTAGGATAGGGGCAAAGTCGGAAGGCTTTATTGCGGCTTTAAAGTCCTTGATGGCGTATCGTAAAGTGTTGAAATCCAATTTCTTGTTATTGAACTTGTAGGTTGTAAGTAACTCCTTTAGTGCTATCTTACTGTTAGTTCCATCGAAGATAAAGTCACGTAATGTGGCTTGCTTCTGATTAGCTTTTAATTCAAAAGCCAACTGCTTCACCTCTAAGCCTGATGCTTCCTTGAAAGCCAATGCCCTAAGATTAGCCCACACACTCGTGTCATCCAACTTGTTAAGAATGAGGTAAGACGAGATGTCA
>CAUTPS010000173.1:0-3347 GCA_963540415.1 uncultured Prevotella sp.
GCTTCCCAAGAGTTCGTACGCTCTGGATAGAAGTTGTCTGGAAACTTATAAGTCACCGTATGATAAGTGCCTGTAGAAGGGATATACTCATAGCGCCAAGCAGAGGAAATATTAGGAGAAATGGCAGAACCCACTGATGCCCACGAAGTACGAAACTTCAAAAAGTCAACGAACTTCGGTAATTTGAGCATCTTTGAGAGAATAGTCGACATACCCACAGAAGGATAGAAGAAGGACTGTTGGGCTGTATTACTAAGTGAAGAGTCCCAGTCGTTACGCCCTGTCACTGTCAGATAAACACGTTCTTGCCAACCTAACTCCACACTCCCAAGTACGGAATGAATTGCATGACGCGTGATATCAAAGATTGGACGGTTATCTCCCGACACTCTATTATAATCTATTCCATTAGGAGTAAAGATATTTGAAGGCGCCTTTAAACCTCCTTGAAAGCCTGACACGTCATAGGATGTATGTGAGAAAGCACTACCAACGTTTGCTACCAACGAGAGACTACCCCATCGTTTAGTAACGTCAGCCATAACATCTGCATAGAAAGAACGGTCATTTATCTTGCAATAACTATAATATCCGTAAGGTGAATGAGCGAAGATATCAAGCGTTGAAGCGTATCGTTTGTCTTCCAATCTATTAACAGCTTCATCCCAACGAAGTCTTCCTTCAAGGGCAAACCAATTCGTAAGATGATACTTCACACCAAGGTCAGTGAGGTATCTGTTACGCTTTGTTGTCTTCAACATACGGTTCGTAACCCAATAAGGGTTTTGCATCTTCAAGTCATCTCCATAGTTCCAGTTCTGCAAATTGATATTGCGTACTGCATCATAGGTTTCAAACTCCTTTATAGCATTAAAGTTCTCACCACGCGGAAAAAGATAAACAGAGGTCAGCGGATTGAAGTATTGCCCCTGTGCCAACATATTCTTGTCATTTTCTCTGACGAACTTAAAGGAGAAAGTTAGCCTTAACTTATCCTCCAATGCGGTAAATACGTTTTTAAATGTGAGGTTATAACGTTGGAAATCGTTGTTAGGAATAATACCAGAAACCGTCGATGAACCTAAAGAAAGATAGACTTGATTACGCTCAGTACCTGCCGTCAGACTTGCATTATTCGTAAAGTTGACTCCTGTACGGAAGAAATCCTTTGGCGTGTAACCACCAGTACCCGACGTATTCTTCGTTCCCCATGACTTCATCTCATTGGCACGATTGCCGTATTCATTCTGGAAATCAGGTAAGACGAAGGGAGAAAGGAACTGTGTACTTGTAGAAAACTCCACCAATGTCTTCCCCACTCGACCCGATTTTGTCTTGATCATCACAGCCCCCTGTGCTGCAGCTGACCCATAGAGAGCTGCTGCAGCAGCACCACTAAGCACCGACACACTCTCTATATCATCAGGATTAATATCCGAAATACCCTCTGCACCAGGCTGTATCGAATAGATACCCCCCTTCACATCATCATTACTACGATTGTTAATAGGAATACCATCGACCACATAAAGCGGTTGATTGCTCTGCGCTAAAGACTTCGGACCACGCATTACCACACGTGCTGCACCGCCCATTCCTGCTGCTGACTCATTGACAGAGATACCAGCCATCCTACCACCCAAAGCATTAGCAATGTTAGTTGTCTTCACCTTGTTCAACTCTTCACCATCCATCTGCTTGACATTATAATTCAAAGCTGTACCCGAACGGCTGATACCCAAAGCTGTTACAAAGACTGCCTCTAACTCATAGGGACTCTCCTTCAACACAAACAACTGATTGCTTCTATTCTCTATACGCTTTTCTATCGTATCAAAACCGATACAAGAAATAATCAAAATAGGGTTAGGTGTTTCTGATTTTAGGACAAATTTACCCTCTAAATCAGACATCGCACGTACCTTAGAGCTACCCTTTACCGTGATGGTTGCACCGATAAGAGGATTACCCTCTACGTCTTGCACCTGCCCATTAAAGGTATAGAGCGTTGGCACAACGAGTTCCTCTCTCTTACGTTGTTGGTAAGTAGTTTCCGTACTGTTCGTATATCTATTTTTTATAGCTGGTTTCTCCTTCTTCAGATAGATAATATTATCAATGATTTTATAAGTTATCCCCGTATTTTCAAAGAGTCTATTCAAGACAAAATCAATCGGTAAATTACTTATAGAAACAGCATTAACCTTCTGTTTTCCAAGCGCATCATCATAGAAAAAACGATACTTAGTTTTCGACTTAATTCGTTGTATAACAGTCTTTAAATCAGTTTGGTTTGTTGTTAGTGATACCTGTGCAGAAACACTATGTACACCTATCATCAAAAGAAAGGCACACATAAACGTTCTGAGGGAAAGTAATACTTTCAGACGACCATCTATCACCATGGAATCAGTTTAAATAGTATTATTCTTACAATACACTAACAAAACATTGAGTTTACATACACAAAGATAGTCAATTATCTTTATTTAATAAAGATGCCTCATACCCATTTCACATAAATTAACCCCTTCATTCCTCTTTACAAGTATAAAAAGTGTATCTTTGTTCATAAATATTGAAATTCTCCTGCTAACAACATTGCAAAAAATAAAGTTGTAGATAGGATAGAACCATAGTAAGCAGGATTAAAGAATAAACAATGACATTACCAGAACAAAGGTTCCGCCAGATATTTAGGGCATTATACCCCTCCCTCTCCTTCTATGCTACTCGTCTTGTACAAGACGATGAGGCAGAGGATATCGTACAGGAAGCTTTCATGGAATTGTGGAAACGCAAAGAAGATATTGAAGACGAAAGCCATATCAAGGCTTTCCTTTATCGTATTGTCTATACTCGTGCACTCAATGTCATTAAGCACCGCACCGTTGTCAACAACCATGCTGACAGCGTGAAGAAAGTAACTCAGTTCAAGTTAGACTATTATGACCCAGAGGCTAATGACGTAATGGGCTACATAGAAGGACTGGAGACAAGAAAGCAAATCAACGATGCCATTGGAGAACTTCCTGCTAAATGTCGTGAAGTTTTCATACTGAGTTATCAGCACGATAAGAAAAACAAGGAGATTGCAGAGCAGTTAGGAATCTCGATTCGCACTGTTGAGGTACATTTATACAAGGCTTTGAAGACTTTAAGAACAAGGTTAAAGCGACATACTTAAGGACTTTTCAAAGAAAAAGTATGTGGCAAGAAATTTATAGTGGTTATAAGTGGCATCTCTTAAAAGTTTAAACACAAGAAGTAGACCTTATACTCCAAACTTCAAAACATCTCGTTTTGTCCTGATTTTTCACATATCGCTTATGTAAAGACCACAAAAT
>CAUTPS010000174.1:0-3291 GCA_963540415.1 uncultured Prevotella sp.
ACTCCCACCTCATGGATATCATTCTCTATATTCATCTTATCCTCCATCAACTTAATGATAGAAAGAATGAGATTGGTATTCCCCAACCAACAGAAAACATAATCAAAGATACTGAGGTCTTCGTTTTGTATACGTTTTGTAATACCATGAGAGAAGGGAGTTAGTACCACACAATGGATGTCTGGGAACTCTGCCTTTACAGCTCTTGCCACATCAAAAGCATCATTATCAGCATTACCCGGCATACAGATAACAAGGTCAATGTCTACGGTATTGAGCACCTTAGAGGCCTCTTCGATAGTAGACACCTGTGTAAAGGTTGGCGGATAACGCAGACCTAATTCCATATACTCATTGTAGATCTTCTCTTCGACGCGTCCATCATCTTCCAACATGAAGGCGTCGTATGGATTAGCTACAATCAAAACATTGTAGATTCGTCGCATCATCAGATTGACGAAACTAACGTCTTTTAGGTAAAAATTACCCCATTCTGCAGGAATTTGCTCACTCATAATCCAAAACTTAATATTGGACAAAAATACAAAATAAATACAAGTCAACCTATCTTTTCGCAAGTTAAATAATATATTTTTTATTACTTTGCATACTGGTTACCATCTTTTGCGACCAAAGCTACTTTCAAAAAGAAAGAAAAAAATAAAAAATTTTTGATTTTCATTTGGACCTTTGATAGAATTTGGATATATTTGCCGTACCATTCTGAACTGAATGATACTATCTAACATAAACAAATAAAAGTCAATTTACTATGGAAGTCGAAAAAATCATGCAAGCACTGGAGCAGAAGCATCCAGGTGAATCAGAGTATTTACAGGCCGTACATGAAGTACTCATGTCTGTAAAGGATGTTTACAATCAGCACCCAGAGTTTGAGCGCGCAAGTATTATTGAGCGTATTGTGGAGCCTGAGCGCATCATCACATTCCGTGTACCTTGGGTTGATGACCAGGGAAAAGTACAAGTAAACATTGGTTATCGCGTACAGTTTAATGGTGCTATTGGCCCTTACAAGGGTGGTCTGCGTTTCCACGCATCAGTAAACCTTAGCATTCTGAAGTTCCTCGGTTTCGAGCAAACATTCAAGAATGCACTCACCACATTGCCTATGGGTGGTGGTAAGGGTGGTTCAGACTTCTCTCCACGTGGTAAGAGCGATGCTGAAATCATGCGTTTCTGCCAGGCTTTCATGAACGAGTTGTATCGCCACATCGGCCCTGACGAGGATGTTCCTGCAGGCGATATCGGTGTTGGTGGTCGTGAAATTGGTTATCTCTTCGGTCAGTATCGCAAGCTGACTCACCAGTTCCAGGGTATGCTCACAGGTAAGGGTAGAGAATGGGGTGGCTCAATCCTCCGTCCAGAGGCTACAGGTTATGGTGCACTCTACTTCGTTCACCAGATGATGGAGACTCACGGTCTTGACATCAAGGGTAAGACTGTTGCTGTCTCAGGTTTCGGTAACGTGGCTTGGGGTGCTGCTAAGAAGGCAACTGAACTTGGTGCAAAGGTTATCACATTGAGTGGTCCTGATGGTTACATCTATGACCCAGAAGGCATTAGCGGTGAGAAGATTGAGTACATGCTCGAACTCCGCAACAGTGGTAATGACGTTTGTGAGCCATACGCAGAGAAATATCCTGGTTCACAGTTCTTCAAGGGACGTAAACCTTGGGAGCAGAAGGCAGATATCTATTTGCCATGTGCTACTCAGAACGAGCTTAATGGTGAGGATGCAGACAAGATTCTTGCTTACAAGCCATTGTGCGTAGCTGAGGTTTCAAATATGGGTTGTACAGCAGAGGCTGCTGATAAGTTCACTGCAGCGAAGCAGCTCTTCGCTCCTGGTAAGGCTGTTAACGCAGGTGGTGTGGCTACATCAGGTCTCGAAATGTCACAGAACTCTCTCCGTCTCTCATGGAGTCCGGAAGAGGTTGATCAGAAGCTCCATTACATCATGAGCTCTATCCATGAGCAGTGCGTGAAGTATGGTAAGCAGGCTGATGGTTACATCGATTATATTAAGGGCGCCAATATTGCAGGCTTCATGAAGGTAGCGAAGGCTATGCTTGCACAGGGTGTCGTATAAATAGACCAGTCTATCTATTCCCTCTCCTGCTCTCCAAAGCAGGGAGGGAATAAACTCTATGAGAGAAGGCTGGCATTACTAAATAATTAATATGTATAGAACCAAACTTCTCCTTATAGCGTTATTCGCGCTATGCAACGTCTTTACACTGACTATAAAAGCACAGTCAGATGGAAAAGCTTCTTATTATAGTAACGGATTGCACGGTCGCCGAATGAGTAATGGCGAACGCTATGACCGTAATGCTTTTACTTGTGCACATCGCACACTCCCCTTTGGTACACGTCTAAAGATTACGAATCCACGTAATGGTAAGTCTGTCATTGTCCGCGTAACGGATCGTGGCCCATTTGTTCGTGGACGTGTCGTTGACTTATCCTATGCTGCTGCACGCGAATTAGGTACACTTGCCAGTGGTGTAGCTTACGTGAAGGTGGAGCTTGTACGCAAAGAAACTGAGATACCATTCCCATCTGAGTCAACGGGAATACTTGAAATGCCTGAGATTGAATATGGTACTGCAGGCGTTTGCTATGAGTTTATCCCTGAATGGGAAAAGGTTGAGGAGGACAAACCAAAGGAGATTGAGCGCAAAGTGGATACTCACTTGAATAACAAGAAGATTCCACAGCAGGCGAAAGTGGAGAAAGAAAACATTACCGAGACACGTAAACAGGTACAAACTTCTACCCCAGCTAACCAGCAGACTAACAAGGCTAAAAGTCAGGTGACAACCCGTACCGCTCCGGCTACAACCAACCGACAGCAGTCTGCCCAGCAGAACAAGTCAACCACACAACCAACTACATCAAAGAACAACTCAAGTAGCAGTTGGACCAACTTCTTCAAACGTGTGAAGGATGGTGTGACTGGACTCTTTGAATAGAAAAGAATAAGACATAAACAAGCAGCCCCTCCCCCATCCCCTTCCCCATAGGGAGGGGCGTTAATATCGTGATATCCCCACAAAAAAAGTTTCTTCTGTTAAATGAGTGGACGCTTTTCGTATTGCTTTAACGTAAGAACCATAGTTACTCATCAAACAAAAACATGGATAAGACTGTTAACTATCTATCCTATTATCATCCTCTGACATTGAAAATCATTTCTTTTTAGACTTCGAAAATATGTAGTCGTTCCTTAAATATATTATATTATACTGATTTACAGTTAATTATCTC
>CAUTPS010000175.1:0-3268 GCA_963540415.1 uncultured Prevotella sp.
ATATTCTTCATATTATTTTCGTGTTAAGTTATTATTCATGACAATTATCTACAAAAGTAAACAAAATATTCTTACCATGCAACCAAATAACAAGTTAATTAAACTTACATTTCGTTTTCTAAATAAGAAAAAAGAGAATTATTGCTTTTCTAAAAGCTTTTGAATCTCGTTGTCGGTACGCTTAAGCTTTTGTTTACAGAGCTTTACTAACTCTTGAGCTTCTTTTAATTGGGCAGCCATAGAGTCTATATCAAGTTCTCCACGTTCCATTTTATCTACAATAGCTTCCAATTTCTGAACTGCTTCTTCGTATTTTATTTCTTTCATTGCCTTTTTACATTTATAATATATGGAATAATATGCTCTTTTAGGATAAACGTTCCACCTTACTCTCGACCTCGCCAGTCTCAAAACGTGTTGTTATCGTATCACCTATCTTTAAGTCTTTAGCGTTACGAATTGTCTTACCATTACACAATGTAATACTGTACCCACGCTTTAAGAGTAAAGAAGGATCAAGTAACCTTGCTCGCTGCTCAAGTATATCGAGTCGATGCTGCTCAACAGACAACTTATTTTGCAGTGTCAGTAACATACGATTTTGTAACGTGCTTAAATGAAATTCTGCCTGTTTTATAGCTTCATTCATTCTCATCACCAGCCGTTGGGATAAGCCTTCAAGCCAAGCATCCTGCTTTGTACGAACCACAGAGAACAATACTGGAATATGTGAACCAATATGTTGAATACGCATTTTCTCAACCTCTAAAGCCTTCTTCACACCATCGATTATCGCTGCTTGTGCGTTTTCTACTCTCATCAGCGTTGAAGCAAGATGGTCTATGAGATAAGCAGCAGCAGCAGTTGGCGTCTTCATACGTTGAAACGATACCATATCCAAGATGCTTTCATCACGTTCGTGTCCAATACCTGTTATAATTGGTAATGGAAAGTTTGCCACATTCTCAGCAAGATTCAAGGTATCAAAACCACTAAGGTCAGCTGTTGCACCACCACCACGAATGATAACAACACAATCGAAATCTTCTTCACGACTATTGATTTGATTCAATGCGTTTATTATACTCTGTTCAACAGAGTCGCCCTGCATAATAGCAGGAAACAATTCTACGTGGAAATAGAGTCCATAATCATTAGTTTCTAACTGATTACAGAAGTCACCATAACCAGCAGCGGTCTCAGAAGAGATAACAGCTATACGCTGAGCAAACATCGGAAGACAAAGTTCTTTTTGCAAATCAAAGACTCCTTCTGCCTTTAAATGACGGATAATCTCTTGCCGCTTACGCATCATATCACCCATCGTATACTCAGGATTGATATCATCAACTATCCAAGAGAAGCCATACTGAGGATGAAATTGAGCATGAACTTGTAACATTACCTTCATTCCTGCTCGTATTTCCTGACCTGTAATACGAACAAAAGCAGGCTTAATAAGTGTCCAAATGTTGCTCCAACACTTTGCTGAAGCACGTGCTATAGGTACATTGCTCCCTTCATTCTTCTCAATCAGCTCCATATAACAGTGTCCACGATTCTCACGGGCTTCAGACAATTCTGCTTCCACCCAATAAGAACGTAACAGAGTTGCGTCTATCACATCTGCGACAAGACTGTTTAATTCAAATAACGAAAGTGCTTTGGTCATCTTTTAGAAATATATGTTTCACTAACCACTACTGATTATAACGAGTTGCAGACTGATAGGCTGACCAAAAGTCAGGTATACCATATCCCATTATATTGTCAGGAGATTGACAATTATTTCCCGATTGACGAACAATATCTAATATCTCTTTTGCAGATTTATTAGGGCATGCCTGCCACAAACAAGCAACCATACCAGCTATGAGTGGACAAGCGAACGACGTTCCATTGTCTGGTATGATATATCCCCTACCCGATACGACATTTGTTGGACATCCATAAGCCATTACATCTGGCTTAATACGCCCATCAGCTGTAGGACCTATCGATGAAAAAGGGGCATTAACTTTATCAAGAGAAACTGCTCCCACAGTAAGAATATCATGTGCATCAGCAGGAACATTAATCTTCTTCCAAGTTCCCATACCATCGTTACCTGCACTATTTACAAGTATCATTCCCTTACTTGCCAAACGTGATGCTGCTTGAGAAATTGCTGCAGTTCGCCCATTTAAATCTGAGTAACGATAGTTCATAGATATGTCATCAAAGCCGTGATAGCCCAAAGATGAGCTAATGATATCAACACCTACAGAATCAGAAAACTCAACTGCAGCTATCCAAAAATCTTCTTCTGCAGGGCTTTCTGTCGAATAGTCTTCCGTACGAAGCAACCAGAAATCAGCTTTAGGAGCAGTACCCACAAACACCGTAGGCTGATTCATCGCTATTGTTGACAAAGTCTTGGTACCATGATCCATCTCTTTATAGACATCATTATCGTACCCTGCAACAAAGTTATGTGTACCTTTTATATTGAGATTCCTAAAGGCAGCAATCTTATCCACATTCATAAAGCCTGCATCCAACACTGCGATAGTCATGCCTTGCCCCATAAAACCAAGGTCGTGCAGCTTTCTACCATTCAAACTCTCAATTTGCCCCTTACCCATACCATAATAGTCGTGAACCGTAGAATCAAGAGATTGAAGTTCAGAATTATAACGGACACGTTGAGAAAGTGGACGGATAGAGTCTGGAGAGACAAATACCAGCTTGCTATCTTTCACAAAAGACAATACTTTTAAGTCTTCTAACGTTTGACGATTATTGCCACGCACAAGAACAGAGTTATTCCATTTACTCACAGCAACAACCTTACCACCTCTCTTCTTTATCTGTTGAATATAATCAGGTGATACTGGTAGGTCTGTCGAATCAAGCTTTAATCCCTGACGTTCACGTCGAAGAAGAGAAGCTTTTGATAGAAATTTCTCTGGTTTATCCAAGGAATAAGGTGTTCCATTCTTATCTTTTAACGTAACACGGAACATATAACACTTTCCTCCTGGGTAACTTATCAAGCCACCACTCTTATTAGAAGCTAATAAAGTAGCGCTGACCAGTATAAATAGGAGTATAATATAATTTCTGAGATAAGTTTGTTTCATAATCTGCAAACTTACACAAAATAATTGAATTATACCGCAGATATAAAAAGAAATTAGATAAATAAAAAGGATTTCCTTTATTAGGAAATCCTTCTTGTACACCCTTAGGGATTCGAACCCTAGACCCACTGATTAAGAGTCAGTTG
>CAUTPS010000176.1:0-3233 GCA_963540415.1 uncultured Prevotella sp.
TGACAGCAAACACAAATTCTTAAACCTATATATCCGTAAGTATTGATAAAGTGAGGGATGCACTTCAGCCTGTGCATCCCTCACTTTTATTATCAGAATCTGATAGAGAGAGAACCCTCTTACTTATTATCCATTTAGAAAGAGGCTGTCAATGTTGCGCTTTCTCCCACTCTTTCTCTATATCTTCTATTGTTATTCCTAATAGTTTCATCTCACGAAAGACAGAGGGAAGAGACTGTGTAAGGAATGTTTTACGCCGAGTAGTCATGATTTGCTCACGTGCATCAGCTGAAACAAAGTAGCCAAGTCCACGCCGGTTATAGATAATCTCCTCACGAGAGAGTAGCTCGTAGGCCTTCACTGCAGTGTTGGTATTCACCTGCAGCATAACGGCATACTCCCGGACAGACGGTATTCGGTCGTCAGCTTTATATGTTCCAGCTATAATCTCATCACAAAGGCGGTCAGCCATTTGCTCATAGATAGCCTTATTATTTTCGAAATTCATAAGCCTTAATATTTAATCCACGCCGTGTTAAATATTTCTCCATCGATTGTTGATGACCTGCAGACGTGTGTAAATCTTATAAGAAGACCAGAACATCAATAGACTTACTCCAATCGAAATCATAGAATCATAAGAATCTCCTATTAAAACAACCTCATAATCAGTGTATTCGTAAAGGTACAACCTTAAGAAGAAATAGCCTATAAGAAAAAGAATAATCACAATAAAAAAAACAACTATCGACTTCAGCCAAGCTAACTTGCGAAAGAGTAAACCTCCATAGATAGCAATTGAATAGTTCGAAAGTGTCGACAAAGCCTTGGTCCATAGGGGTGAGTCTGCACTTACATACGTATCAATATCAAAGTAGGCTACAACCATAGACATCCTTTCTCCGTGTGCAATAATCATTGAAATCAACTGCTGTAATCCGTCTGCAACAATAAAAGATGCACAAATAGCTAATGGATAAATCACTGCAACCAATAGCACACGTGCAACAAACTTCTCAAGATTAGTAGCTGGTAGCATCAATTCATTGATACGTTGCTGATGTCCTTCAAGGTCTTGAATAAAAAATGTACCTAACACGAAGAAGACAAATGGAGAAAAACTCCTAAGAGGACCTACGATATCAATAACGAGTTGCCTGTAACCAATATCATCTATCGTCTTTCCAGAAAACATAGGTATAACGAACATTGCAAAAGCTAAGAATATGATAAGAAAAGTGTTAAAGATTACACTTATATTGCGCTGGCGTATCACCAAGAGTCTGCTCATTACATTACCGAAACGGTCTAAATCAAACTGTGCCATAATTTATATCCTCCTAAATTCTATTTTATTCTTGTTGTTTTATCGTTAATAACACTTGATTCCCGTGCTATCATTATCAAAGGCAAGCGCGTTGTCCCTGTGATATTAGCCTTTGCTTTACCCATCGTAGAGATAATTGCCGTATCAGTTCGATAGAGATTTACGCCTAAGCCAATATCCCCATTGGTATCAAAGTCTGCTTTCTTAGCTGTTAGGCTTTTGACACCAATAGCTCCAGCATTCTTCATAGATACTTTCAGCTGATTTACATTCATCTTATTTATCTTCAAATTACCACCAGCGGGAGCTTCAATACTGAGCGTATTAAGCTTAAAAGAATCTGAAAGAATAACTGTAGCAGAATTGTTCCATCTTAGACTCGAAAGGGTTGGCGTAGTAATGTATATATCAATACTTTTAGTTACCCTATCAGATGGGGGTAATAAAAATAAAACCATATTCTTTTTTAAGTTTTTCATGTCAATTACCAGTTTATTTTGTAGATTGACAAAACTGAAAACATCAAGTCGCTTTTTCTGTCCTTTAAACTTTAAACTATACTTTTCACCTTGCGAAATATAAACAGTACCAGCTCCACGAACATCTATCGTGTCAAATGAATCAACAGGAACCTCCTCTGTAACTACCTTTCCGTAGTCAATTTTTCGGATGTAGCAAGAATTTAAAGCAAGTAAGCAAGCTACAGAGATTAGGCTGATATTAATGATTTTTGCAAATGTTGTCTTCATAATTCTCTTCCTCCACGTTTTATTTAAGTTTGCCTGTTGTTGCTGCATTGAACAACAATTCAAGGTTAATAGTTGTTTCGCTATCTTCCTCCTGACGTCGAGCAATCACATTATTGCCCTGAATCGAAGGCTCCGCGTAGAGTACGTCATCTCCCATCTCATTGGTTTGGCGAATACCGAAGGTGTATTTAGCTGTGATTTCCTCAGTTGAGTCATTCATTAGGATTTGTGAGTTATCAAGTATAATAATGTGGTCAAGCAACTGCTCAACGTCGTGCACCTGATGGGTAGAGATAATCAACGACGAATCTTCTGCCATATTGCCAGCAACTACCTTACGGAAAAGAGCCTTTGAAGGAATATCGAGTCCGTTAGTAGGCTCATCCATCAGAAGAAGATGACATCTTGTAGCAAGTGCAAAACTCATATACACCTTCTTTTTCTGTCCCATAGAGAGTTGCTTAAAGTCAATATCAACGGACATCTCAAAGTCTGACAAGCACTTTTCAAGAACCTCCTCACTGAAACGAGGGTAGAAGTCTTCATGAATCTTTGCATACTTATTGAGTGACATGTTAGGTAAGTCATACTCTTCTGGTACAATATACATTTCCTCTAACATTTCTGGGTAACGGCATGAAGCAGTGCAACCATCAACGATAACTCTACCCTTCTTAGGTTTCAGAAGTCCAGCTATAAGGTATAGCAGCGTACTCTTTCCCATTCCATTCTTACCTAAGAGACCGTAAATTCGGTTCTCATTGAGTTGTAGATTCAGTCCCTCAAACACGTTGTGCTTACTTTTTGGGTAGCTGAAAGTCAGTTCATTTACTTGAATCATAGGGCTTTTCTTTTTAATAGATTGTTTTCTTTGATTGCATTTTTATTCTCATTTTTTAAACCTAAAGTGTACTACTATAATAGTACACTGCAAATGTAAGACTAAAAATCAATACTTGCAAGTATTTTAGTAAAAAAATGATGAAAAGATAATCATTTTCTTATGACCAGCCTCCACTAAACAATCATGCTACTTAGGTTTTCTAAGAAAAAAGATAGCCATATATAAATAAGGTATAAATGGAATAGAGTGACAACGACAAAGCACATTTTGTAATAAATTTATCATTGTTTCATTTTCTATTCATGCTTAATAG
>CAUTPS010000177.1:0-3182 GCA_963540415.1 uncultured Prevotella sp.
AAGTATGTTTATGAACATCATGGAGAGTTGACACCAGAGGAAAACTGTTTGTTAGAGAAAAGTTATGAGGGTTTCGTGCGTAGTGGTGCGTTATTGGATGAAGCTGGAAAGGACCGTTTGCGCAAGCTTACTGAGGAAGCCTCAATGCTATCACTGCAGTTTTCACAGAATGTATTGAAGGAGAATAAAGCCTATACGCTGCATATTACTGATGAACAACAGCTTGATGGACTTCCTAATACAGCACGTGAAGCGGCACACGAAGCTGCGAAGGAGCATGGATTAGAAGGCTGGGTATTTACTTTGGATGCCCCAAGTTATGGTCCATTTATGATGTATAGTACTCAGCGTGAACTGCGTAAAGACCTCTATATGGCGCGTAACACGCTCTGTATAAAAGATAACGACACAAACAACCTTGAACTTTGTAAGCGTCTGATAAATCTTCGTAGAGAGATGGCGCAGCTTCTTGGTTATGATACCTTTGCTGACTATGTGATGAAACATCGCATGGCTACGAAGGTTGAGAATGTGTATAAACTTCTTAATGACCTTATTGACGCTTATAAACCAAAGGCTATTCAGGAACGTGAAGAAGTTGAAGCATTAGCTAAAGAAGAAGAGGGTGCAGCCTTTAAGATGGAGCCTTGGGACTTAGCTTATTATAGTCAGTTGCTAAAGAAGAAGAAATACGACCTTGATCCCGAGATGCTTCGCCCTTACTTAGAGTTAGGCAATGTTATTAAGGGTGTCTTTGGCTTGGCTACACGTCTTTATGGTATTACCTTCAAAGAGAACAAGGATATACCTGTTTATCATCCTGATGTTAAGCCGTATGAGGTGTATGATAAGGATGGTAGTTATTTAGCTGTACTCTACGTTGACTTCCATCCACGTAAAGGAAAGCGTGATGGTGCATGGATGACAGAGTTCCAAGGTCAATGGATTGAGCGTGATGGTACAAATGTACGGCCACATGCATCCCTTGTTATGAACTTCTCTAAGCCTACAGAGGATAAGCCTGCATTATTAAGATTAGGTGAAGTTGAAACCTTCTTGCATGAGTTTGGTCATTCTCTTCACGGTATATTTGCTAACACGCGTTTTGAGAGTCTGTCAGGAACCAATGTTTGGTGGGACTTTGTAGAACTTCCTTCTCAGTTTATGGAGAACTTTGCTGTAGAGAAAGAATTCCTCCGTACCTTTGCTTTCCATTATCAGACAGGTGAACCAATGCCCGATGAGTTGATAGAAAAGGTAATAGCCAGCCGTAATTATGGAGCTTCAACAGCATGTTTGAGACAGGTAAGTTTCGGTCTCTTAGATATGGCTTATTACACACACAAAGAAGAGTTCACCGAGGATATCATCTCCTTTGAGAAGAAAGCATGGGCACCAGCAATTATTGATGAGCAGCGTATGGATACATGTATGACCGTACAGTTCTCTCATATTATGGCAGGAGGTTATGCTGCTGGCTATTATAGCTATAAGTGGGCAGAGGTCCTTGATGCTGATGCTTTTAGTGTATTTAAGAAAGAAGGAATCTTTAATCAAGTTACTGCACAGCGTTTCCGAGATAATATTCTCTCACGTGGTGGTACAGAACATCCTATGACTCTCTACAAACGTTTCCGTGGACAAGAGCCAACTATTGATGCGTTGAAAGAGAGAGATGGACTTACGAAAAGGCAGTAATCGTTTTGAAAATCGGATAATAGATAAAGGATAATAGCTATTTTGCTGTTTGTTTCCATGTTTATTTATAAAATATATCAAGACAATGAATAACGAACATATTTCAGAACACTCATCAGCATCTTCTTCTGTAGAGGGAAGAGGTAAGTCTGCTGTTGACTATCGTTACCTTCGTATGGCACGTATTTGGGCTGAGAATTCTTATTGCAAACGACGTCAGGTAGGTGCCTTGGTTGTGAAGGATAAGATGATTATTAGCGATGGCTATAACGGTACACCGAGTGGTTTTGAAAATATATGTGAGGATGAGTCTGGCGTAACAAAGCCATACGTCCTCCATGCTGAAGCTAATGCTATTACGAAACTTGCCCGAAGTGGTAATAATAGTGAAGGTTCAACGCTTTACGTAACTGCTTCTCCTTGTATTGAATGTGCAAAGCTCATTATTCAGGCAGGTATTCGACGAGTTGTTTATGCCGAGAAGTATCGTCTTACTGATGGTATAGATTTGCTGACAAGAGCTGGAGTTGAAGTAGAGTATAAAAGTCTTGAGGATGGCAGTAGTTCTTCTTCAGCGTCTTTATAAACAAGAATAAGAATTTAGTAAGCTGTTGGAGTATAATCAAATAGGTCTCATACCTAATATAGTTTATCCCCACAGTTAATAAAACAAAGTATAACAAGTATTTATCGAATCCCTCTTGGTGCTTTCATCTTATCTGGAAGATTGGGGGTTAGGCTTTTATGAATCAGAGTAAAAACAATCATTTCATGCCGTTACTGATGGCACTATGTGTTGTCGTCGGTATTCTTATTGGTACTTTCTATGCCAATCATTTCTCAGGTAATCGTCTAAATATCATTAATAGTGGTAGTAGTCGATTAAGTAATCTGTTGCATATCATTGATGATCAGTATGTTGATTCTGTTAATATCGATGAACTTGTTGATAAAGCTATTCCTGAGATTCTGTCAGAGCTTGACCCACATTCTGTCTATATCAGTGCAAAGGATGTGCAGTTAGCTACGGATGACTTGAAGGGCTCTTTCTCAGGTGTTGGAATTGAATTTACTATTCGTCAAGATACATTGCGTATACAGAATGTTATCAAGGATGGACCTGCAGATAAGGCTGGTTTGTTAGCAGGTGACAAGGTTGTTAGTATCAATGGTAAATCGTTTGTTGGTAAAGATGTTACAAATGAGGAAGCTATGCACCGCCTTAAGGGTCCAAAGGATTCGAAGGTAAAGATTGGTGTTAAACGATATGGTGAAAAGGGAGTAAAGATGTTCACGGTAACACGTGGTGATATTGCTGTGAAGAGTGTCTCTGCTGCATATATGCTTAATGATACAACTGGCTATATTCGTATTAAGAGCTTTGGTGAAAGAACCTATGCAGAGATGTTAGCAGCTTTGCAAACTCTCAATATTCGGGGTGCAGATCACTTGGTTATTGACCTTCGTGATAATGGAGGTGGTAT
>CAUTPS010000178.1:0-3167 GCA_963540415.1 uncultured Prevotella sp.
TGTTTTCTACCTAACAAAGAACGCTTGTTATTCTATCTGCAAAGATAATACTTTGTTACCGAATAACAAGCGTTCTTGATGAAAAACACACATAATTTTACCAGCTTGAATGAAACAAGTGGTTGGACTTATAGTTTCTACTTACAAATCTAAAACTTTTCGCCTTGTAATGCTATCCAGTTTGAACATTCTGAGGAAATAGTCCTTTTTAGATTTGCATTAAGCATCTTACATACGTTCTTTATTATATTATGGACATCCTCCTTGGTGGTATTTCTCTTTAGTAATGTGGTATTCGGCAAATAACACCTCGTACCATTATTACCTATGATTATATCCTTAAAACCATACTCTTCAATTAATGTATTCCTAACTTCGGTATGTCTGCTATCTATATCGTAGGTTAACAGCACATTGTATGTTCTTTCCATATTGTTTGTATTAATAGTTAATAAATTCTTATTGTCAACTAGCAAATAATGTGCCAACAATGAAAGTATTGCTATTCAAATTTTCTACAGCCTTCGTCCTTTCTTTTTCCTATTGGCTTGGTATCTGAGCTTACGTTGCCATGCGGTCTCGGCATAGTCCTCGCCATGTGTCATTGGCGTAATCATTCCACCTACTCCCTCCACCAATTCATCGGCTGCGCTGATAGCTGTATCTGCCACCGCTCTTATAGCCTGTGCGATTTGTGGAGTATCCTCCGTTGCTCGTGGGCTGTATGAAAGTCTTGGGGGTACGAGTTGATAGCCAGCATCCTTAGTATCTGTATGCTCTGACGATTTGCGTATTACTTGGGCAGATACATTCGTCTCGGCTTTCTGACTTGCCTCGAAATTCTTTTGCAAGGAATGGTAGCCGAATTCCCTGCCAATTTCAGATGCCTTGAAAGATTGTCCTGCGTATGAGAACTTCAAGCCATAGACCTTATCTTGTTTGTTCTTCAAGCGTTCAATGGTGATGCCATTCTTGTTCAACTCGTAAAGGAACATGGAATGCCCCGTGACTCCTGTTCCTTTGTACTTGTCAAGCAGGGAATAACAGATTTGTTGCACCACTTTCTTAGCTTGCTCTCTCGTCTGGCTGACTTTTGCCTTTTGGTGTTTCCTTTCTGCTTTGACCTCTTTTGCAATGGTCAAGCCTTTCTCCCGACTAATGTCCTCCGCTACCCTTGCTGCCTTGTTACCCACAAAAGTGGTGTCATATACCTCTCCATACAGGCTGATGCGGTTGGCAATGATATGAATGTGCATATTGTCGGTGTCCTTGTGCGTTACTGCCACCCATTGGTGATTGTCAAGCCTCATTCGCTTGGCAAACAAATGGGCTATCCTCATAAGTTCAGACACAGGCAGCTTTTTCTCGTCCTGAGGTGCAATGCCTATTTCAATGCGTAGGAACTTGTTTCTGCAACGGCTATTGTAGTCGCTGACCACTTTCATTTCCTCATAGATAGTCTTTGGCTCCCTGCTGCAAAGATTGTGGAAGGCAAGCCGATAGCCGAGTTTGCCTTCTCTGAAGATATAGTCCAAAGCCGTACTTCCGTGCGCTATCGCCTTACATTTTCCTATCATTTCTTGTTAGATTTAAGACCTTATATACCTCATCGTCCACACGAAAATGCGGGTCGTAAAATCGCTTAAATGCTTCTTTGGCACATAGCGAGAGGTTCTTTGTGATATGTAGCCAATCCTCGTCCTTGACCTTGATGAGGTTGGAAACCTGCCCATAGAATCTTCCTGTATGTTGGAGTATAGCAATGGCTTCCCTTTCATTGTCGGTCATCTTGGGAACGGCTGTTACTTCTCCATTAAGGAGAATCTCACGGCAGTAGTCGGAGAACCTCCGCCCTGTATTTTCCGCCCTTGATTTGATACGTTGCTTTTCCTCTAAGGTACATCTTACTTTGATGAACTCTGTCTTGTTCATCCTCTGTTCTTCCTTATCCCGTTGCTGGCATCGGGCAGCTTTTCCTTTGTATCTGTTCATATAAGTTTCTTTGAAAGTTTATCATTGTAGATGATTTGTTATTGCTTAATTCCTGAATGCTGACCGATGAGAACGGAGTGATTACGGTCTAATCTCCCCCGACTGTTTGACGAGGGGAGCAAGAGCAGTTTGTGGGTACAAACTGACGTCTTGCAATGTCAGCTAACGAGACGTTTACGCATAAAGCGTTTTGTTGCTTAAAAATGAATGCCATGCATTCCATGTCTAACTGCGTTCATGGTGTCCCCACCGTTCAATGTATTCAGTAAAAATCTGTTGTTGGTACAATCCTAAAACGGTCAAGGATTTTGAGTGAAAGGGATAGCCTTTGACTTGATTGCCCTCGACCGTTTTTCTGTTGTTTACAGCTTCCTCCATTTTTCTATATCTTCACCGTATTCCTCCAAATGGATGTGCACGATGTTCTCTACGAAACTTGAAAGATTGCTACCCCTGTCCCCCAACCTACGTACGATGAAGTCGGCACGTTCCTGTGTTTCCCTGCTCAGGTAAACCGCTTTTCTCTCACTTAGCTTTGTTGGAACAAGGAATGCTTGCTTATAGGCTTCGAGAGTCTCCTTTCTCATCTTGGCACTGATGCGTCGTTGAACGGTTGCGCTCTCTGTATGCTGTGCAGGCTCGGATGGCGTGGCATGCTCTATGGCATGTTCTGTTTCTTGTTGTTTTTGCTCTTGAATATTTTTCATTCCCCTTGCCCGAAATTCAGCGGCGGTTTGTTCGTTTGAATTTTCAGCTTGGCTCATACCAAAAGTTTTTCCTATGAAACGATCTATTTCTTCCATATTTCTTCTTTCCTTTTTCATCACTCTATCTTATTTTAAGTTTGACTTGTTTTATCTTGTTGCTTGTATTTTGGGATTTCCCATGCTCACGAACACGGCTGATGTGATATTCGTTGAGGTCTTTGAAGTCTCTATAATACACAGCCATATCTTCTACCTTAAAGCCTGCGTTTATTAACTCTTGTACTGCTCTCTGTCCTGCATCGTCATTATCAAGAAAAACACGAATGGAGGTTATATTCCTCTCGTTCAGGTAGTGAATACTTCTGGCCACATTGCTCACAGAGTTCATCACAAGGCATTGATTGGTTATTTCACCTTTCATTGAAAGAAAAGAGAGAAAGTCCATAAAGCCCTCGAACAAACAGACAG
>CAUTPS010000179.1:0-3135 GCA_963540415.1 uncultured Prevotella sp.
CGCTTATACACAGCCGTATCCTCCCTACCACCACGAATAGAACCTGCAAAATAAACCTTTTTATTCATAATGCAATGCTTTCTTTACTAAAATAAACTTGACTAAGACTCAGTCACAAAGATAATACTTTATAATGAAAAACAAATTACTCATTAAACAAAAGACATATTATCAGAACGTAATCAGCTGAGGTTTATGGCATAGTCTATAACCATCATCAAGAGAGGAACCATTTGAAAACACAATATCTTCGTATTCTTGTATTCCGTAAGCATCATGAGCATGACCAAACAAATGGTATTTAGGCTTGGTTTTCATCACTCTATTACGAAGAGGAGCATTCCCCCAATGCGTATTGTTACTTTCATCCAATATCATTATAGGAGGCTCATGAGTTACAAGAACGTCTATACCATCGGGTATCAAACTCTCAGGATGATTATAACCTAAGCCAAAGAACTTTACACCATTAATCTCACAACCTCGATCTTGAAGAAAGTGAACATTATCTGGCAAGTCCTCTATCCCATCTGCCTCCCATAAGCAAAGGTCGTGATTACCAACAACAAATAACTTATGCGGATAAGGTAGAGATATAAACCAATTCAGAAAGTCCAGTACTTCCTCTTCCGTCCCCATATCAGTAAAGTCACCGCAATGGACAATAACATCAGCCATAGGCAGATTGGTCAGCAACTGATGTCGATTGTGTGTGTCGGAGATTTGAAGGATTGTCATTATCGTTTCTTTGTCTTTATTGTATTATGGAATCAAAATAAACTATGCTACAACAATACTCTTACAACGTTGCGCCAGCCTCCTTATGAATACAGATAACCTCCTTTGGGCGGACCGTTTCTATAACTTTCCTTATCGTCGCTTTATCTGCGTGCCCAGAAGTGTGGATATCTACAACGTTATAGAACATTTCACGAAACTCCTTATACTTTGGATTTGCCTTTACCTGTTCCGCATTTTTGTAGTATCCATCCCAGGTTGAATATATGAACAACGTTTCCTCTTGTGGGAGTCTATCAAGCAGTTTCTTAACCTTATCTGCCTGTGACATCCCAACAACGACCGTGAAGCCTTTGCGTTTCAGTTTTCTATACAGCTTGTCAGTATAAAACAGAGGTGCAAAGGAGAACAAGCCACGTGATAGACTGGAATCCCTCACGGTAAAGAGCTCCATCGTCCTCTTCATAAACAAGGACAAGATGCATAAAGGTTTATTTGCATTCTCTGCTGCCACCTTGATACTTGCCAATCGCTCTATATCCGTAGCCGAAGTGAGTACAAAGACATACTTGAAGGCTTGCATTACACTTTCCATCTTCCTTGACACTTCACATTCATGGATACATTTGTCTTTCCTTTTAAGCATCGTACCTTCTGTAATCAGCACATCTATGTCAGTAGCATATCTTCTCAGCATGGGAAGCAGACCTTTGCCCATATAGCCATGCTGCCGATAATCGCCAGTATGCCAAATACGTTTCCCATCAGCTTCAACGAGAAACATGTGAGCATCATAAATGCTATGGCAGGTGAAGAAAGGTGTAACCCTAATGTCACCTATCGTTATGGGGCTGGGACTCTCTTTGAGAGCTGTACGTTTCCAAGTTTTAAAAGTCTTCAACTTATCTATAAGATCCTTTGTTGTACGATAGTTCTCTTCCTGAAGTTCTTCATTCTCCTTACTGCCCTCCTGTAACTGATGGCACTCATCTATTGCCATCTCGTATCTCTCAAGAAGTGTCCTATATTTAATAAGCAAAAGTTCTTTACTTCCTTCTCCAATATACTGTTCAAGCGGGATATAACGGAACAGTCCAACATGGTCTTCATGAGCATGCGTATAGAATACTGCCTGATGTTCTTTCTCATTATTCTCGACAATATCAGCAACCATAAGAGTGTCTTCTTCAGGAGTTGTTGGCTTTCCATTGCCTGGCAGATTCTGCCCAAAGTCAATGAAGACTCTGGACGACTCTGTCCATATCTCGGTTATGCAGCCTCCTATCTGGTCAAGTCCTCTATGTATTTTTATCTCCATCACACTTCTAAAGTAATTAGTGCATCATGCCAAACAAATAAAGGTTCTGCCATTCTCTGCTCTCTTGCTTTATCTTTTGCAATCTTTTCTTGTTCCTCCAGAGCATTCTTTTCCTCGTTCCCCCGATATGCAAGGATTATCATCATACGAGGCGTATCAGACAAGTTCAGTCCTGTATAATCCCCTTCAAACAATCCCAATGCTCCTTTCTGACGAATAATGCTTCCCACATCCTCCCGAAGAACAGCACAAGCCTTGGGACTACAAATTAATTTATTAGTCTTTTCTATATGGTCTTTTATCCCAGACTTGCCTCCTATTGCATCCATTCCCACCTTTAGTTCACCAAGATAAATATCATTCTCACCCTTATCATTTTTCTGCGTATCAACCACGACAAGGTCAATTCGTGTCCTACTTATTCGTTCTTCTTTCTTGATATCTGATTGAGGAAGTTGCCATTCCATATCCACAACAACAAATCTATTGTTAAAACTACGGTTTCCCAAAGCAATATTCTGCTGAACTTCAAACTCCAGACCAGAATTATAAGTATCTACCAGACGTTTAGCCTCTTTAAAATATCTTCTTAATTGATCCGTTTGCTTTAATGTTTCTTCCAAGTCATCATACTTAAATGAGACAGAAGGTGGCGTAGCGTTCTTATAATACTTTTCAGATAAGATGTCAATAGAAGGCTTACCTTTACTGAAATGTATCGTTAAGATTCTGTCCTTATGATGATATATCATAACTTCATTTTTCATTCTGATTTCAAAGGAAAGTTCAGGGTCTTTCTTGATAACATAGAATAATTTCTGTAGGCAGCCTCCTTCTTGATAGGCTTGTAAATGCTCGTCTGTAATAGCTCTCATTGTTTTTGTTTTTTGTTAATTACTAATATTCTTTTTTCATCGGTTATAGTAACGTATTTAGAAACCCAATATATCGGTTAAATGCCCTACTTATCATTATGGTTTGTAACGACCAATTCCCATTTGAAATGTTCAACAGGGCAAAGATAAAAATAATATATGCAAAAACACTACTTAGGTCCAAGAAAAAAAGAAATATATCAA
>CAUTPS010000180.1:0-3097 GCA_963540415.1 uncultured Prevotella sp.
GAGGATGATAATAGGATAGAATGTTGACTATCTTAGCCAAGTTTTTGTTTAGTGAGTAACTTTGGTTCTTCCGTTAAAGCGATACGAAAAGCGTCCACACATTTAACGGAAGAACCATGAATATGACTTATAGAGTAATCATAATTATGACGTACTGATGAGAACTTCGTTCAAATAATTATGGATTATAAATTCTGAATTATAGAGTAATCATAATTATGAATTCTGAATTTTGAATTCTGAATTAACACTAATCACAATTATGAATTTTGAATTCTGAATTATGAATTAACACTAATCATAATTATGAATTGTGAATTCTGAATTATGAATTACCCTCGTTCTTCTCCTTTGCTGGTGGCAATATAAGGTTCAAGATAACTCCTACCATAGCAGAGAGTCCAATACCACTGATAGAGAAGCTACCCCACTGCAGCACAGCACCACCAATACCCATTGTCAATGTAACAGAGATAATGATGATATTACGTGTACGATTGAGGTCAACCTTATGCTGAATAAGATTCTGAATACCCACAGAAGCAATTGTACCAAAGAGCAATAACATGATTCCACCCAACACAGCAGGAGGAATACTCTGCAGAAGCGCACTCAATTTTCCGATTACCGAGAAAACAATAGCTGTTGCAGCAGCAATACGGATTACCTGAGGATGGGTCACCTTTGTAATGCTCATCGCACCAGTCACCTCACTATAAGTTGTCACTGGAGGACCTCCAAAGAAGCAAGCAGCCAAACAAGCCAAGCCATCACCTAACATTGTACGATGCAAACCTGGTGACTTCGTAAAGTCTTTCTCCGCCACAGCACTTACCACATACACATCACCGACATGCTCAATCACAGGAGCTATCGCCACAGGAATCATATAAAGGAATGGTTCCCATGCAAACTGTGGCAGCTGGAAATGCGCTAATGCAGGTGGAAGAGCGAACCAAGGCGCAGCCTCTACACCTGAGAAGTCGACAATACCCATAAGGGCAGCTACGCTATAACCCACAGCAATACCGCAAATAACAGGTACTAACTTCATCAAGCCACGCCCCATAGAGAGGACTGTCACAGCCGTTCCCAATGAGATAAAGGCTATAAGCCAGTTTGTTTTTGCCATGTCTACCGCTGCTTTTGACAGAGAAAGACCAATCAAAATGATTACCGGACCGATAACAACGGGTGGGAAAAGCTTATCCAATAGTTTCTTTCCTTGCCACTTAATCAGTGCTGACATGACGAAGTAAACAAGTGCAACACCAGCTATTCCTGCCAACGTTCCAGGCATACCCCACTGCTTTGATGCAGAGATAATTGGAGCGATAAAGGCAAAAGAAGAGCCCAAAAAAATAGGAACCTTACCTTTCGTAACCAAATGAAAGATAAATGTTCCTAAACCTGCTGTGAATAACGCTGTTGCTGGGTCAAGTCCCACGAGCAAAGGGACGAGAACAGTAGCACCGAAAGCAACAAAGAGGAATTGTACTCCCACTATTGTCTTTCGCATCGGCGATAGTTGTAAATTACTCATGTATAGAATGATTTTTATTAGTATTTGTCAGAGATGTATTGCTACGCATTCAATTTGCAAAATTATAAAAAATGTATGTCATTGTGGTTGAAATAAGAGAAAAAATGACTTTTAGGTAGAAAAAGAGTTCCTTTATGTATGATAGCGCAATTCTTTTTGTATCTTTGAGTCATCTTTTCTAAGTCTAAACAGACAATACGCTATGACAAAAAAACTTCTATATGTCCCTATCCTACTTTTATTAGTTTGTTGCACACAATCTAAAAAGTCTCTACATATACTTGAAAAAATAGCCCAGAAGACTACAACAAGTTCACAGCTGACACTTGAAGATGCTGCTAAGAAAGCCAAACCAGATTACGTTCTGTCTGAAGAGGAGACAAAGTTCGTCTCAAGTTCAAATATGTTCAGTCTGAAGTTGTTCCAACTATTAGCCAAAAAGAACAGTAAGGAGAGTATAGTTTTATCGCCCATGGCTGTCATTTATTCATTAGACATGATTAACAACGGTGCAAACGGAAAGACACAAGAGGTCATTTCGAAGGCACTTGGCTATACGGCTGATGACCTTGATGCCATTAACTCGCTTAACAGAACAATGCTGATTGGTCAGAGAAAGGAGGAGACGAATGTAGATAATGAGTCGATGGGATATATGATTACTGCCAACTTCCTAATGCTACACGAGCAAACAAAGCTATTACCCGATTTTCAAGAAGCATTAGAACACTATTATTTTACCAATATTATCGACTCCGCCAACACTCCGAAGGGCAAAGAAAGTGCTAACAAACTTTGTAAAACAATCACCAAAGGTGAGATTCAATCCTTGCCTATCAACCTTACAGGACCTCGTGCCGCACAGCTTATCAATGCCGTTACGCTTAAGACGGCTTGGTCGTTACCGTTCGACAAGGATATTACGAAGCCTATGCCTTTCTTCACTGAGGATGGTAAAAGCAAGCAGGTCAATATGATGAGAAACTATGATACGATGCAAAAGTATCAAGGTTATACCACAAAGGATTATCAAGTGCTGCGTATGCCTTTAGAAAACGGCTTTAGTCTATATGCTGTTCTACCTCTAAAGAAGAATAACTTGCAGGATATCATTCGCAAGTTAACAATCAAAGAATTGCATAAAATCTCTCAAAACACCAGAGCGTATGACTATGTAAACATACTGTTTCCACGCTTTACCATCTCTGCAAATATTCCTATGAAACAGCTTTATGGTGAAATGGGCTTAGGTAATCTATTCTCTCGTGAAGCCGATTTCAGTAAAATGAGTGCTCAACCACTTGCTGTTGACGATGTTTTCCAGCAGATAAACATGAATATTAACGAGGAAGGAATCAGCGCAAAAGCCATTCAGGTTATGCTATTCGCCAAGTTATCAGCTATGGATAGTTCATCTACGTTCACTTTTAAGGCTGACCATCCTTTCCTTTATTACATCCTTGATAAGTATAACAACATCTGTTTTATTGGGAAATACATGGGTTAAGGGTTCTTCCATTAAATACGTAGTTTGGAAATAGAATCAAGGCTTAC
>CAUTPS010000181.1:0-3084 GCA_963540415.1 uncultured Prevotella sp.
TAAATAACACCGTAGGGTTATGACATCACAAACGTGTATTCGGTTGTTATACTTCTTTTACCTGGTCTTAAAAACTTGTTGTCAAGCTCTTTACCTAATTTCTTTTAGTGGGGTGCAAAGTTAGCAATTCTTCTGTAAATAGCAGATAGTCAGCTTGGAAAGTTTTTAAAACAAAAACATAATTAACATATAAATCGTGATAGAGTTGTCTTTGTTTATTTTTGTTAATAGTTTAATGATGGTTTGTTGTCCTCTAATATGGCTTTTATTATATGAATGACTCGAATATGCTATATAATCTTTTTACTTAAATACTTGACTTAAATCATGTTGATTCGATTGTCATAGAACAAAGTGTTGTGCATAAAAAGCGCATCCATTTAGTTTTGAACTTGTGAGAGTTGAGGAAAATATGTATCTTTGCATGATTCTTATTATAAAAGATAACATTATTTTATGCGAGATCTTTCAGATGCCGAATTGGCACAGCTTATAGATAAAGATATATTTCATCATATTTCAACAGCAGCTGATAAACTTGGATTAGAATGCTATGTCGTAGGTGGTTACGTTCGTGATTTGTTTTTAGAACGTCCGTCAAATGACATTGATGTCGTCGTTGTTGGAAGTGGTATTCAGGTCGCAAGTGAATTAAAAACTATATTGGGTAAGAAGGCTCACTTGTCAGTCTTTCGCAATTTCGGTACTGCACAAGTAAAGTACAAGAATATTGAGGTAGAGTTTGTTGGTGCACGAAAGGAAAGTTATAGCCACGACAGTAGGAAGCCAATAGTTGAAGATGGTACATTAGAAGATGATCAGAATCGTCGTGACTTTACGATTAATGCGATGGCTGTTTGCTTGAATAAAGCACGTTTCGGCGAATTGGTAGACCCATTCGGTGGTATTGATGACCTCTGGGATGGTATTATCCGTACGCCACTTGACCCAGATGTTACTTTTTCTGATGACCCATTACGTATGATGCGTTGTGTTCGCTTTGCTACACAACTAAACTTCTTCATAGAAGACGAGACCTTCGAGGCTTTGGAGCGTAATGCTGAACGAATTAAGATTATTAGCGGAGAGCGTATAGAGGAGGAGTTGAATAAGATAATGATGACGGACACTCCAAGTAAGGGCTTTATAGAGTTGTATCGTTGTGGTCTTTTGCAGCTTATTCTTCCAGAGCTTGTAGCACTTGATGTTGTGGACACAAGAAATGGGCGTGCACATAAGAATAACTTCTATCACACCTTAGAGGTATTGGATAATATCTGTAAGCATACGGATAATCTTTGGCTGCGTTGGTCTGCATTGTTGCATGATGTGGGTAAGGCTAAGTGTAAGCGTTGGGATGCAACAGTAGGATGGACTTTTCATAATCACAACTTTGTGGGTGCAAAGATGGTCCCAACTATCTTCCGTCGTCTTAAACTCCCGATGGATAGTAAGATGAAGTATGTGCAGAAACAGGTTGACTTACACATGCGCCCGATTGCTATTGCTGATGAAGAAGTGACTGATTCTGCGGTACGTCGATTGCTGAATGATGCAGGTGACGACATAGATGACTTGATGACCCTTTGTGAGGCAGATATAACAAGTAAGAATGCAGTTCGAAAACAACGCTTCTTGGATAATTTCCGTATTGTTCGTGAGAAACTAAAGGACTTGAAAGATCGTGATTATAAGCGTCTTTTACAACCTTGTGTTGATGGAAACGAGATTATGGAGATGTTTAATTTGAAGCCGAGTAGGGAGGTCGGAGTTTTGAAAAAAACACTAAAGGATGCTGTGCTCGATAATAAAGTTCCTAATGAACGTGAACCACTTTTAGCTTTATTGAGGGAAAAGGCAAAGGAACTCGGTTTGGTATAGCCAATTATTGTTAAAAAAGAGACTATAAGCAGAGTTGGATTAAATAATAATATGTAAATTTGTACACTGAAAACTATAACGATATAACATAGTTTTTAATGTGCTTTGCTTTCGTAGTAAATTAACTTACTGTAAGCAGGTTAAACTTTAGTTTGTCCTGTTGAATTAAGATAAACAAAGAATATATATATTAAATAGGTATGAAGAAAAAAAGTATCTTATTGTCTGCTATAGCAGCAATGGCATTGTTACTTTCCAGTTGTGGTGGAGGACAACAAGGTCTTCCAACAAGCGATGAGTATCCTGTAGTAACGATTGGTGCAGCCAATGCACAGTTGAAAACAACATTCCCAGCAACCATTAAGGGTGTGCAGGATGTTGAGGTGCGTCCAAAAGTTAGTGGCTTTATCACAAAACTTTATGTACATGAAGGTGAGTATGTTCGTGCAGGACAGGTGCTCTTCGTGGTAGATAACTCTACTTATCAGGCTGCTGTGCGTCAGGCTGAAGCTCAAGTCGTATCAGCACAGAGCGGTGTTGCAGATGCTCAGGCTCGTGTTGTTCAGGCTAATGCAAGTCTGAATTCAGCCAATGCGCAGGCTGCAACTTCACGATTGACGTATAGTAACAGTAAGAACCTTTATAATAATAAGGTAATTGGTGAGTACGAGTTGGAATCTGCAAAGAATGCGTATGAGACTGCCCAGGCTGCTGTTAGCCAAGCACAGAGTGGCGTAGCATCTGCTAATGCAGCAGTAACACAGGCACGTGCAGCTGTTCGTCAGGCTCAGGCAATGCTCGCAACAGCTAAAGATAACCTCGGTTTCTGCTATGTGAAGAGTCCTGCGTCAGGTTATGTGGGTAGTCTTCCTTATAAGGAGGGTGCTTTGGTTAGCGCATCTTCTGCACAGCCTGTTACCACAGTGAGCAACACTTCTACTATCGAAGTTTATTTCTCAATGACTGAGTCTGATATCTTAAAGCTCAGCCGTACTAATAATGGTTTGAACAATGCTATTAAGTCTTTCCCAAGTGTAAGTTTGGTGTTAGCTGATGGTACAACTTATAACCATGAAGGTGTAGTTGTTAAGACCAGTGGTATTATTGATGCAACGACTGGTACAGTAAGTGTTATTGCACGTTTCCCTAATCCAGAACACTTGTTGAAGAGCGGTGGTAGTGGTAAGATTGTTATTGCAAAGA
>CAUTPS010000182.1:0-3041 GCA_963540415.1 uncultured Prevotella sp.
AATGGAATACTATATCAAGATTAATGAAGAAAAGAGAGGTCCTTATAGCCTCAACGAATTAGCTGAACGTAAGTTGGATGAAACGTCATTGGTTATGCCAACAGATGGTGTAGAATGGGTTCCTGCCAACCAGATAGAAGAGCTTCGCCCACTCTTTGAGAACAAAGAATCTATCAACAAGACAGAGAAAACAGAAGATATACCTATTGTTGAAGCCAGACCAATCATACAAGCTGCACCACAAGAAGCAGCCCAGCAGGCGCAGCCAGCACCGAAGAAGAAAAGCCATACTGGCTGCCTTATCGGTATTTTGCTCACACTCGTTGTCTTGGTTGCAGTGATGGTTGTCACTTGCCCAAAGACAGAACAACACAAGGAAGTACTCTCTACCGTTATCACTACTACTGTAAATAATGCTGTAAATGACAACGATAATCTTACAGGCAACGCTTTCATCGATAATGCTTTCAAAACAGTCAGTAATGCCTTTGCTGGTAAGGTGATTGAAACAGCTGTTGATAACCTCGTTACTGTCGATAACTATGTTGTATGTTCATTAGGTAAGGTACACTACGATGGAAAAGATCATATCGTATCATTAGGTGTGTTCGGGCATATCTTTACCGTAGATGAAGATGACCTTCGAGAAGCTGCAGAGCTGTATTACAAGAAGGAGGAAATCAACATGAAGGAACAACTTAAGAAGAAAGCACAGAAGATGTTGCAGGAAAACATCATTGCACCTGCAACCTCAGCCATCGAAGGACTATTAGGAAGTGCTATGGATGGTCTTCTGGATGAAATCGGTTTAGACAATCAACCCTCAAAACCAAGTAAGAAAAAGACTTTGGAAGCTGATTCTATCTAAGTAAAGATTGGACCCTCAGAAAACAAGATAACTGACTTATAGGTGGATAATAACGCAAAAGATAGTTGTTAAAAAACAATATTTCTACATAAAAGGAAAGGTTTTACATATTATCTTTTGCATGTAAACAATATTTTATCTACATTTGCACCATTAATTTAAATAGATGTAAGTATGAAGAAATTATTTTTTTTAGGATTAATAACGTTGGTTTTTGTATCTTGTGCCTCTTCTTTTAATAGTGAAAAGATTGACACTCTGAAAGAACAGCAGAAGGTGCTCAAGATGACTACAGAGTTGAACAAACTGCAGTTAGATTACGAAAAAGAGAAGGCAAACAATGCCGAACTCAACAAGAAAGCAGCTGACATCAATGTTGAAGCAAATGTAGCTACAACAGAATTCAACACAACAAACGCATCAAATACTGTTAAGGATGCAAAGAGTACTATCAAGCGTCTGAAGGAAGCTAAGTCTATCAACAAGAAGTTAGCTAAGAGTCAGAAGACTTTAAGCAAGATGGAAAGAAAGATTGCTAAGCTTCAGGCAAAGATTGATGACTGTAACAAACGCATCAAGTTTGTTAATAACCAATAGTCGAAGACTGCACTAATTCATAAATTTAAACACTACCTTTCCTATCGAGAAAGGTAGTGTTTTCTTTTTTTATTCACGAAGATAAATTTTTATTCTCATGAAAGTAAATGTTTATTTTCATGAAAGTAAATGTTTATTTTCATGAAGAAAAATATTTTTTTTCATGAAAATAATTCGGAAAGAAGTGCAAATATCAATGCTGGAGACGCAGAACAAGTGGAAGATGGTCGCTAAATCCATTATTAAAACGCATACCATTATAATTACGGCGGGGCTTTACTCCGCCGTATTTTGTATCTTCTTCTAACAGAAAACGAGCATCATTAATACGGCAGTCTATCATCCATGAACGTAGATTTTCACTTACAAGTATCTGATCCAGGCTTCCCCATTCTCCATGATAGCGATAAGTTCCCTTTGCTCCATTACACCCATGTGCTTCCGCAGACACATTTATCAATCCATGTTCGTACGCAAGTTGTAGTGAAGGACTATCTGCATAATCATTAAAGTCACCCATCACCAATAATTTAGGTTCAACATACTGCCTACGAAGAGAATCTATTACATTACATAACTGTTCCATCACGTGCTTTCTAAAAGGACGAGAATAAAGTTCACCACCCATTCGACTTGGTGCATGAAGTAGGAAGACGTGCAGCGTATCACCGTTTTCTATTTCACCTTCTACATGTAGAATATCTCGAGTTGGGCGCATTTCCTTCATGGGTATGACACGTATTGTATCGGCTTTTATCAATCGGAAAGAAAAAGGAGAATATAACAACGCCACATCAATACCACGCGCATCATTCGAGGCTGTCATCACATATTCATAACGAGCCTTACGCAACAAAGATCGACGAGTAAGGTCAAAGAGTACACTATCGTTCTCTACCTCGCATAAACCTACAATATCTGGCAGTGTCCAACCACTACTATCTTCACCACAAGCAATGATTGTCTGCCCTATCCTATTCAGTTTCTGCCAATACTTCGTACGTGTCCAATGGCGAGGAGAGTCAGGTAAGAATTCATAATCATTCTTCAAAGTATCGTGTCGAGTATCAAACAAGTTCTCGGTATTGAGTTCAACAATCGTCAAACGACTTTGAGCCACTGATAAAAAAGAACTCAACAAGAACAAAAAGGTTAACAATATACGCATAAGTTTCAGATTTATAGATAGGTAAGTTATTATTTCTTTATCTCAATATCTTGTGCCACATGATTACATATTTTAGCCTAATACGCCTCATGTCAGCAGTATCCTTTTCATCAATATCTACATAAAACCATAATTACCGACTTCGTCACTATTCATTTACACTCACCACCTATCACCCTACTTATTCACAACCTCCAACTGCTGACGTACACTCTCTTCATGTATTAATTCAAAAACCTGAGCAGCAAAGTTGGCATCCATACCGCAAAGACTTGCTTGTGCGCCACGCTTTTCGAGGATTTCACCATATCTACCAGCTTGAAGAATGGTCATATTATGCTCTTTTTTAAAGGCTCCGATCTCACGACAAATGCGGAAACGCTTGGCAAGAAGTCCCATTAAAGAGTT
>CAUTPS010000183.1:0-3034 GCA_963540415.1 uncultured Prevotella sp.
CGTCATGAAGTATTCAACTTTGGTAAATATAAAGGTTGGGATGTTGCAGAGGTTCTGCGTAAAGATCCAGGTTATTACAGTTGGATGCTTGCAAGTGATTTTACTTATAATACAAAGCAGGTCTTGACACGTATTCGCCTGAGAGAATTTAATAATAAGTAAGGTAATGCTGAAAGGAAAGAAAATAGTTTTAGGCATAACAGGCTCTATTGCAGCATATAAGAGTTGTCTTATTATCCGTGAACTGATAAAGAGTGGGGCAGAGGTGCAGGTAGTTATTACGCCTGCTGGTAAGGAGTTTATTACTCCTATCACATTGTCTGCATTAACACATAAACCAGTTGTAAGTGAGTTTTTCTCACAAAAGGATGGTACGTGGAACTCTCATGTAGACCTCGGACTATGGGCGGATGCAATGATTATTGCTCCTTGTACAGCTGCTACGCTGGGTAAGATGGCAAATGGAGTAGCTGACAATATGCTTATTACTACTTATCTTTCAATGAAAGCACCTGTCTTCATTGCGCCTGCAATGGACTTAGATATGTATAAGCATCCTTCAACACTGAGGAATATCGAGACTTTGCGTAGCTTTGGTAATCATATTATTGAGGCGGGTAGCGGTTTTCTTGCCAGTGGTCTTGAAGGGAAAGGAAGAATGGAAGAGCCTGAGAATATTGTTAAGATATTGGACAAGTTCTTCTCTGCTTCAAATGAGAAACAATCTTATACAGAAGATTTAAAAGATAAAAAGATTCTTATAACAGCTGGTCCTACATACGAAAAGATAGACCCTGTACGTTTTATAGGTAATTATTCATCTGGTAAAATGGGCTTTGCTTTGGCAGAAGAATGTAGCCGACGTGGAGCAAAAGTTGTACTCGTTGCAGGGCCTGTAAGTCTTACTTGTTCTGACAGCATCCAACGAATTGATGTTGAAAGTTGCAAGGAGATGTATGAAGCTGCAGTAGGGGAGTTCCCAAATTGTGATGCAGCAATACTTTGTGCTGCCGTTGCAGACTTTCGTCCAAAAACGATTGCGGAGCAAAAGATTAAGCGTGTGGGGGATGAATTGCTCTTAAAACTGAAGCCAACGCAGGATATTGCTGCAACTATCGGTAATATGAAAGGAGAAGGACAACGCATCGTTGCTTTTGCATTGGAAACGAATGAAGAGGAAAGTAATGCCCAAAGAAAACTGGAAAAGAAGAATGCTGATTTCATCGTTTTAAATTCAACGAGAATCCCAGGTACAACTTTCCAAGCAGATGATAACCAGATAACGATTATCAACAAAGAAGGTAAGAAGACTTATGCTAAGAAACCAAAGACAGAGGTGGCTCGTGATATTGTTGATGAGCTTGTTTCTATTCTCTAAAGGAGAGTTAGCGGCACAAGAGTTAAATGCAAAGGTAACCGTGAATCATAATCAGGTTCAGGGTACAGATGCTTCTGTCTTTGAGAATCTACAACAGACTTTGGAACAGTTTATTAATACACACCAATGGACTCATTATCAGTTTCAAAGGAATGAGCGTATAAACTGTAACTTTAATATTACTGTTAGTAAATATGATCCAGGTAGCAACCTCTTTACTTGTTCTGCTTTGATTCAAGCAAACCGACCTGTTTATAATGCTGCTTATAGTTCCACACTCTATAATAATCAAGATGGTGACTTTAACTTCACCTTTGCTCAATTCGATCAAATTGAGTTTAATGAGGAGAATATAGATAATCAACTAACGGCACTGATAGCCTATTATGCTTATCTTATTATAGGATTAGATTTGGATTCTTTCTCTCCTATGGGTGGTGAAGATGTCTTACAGCGTTGTATGGTTTTGACGAATAATGCTCAGAATCTTAACTTTACGGGATGGAAAGCTTTTGACAATTCTCGCAATCGCTTTGCTATTATCAACGATTATCTTGATGGTGCTATGAAGCCTTTCCGTCAATTGCAGTATGACTATTATCGTACAGGTTTGGATGAAATGGCTAACAATGCTGAACGTGGTCGTACAAACATTACAGCAGCCTTGGAAAATGGATTAAAGAAAGCACATGAGAATCGTCCAATAAGCATGTTACCACAAATCTGGACAGACTATAAGAAAGATGAATTAGCTAATATATACAAAGGTAAAGGAACACAAAAAGAAAAAGAATTGGTCTACGATATCCTCTTTGGTATCAATGCCAGTCAGAATATTACATGGGATAAAATAAAACAATAGTAATCTCATTGTAGGACACAGTTATCCTCTGCCTTAACTTCAATTATTATACTTGACAAATATATGCTTAAACATCTATATATTAAAAACTACACGTTGATTGATCAACTGGATATTGCTTTTCATTCTGGTTTCTCGGTTATTACTGGTGAAACAGGAGCAGGAAAGAGTATTATCCTGGGGGCAATCGGTTTGCTATTAGGCAATAGGGCTGATAGCAAACAGATAAAGCAAGGGGAGAAGAAATGTACGATTGAGGCACATTTCGACCTCTCTAACTATGGTTTTGAATCCTTCTTTGAAGAGCAAGATATAGATTTTGAACCAGAAGACACAATTGTTCGTCGTGAACTAACGGCTACAGGAAAGTCACGTGCCTTCATTAACGACACACCAGTATCACTGCAAATGATGCGTGCATTAGGTGAACAGTTGATTGATATTCATTCACAGCATCAGAATCTGTTGTTACAGAAGGATGACTTCCAGTTGAATGTTGTGGATATTATTGCTCAAGACAATAAGGAATTAGCTGCTTATCGTTCGGCTTATCAAGACTATAAAGAAGCTGAAAGACGTCTTTCTGACATGAAAGAGAAGATTTCCAAAGCACAGGAAAATGAAGAATTCATGCGTTTTCAGTTCAATGAGTTGGACAATGCTGGTCTAATTGAGGGCAGACAAGAAGAACTCGAGCAAGAAAGTGAAACGCTCTCTCATTCAGAAGATATCAAAACAGCTTTCTATGAGGCTGATAATATGTTGAGTGATGATGACAACGGAGTTCTTCGAAA
>CAUTPS010000184.1:0-3008 GCA_963540415.1 uncultured Prevotella sp.
CTTTCTATGAGGCTGATAATATGTTGAGTGATGATGACAACGGAGTTCTTCGAAAGCTGGGACAAAGTCTGGATAGTCTTGGAAATATAGAGAAAGTATATCCTAAAGCACAAGAACTCGTACAGCGTTTGTCATCAGTACATATAGAACTGAAAGATATTGCAGGTGAGATTGGTAGTGAAGTTGAGAATATTGACTTTGACCCTTCTCGCTTAGATAGTATAAATCAACAACTTGATTTGCTGAATACACTTGAACAGAAGTATCACGTTTCAACGGAGAAAGAACTCATCGAGATTCGTGATAACATTGCTGAACAGCTAAAGAATATTGACAATAGCGATGAAGAACTGGAATTACTTGAGCAAGAAGTGAAGACAAAACTTACTACTTGTGAAAATCAAGCTGAGAAGTTGACTACACTTAGGCGTAAGGCTGCAAAGATTGTTGAGGAACAGATGAGTAGCCGACTTATTCCATTGGGTATTCCGAATGTTAGGTTTAAGGTTGATTTGTCCCCAAAGCCTTTGACAATGGACGGTGCAGATAAGATTCAATTTCTTTTCTCTGCCAATACAAGTACGGCTATGGAACCTGTTGCACAGGTAGCTTCTGGTGGTGAGATTGCTCGTGTAATGTTGTCGTTAAAGGCTATGGTAAGTGGTGCCGTGAAGTTACCAACAATTATCTTTGACGAGATTGATACGGGTGTTAGTGGTAAAATTGCTCAGAAGATGGCTCTCATCATGCAAGAAATGGGTAATAATAATCGTCAAGTTATCTCTATCACACACCTTCCACAGATTGCTGCTTTGGGTAGTTCACACTATAAAGTAGAGAAGGAGGAGACTGCAGAAGGGACACGCAGTCACATGCGTGAGTTGACTCAAGAGCAGCGTGTGAATGAGATAGCCCAGATGCTTTCGGGTGCCGATGTTTCTGATGCAGCTTTACAGAATGCTCGAGAACTATTAGATTTAAGTAAGAAGAAATAGTAATACCTTACTAAAAATATACAATGAAAGAAATAATGAATATGAAACTGAAAACTTTAATTTTGACCATTGCCCTTATATTGGGTGTTTCTACTAACATTTCTGCTCAGCCTGGTGCAGTTAAGAAGGCTGCAGATGCAGCTTTTACATTGACAACCTTTAAGGCAGACGGCAGTATATTAGCAACATCTAATGGTGTATGTATTAGTACTGATGGTGTTGCTGTAAGCCCTTGGAAGCCCTTTATAGGAGCAGATAAAGCTGTTATTATTGATGCTAAAGGACAGAAACACGAGGTGGATTGCTTGCTTGGTGCCAATGAGATTTACGATATAGTCAAGTTTCAAGTGAGCGGTAAGACTATTGCTGCTCCCTTGGCAACAACAGTTTCTGTAGGTGATGAAGCATGGATTACACCAATGCCAAAGAGTGGTAATGCTGAGAAGGCTGATGTGTCAAGTGTTGAAAAGTTCATGGATAAGTATAATTATACGATTCTGAAGTCTTCAGCTACTGACAAGTTGAATGGTGCTCCTGTATTTAATGTTAAAGGACAGGTTATCGGTTTGTTCAATTCTGCTGGTGAATCACAGAGTTCAACGGATGTAAACTATGCCAAGGACTTTGTTGTTAAGGGACTTTCACAGAATGATATCACTCTTCGACAGAGCAATATTCGAATAGGTTTACCAAACACATTAGAGGAGGCTGTTGTTGCATTGATGCTCTCTTCTGAGAAACCTACTAATATACACGAAGCTATTGTCAACGAATTTATTACAAAATTTCCACAAGCAAATGATGGTTATTATGCTTTAGCGAATATACAAGTTGCAAAAGGTGACTTTGCTGATGCGGATAAAACAATGCAAACAGCTATTAGTAAGGTGACTGCAAAGGATGAAGCACATTATAACTTTGCTCGTCTTATTTATCGTAATGCGCTTATTCAAGAGTTTGCTGAAAAGACAAAGTCTGTTGGATGGACATTGGATAAGGCTTTGGATGAAATAAAAAAGGCTGAAACTACTAAGGCAAACGATGCATATCGTCACCTTCAGGCACAGATTATCTATGCGAAAGGCGATTATGCAAAAGCTTATACTGAGTTTGAAGCATTGACAAAGACTAAGTTCAATAATCCAGAACTTTACTTAGAGATGGCACAGAGTCGTCAGCATTTGGGAGCTAATGATCAGGAGATTCTCGATTTGCTTAATAAGAGTATCGAACTTTGCGACACACCATATGTTTCTACTTCTGCACCATATTTCTATACACGTGGTCAGCAATTAGAGAAGATGGGAGAATATAGAAAGGCTGTACAGGATTATTATACATATGAATATTTTAACCAAGGACGTCTTGGTGCTGCTTTCTATTATATGCGTGAACAGTGCGAGGTGAAAGGACGTATGTGGCAGCAAGCTTTGCAGGATATTCTCATTGCATCACAACTTGATCCTAAGGAAGCCTTATACCCAACAGAAGCAGGTAGCCTTTTGTTACGTCTAAACAAGGTTGATGCTGCTATCAGTGCTGCTCAACAGGCAATTCAACTTGATGCTTCTCAGCCTGATGCCTATCTTATTCTTGGTATTGCGCAATGTGAAAGCAAACAGAAAGAAGAAGGTTTAAAGAATATTCAAAAGGCTAAGGAACTTGGTAATACTCAAGCTGATACTTTCCTGCAAAAGTACAAATAAATTCATTATATAAGTTTGTTGTAACGAAATTTGGGGGAATGGAATTTGGCAGAACGGAATTAAATCCGTACCTTTGCACCCGCATGATGGTTCCGTAGCTCAGTTGGATTAGAGCAACAGCCTTCTAAGCTGTGGGTCTTGGGTTCGAACCCCAACGGAATCACCACTTGAAAAAGTGCCTATTACACTGGTTTTAGGCGCTTTTCTTTTTCTCTTCATCAGCTGTTACGCTGTCCGAGAAAAAAAATATTTCGGGACAGTAGATATTCAGTGTGGATACGCATATAGTTTAGCAAGCCTAAAAAGA
>CAUTPS010000185.1:0-3003 GCA_963540415.1 uncultured Prevotella sp.
GCAAGAGCATTGTAAACATCGCCAGCCTTAAAACCGACATTCTCTGCATTAATAGCTACAACTGACTTCTTAGCAGGAGCTTTCTTAGCAGGAGCCTTCTTTGCTGCTTTAGGAGCAGACTTAACTTCTTTCTTTTCTGTCATAGTTTTACACAATTAAAGTATCGTTCAAGCAATCGAATAATTATTTATATGTATCAATCTACTTAAATAATGCAAACATACAAAAGAGTTGTTAGCTTTCTTCTGGTGAATGCTATTTATTTGTTGCAAAAGTACATCAAATATTCCAATGTGTCAAATACTTACGACGAAAAGTAACAGATAATGAACGCTTTAACTCCTCCAGTGACATTTTATTGACTTAAGTCAACCAAAAAGAGTGTTATGCCTTCAAATCTAACTTGATTTCCAATTCGTCCAACTGCTTCTGATCAATAAACGAAGGAGCATCCAACATGACATCACGTCCACTATTATTCTTAGGGAATGCGATACAATCACGAATTGAATCGAGACCTGCCATGATACTTACAAAGCGATCAAGACCGAAAGCAAGACCTGCATGAGGTGGTGCACCATACTTGAAAGCATTCATCAAGAAGCCAAACTGTGCCTTTGCACTCTCTGGTGTGAAGCCGAGAACCTCAAACATCTTCTCCTGCAACTGAGTATCGTGAATACGGAGTGAACCACCACCAACTTCGATACCATTGCAAACAAAGTCGTATGCCTTTGCTCGAACCTGCTCTGGATGCTCATCCAACAACTTGATATCATCAGGATTAGGCATTGTAAATGGATGGTGAGTAGCCATCAAACGCTGCTCTTCATCACTCCATTCAAACAATGGGAAGTCGACAATCCAAAGACACTTAAATACGTTCTTATCACGAAGTCCTAAGCGATCGCCCATCTCAAGACGCAGAGAACAGAGCTGAACTTGTGTCTTTCTAACATTGTTACCAGAAAGAATCAAGACAAGGTCGCCATCCTTGGCACCTGTTGTTTCCTTAACTTTCAGCAACTGCTCCTCTGTATAGAACTTGTCAATAGAACTCTTAATAGTACCATCTGCATTGTACTTAATGAATACAAGACCCTGAGCACCTACCTGCGGACGCTTCACAAAGTCGGTCAATTCGTTAAGTTGCTTGCGACTATAGTCAGCACAACCAGGAACAACAATACCTCCAATGTAAGCAGCCTCATCAAATACAGAGAATGAACCTGTACCCTTCAAGTCGTCCATCAACTCTACAAACTCCATGCCGAAACGCAAGTCTGGCTTATCAGAACCATAACGCTTCATAGCATCGTGCCACTTCATCTGCTCCAACTTAGGAAGCTCTACACCACGAATCTCGCGGAAAAGATGACGTGCCATTTCCTCAAACAGATTGATAACATCATCCTGATCAACGAATGACATCTCACAGTCTATCTGTGTAAACTCTGGCTGACGGTCGGCACGTAAGTCCTCATCACGGAAACACTTAGCAATCTGGAAGTAGCGATCAAAACCCGCAACCATCAACAACTGCTTCAATGTCTGTGGACTCTGTGGGAGTGCATAGAACTGACCTGGGTTCATACGTGATGGTACAACGAAGTCGCGTGCACCCTCTGGTGTTGAACCAATGAGGATAGGTGTCTCAACTTCCATAAACTGTGCAGCATCGAGGAAGTTACGAATAAGAATCGTCATGCGGTGACGTAATTCCATGTTCTTGCGCACTGCCTCACGACGAAGGTCTAAATAGCGATATTTCATACGGAGGTCATCACCACCGTCTGTGTTATCTTCAATTGTAAAAGGAGGAGTTTCTGAGCTACTAAGCACCTTCAACTCCTTAGCAATAATCTCTATATCACCTGTAGGAATCTTGCTATTCTTACTCTGACGCTCATTAACAACACCCTTAACTTGGATGCAATATTCACGTCCTAACTTGTTAGCTTCGCCACAAAGGTCTGCATTATCGGCCTCATTGAAAACTAACTGGGTAATACCATAGCGGTCACGAAGGTCGACAAAAGTCATACCTCCCATTTTACGTGCGCGCTGTACCCATCCAGCGAGGGTCACTTCCTTGCCTGCATCCGAAAGGCGCAGCTCTCCACAAGTATTTGTTCTATACATATCTTATTATATGTTTATTATATTTCGCTTCTGCAATTATCCCCAAAAGGGAAATCAAACGTAATTGTTTGGTTTTGATAATCTCCTGCAAAGGTACGAACTTTAAATTAAAAATGGGAAACACCTTATAAAAATATAAAGAAAGTTCTGTGGAATTATTGTTAAGTCTGCTATATGAAAGGCGTTAAAATAACAATATCTCCTTAATTATTGTGAATTTTTAAGGAAACTATAAACTTTCTCATTACTTTTGCATCGAACTTAATAAATATCAATTAAACAAAGACGACATGAAAAAGTTCTTATTAATGACAGTGATGTTAGTTTTCGGACTGACATTTGCAGTAGCACAGAATCAGGCAGAAATTAAATTTGATAAGGTAACTTACGACTTCGGTACTTTCTCTGACGACAACCCAGTGCATAAAACAACATTCACATTCACAAATGTTGGAAAGGCGCCATTGGTAATTAATCAGATTGTTGCAAGTTGTGGATGCACTATTCCTAACTACGATAAGAAACCGATTGCACCAGGTCAGAAAGGTACGATTGACGTGACATACAACGGAACTGGTAAGTTCCCTGGACACTTCAAGAAGAGTATTACCGTACGAACAAATGGAAAAGTAGAAATGACCCGACTATATATAGAAGGTGTCATGACTGGTAAATAAAACAACAAATTAAAATAATAGAGCCAACTTTTACGCATCTGTAAAAGTTGGCTCTATTGTTTTGTAAATACTGAACGATTAAGTGTTTTGTAATAAAAATTCACAAATCCTATTCATATTGATGCTTAATTACCTGAACTCGGGCTAAGTATCATACCACTCTTCTGTTTGGTTTAGTACAACG
>CAUTPS010000186.1:0-2996 GCA_963540415.1 uncultured Prevotella sp.
TGTTTCTCAGACACTTGGAGTTCTTACAAGAATTTATGCTGCGGAATTAAGGTGATATAATTTTATGCCATGATGTTATTGAACATATTTATGAGAAAAACTTATTCTTGAAACACATAAAATCGTATTTAAAAGATAACGGAATTATTTTCATATCTTTCCCTGCATGGCAAATGCCTTTTGGTGGACATCAACAGATATGTAAGAGTCAAATTTTATCACATTTACCATTTATTCACTTACTTCCAACAAATATTTATCTAAATCTTTTAAAGGTGTTCAAAGAAGACGAACACTGTATAAATGAATTGAAGTCCATAAAAGAAACAAAATGCCCAATAGAGTTGTTTGAGAAAAATATAAGAGGAGGCTACAAAATCCTTGATAGAACATTATATTTTATTAATCCACACTATAAAGTGAAGTTTGGCCTGAAGCCTCGTGTCCTCCCAAATTTTATAGGCAGAATTAAGTATTTTAGAAATTTTCTCACAACCTCAACTTTTTATATTTTAAAAAAGGAATAATATGAAAAACTATTTACGTCGGAGTTTGATCCAGATAAGATTTCAGACCAGATTTCAGACGCGTTGCTCGACCATTTCCTCGCTTATGATTGCAATGCCCATTGTGCAATAGAAACATTCGTAACGACAGGACAGGTGATCGTTATGGGAGAGGTGCGTTCCAATACATACATTGACCTTCAGAATGTTGCCCGTGAGACGATCAACAAAGTTGGCTATACAAAGGCTGAATATCAGTTTGACGGTGATTCTTTCGGTATTCTTGCAGCTATTCACGAGCAGAATGATGATATAAACAGAGGCGTATCAAATAAAGATACGGACGAACAGGGGGCAGGCAAAAAGAAGACCTTAGAAACCTTCTTCTATATCTTCAATCCCATTTTGGCAAACAATTAGATTTACACACAGAGATATTTTAACGAGATAAAGATGTTCGTGGAAATGACGAAAATGAAAAATGGTACAGCAGAAGAAGATACGGATTTCATGACGCTGCGTTCCACATACGCTATATTAGAAGAATTAAACAATATAAGATAAAAAGATGAGACATTTATTTACATCGGAGTCCGTTTCAGAAGGACATCCCGATAAGATTTCAGACCAGATTTCAGATGCGTTGCTTGACTATTTCCTTGCTTATGACAGAAATGCCCACTGTGCAATAGAAACATTTGTAACGACAGGACAGGTTGTCATAATGGGTGAAGTTCGCTCCAATACATATATCGACTTTCAGAATGTAGCCCGTGAGATGATAAACAAGGCTGGTTATACAAAGGCTGAATATCAGTTTGATGGTAATTCATGCGGTATTCTCACAGCTATTCATGAGCAAAGCGATGATATAAATAGAGGAATTTCCAATAAAGATACGGATGAACAGGGAGCAGGAGACCAAGGAATGATGTTCGGCTATGCTACCAATGAAACTGAAAATTATATGCCTGTTTCTCTTGATTTGGCACATCTCATCATGAGAACACTCTCTGATATACGCAGGGAGGGCAAGGAAATGACTTATTTACGCCCAGATGCAAAAAGTCAGGTAACAATAGAATACACTGAGGATAAGAAACCTCTGCGCATTGATACAATAGTAGTGAGTACTCAGCATGACAATTTTGACAAGGACGACAAGAAGATGCTGGACAAGATTAAGAGTGATGTGATTAATATACTGATGCCCCGTGTCATTTCTCAATGCGGCTCCAAGATACAAAAGCTGTTCAACAGTAACATAAAGTATCTTGTAAACCCAACGGGGAAATTCGTTATCGGAGGTCCGCATGGGGATACAGGGCTTACTGGACGCAAAATAATTGTGGATACATACGGAGGGCGAGGAGCGCACGGTGGAGGTGCTTTCTCTGGAAAGGATCCAAGCAAGGTAGATCGCAGTGCTGCTTATATGGCACGATATATTGCCAAAAATATGGTAGCAGCAGGGGTTGCGGACGAAATTCTTGTGCAGCTGGCTTATGCCATCGGTGTGGCTGCTCCTGTCAGCGTATCGGTTGATACATATGGACACAATAATGTTGGTATGTCGGACGGAGAAATTGCACAGAAGATTTTTGAAATGTTCGACCTGCGCCCTAAAGCCATTGAAAGGCAGCTTAAACTAAACCAGCCGATGTACACGGAAACGGCAGCCTATGGTCACATGGGACGGAAAAATGAAGTTATGAACAAAACATTTACAAGCAGGTATCATGGAACAAAAAACATTCAGGTGGAATTGTTTACATGGGAGAAATTAGACATGGTGGATACGATAAAAGATAGTTTCCGCATAAAATAATTAGGGACGATGATAAGGACTAAGGGACTCTCTGTCATGTTGCTCATTCTGGAATTGCTTTTGTGGGCTCCGTGGCATTTCTTTGCCTCTCTGGGTGTGGAAATAAGAAGGAATATAGTGTATATATCACCCTGAATGCACTTCACGAAAAGAGATAGTGACAGCCTCCCTCTCGTCTTTTTTTTATCAGATTTATCTATATACAATAGACCGTTAAATATTATGCTGCATCATCAGCGAAACTAAATATATCATTTATCCTTTCTTTATTTAATGGCGTGTTCGGGCTTTTCTCGAACACGTCAATAATTCGTTGCGCGTAATAGGCATTGATCATCTTCGCTTTAAGGCGACCGATGGACGTACCAAGTTCCTTGCACATAATTTTCGCCACATTGAGTGCTGTGAATGAAGAGTTGAAAGCAAACTCAAGTTTTCTCTTGTCGCGTGCCTGACAATCGGTAAGACCTAGGAACTGCTTTGCGTCGCGAAAGCAAAACTCCTCTTGGAAACGTCGATGTTCCTTACGTCAATCTTATCACCTTTGACACGAGGACGGCCAGGCTTTCCTGTAGGTTCCCCGTCCCACGTGTAGAACAAGGCTGCGTCATGACGCAAGCGGCTCACAACATGGAAGCCCATCTTCATTACCTTGTCGATGA
>CAUTPS010000187.1:0-2981 GCA_963540415.1 uncultured Prevotella sp.
CGCATCTGTGCTGCCTTCTCAGGGTTCTCTTTTTCCCATTGTGCTTCAGCTGCATGACGCTCAGCAACAATCTTTCTGAGTTCTGCTGCACGGTCATCATAAAGCTTCTGAACCTCTGGGAAAATCTTGAATGGGTCTTCTAAGTCACCACCAAGATTCTTTACTGTATTTCTATAGGCGTCACCACCCAATGGTGCACCATGTGTTTTAATGCTGTTTTCGTAGCTACTACCGTCAGCCTGCAATGCTCCTTTTGCCATAATAGTCCTACCGATGATAAGCGTAGGGCGGCTTTCTTCCTTGTTAGCAGCTACAAGTGCTTCACGGATAGCGTCTGGATTATTGCCATCAATCTCCAACACATTCCATCCCCAAGCACGATATTTCATGCCAGTATCTTCGTTCATAACCGCTCCACACTCAGTAGAAAGCTGAATGTTATTAGCGTCATAGAACATAATAAGATTGTTGAGTCCTAAGTTTCCTGCCAATCGTCCTACCTCTGCACTAATACCTTCTTGGACACCACCGTCAGAGATAAAGGCATAAATCTTGTGTTGCATCATGGTATGACCAAGTCGTGCTTCAAGGAATTTCTCAGCAACTGCTGCACCGGCAGCGTAGGCATGGCCTTGTCCAAGTGGACCAGAAGAGTTCTCGATGCCATGTGCGATATCTCTCTCAGGATGACCTGGTGTGATTGATCCCCACTGACGGAATTGCTTTATATCGTCAATTGTGAACTTTCTCTGGAGTGTTAACGCTGCATAGAGCATTGGTGACATGTGACCTGGGTCGAGATAGAATCGGTCACGTCCTGCCCACTCAGGCTGATCTGGGTCAAAGACGAGAAATTCAGAGAAAAGAACGTTGATAAAGTCGGCACCGCCCATAGCGCCACCAGGGTGTCCTGATTTAGCTTTTTCAACCATTGACACTGCGAGAATTCTGATGTTATCCGCTGCTTGGTCCATCAAATGCTTGTCATTCATAAATAGATAGGATTTTTGAAATTATAATGCAAATATAAAGATAAATATGGAGACATCAAAATAATAAACTTACTATTTTCCCCAAAATATCCAAAAATGCCTAAAGCATAGTATTTGCTTTACTCCGATTGGTTGATGAGTGGTTGTTTTATGACTGTTTTATCGAAGTTCATCATCCTTTCGCAGTAGCTTGTTTCAGCGTTGTAGGATATCGTAATCGTCACCTTTTATAGTTGTGCTAAGGCTTCGCACGGAATGTGCGGAGGCTTCGCACAACTGGTGCGGGGCGTTAATACGAATCATCTTGAGGGTAATCAGGTATGCAATGAGGTATAAGAGAAGTGGCAAAGGATGGATAGGAATACGATAAAAGGGTATATCAGAATGTTTGTCAGTGACCTTTTAACATTTGATATACCCTTTTTATGTGTTATCTTAGCTAAACGCTTCTATCGTTAGCCTTCCTATGAAGGATTATAGTGAGGCATCTGAATAGGCTTTTTTGTTGATGCGATACAATGCTGCACCACGCTTGCTGGTTATCTTATCAATATACTTTGTCTTCTCTATGAAGTCGATTTGCTTGATACGCTTACGGAAGTTGCGTTTGTCAATCTCAACACCCATAATCGCTTCGTGGACATTCTGAAGCTGTGTGAGCGTGAAGAGTTCTGGGAGAAGATTGAAACCGAGTGGGTCTTTATTGATGAGTTTGCGGAGTTGGCTCAATGCTATCTGTACCATTTCGATGTGGTCACCATATAGCTCTGGTAATTTGTTGATGTCAACCCATTGTAAATCATTTTCTTCTAATAGCTTATGGTCGTAATCAGACACATTGATGAGCGCGCAATAAGCAATTGAGATGACACGATCACCAGGGTCACGGTCGGTTTCTCCGAAGGCACCCACCTGTCGCATATAAATGTCATTGATGCCCGTGCATTGGAAAAGAACTCTGTTGGCAGCCTCTTTCAAACTCTCGTCTTCTCTAACGAATCCGCCGTAGAGAGATAGTTTTCCGCTGTATGGTTCAACCTTACGCTTACCAACGAGTAACTGTAGCTTCTTGTTTTCGAACCCGAGTACGATGCAGTCGACCGAAACTAATAGTTTGGGTTCACCTTTGTAGTATTTATTCATGTTGTAGGTTTTGATATGAGATGTAAACTTGTAAATATCTCTTGGTTAGGTAGTAATATCTTTTTTGTTGTGTATTGGGATTTAAAGGTCTTCATCTGTTGGATTACTCCATGTGTTAAAGGCGCTTATTTTTAGCTAAGGGCTGAACTTCTTATGTTGAATCCAGCCCTTATACTAATTAAATATTGATGAAAATGACACCTCGTTAGATGCCATTATGCTCTTAGCAAACCTTGTGAGAACCTTCACTGATAACCACAGGATAGACTTCTGGGGCATGACCATACTTGGCTGTGAACTTCTCTGTTGCGTCAGCAATGAACTTGTCATACAACTCATCCTTAACGAGGTTGATGGTACAACCACCGAAGCCACCACCCATGATGCGGGAACCAGTTACGCCATTCTCCTTAGCAACGTCGTTGAGGAAGTCGAGCTCTTCGCAGCTTACCTCATATTCCTTGCTAAGTCCGTGATGTGTTTCGTACATCATCTTTCCAACGGTCTCGTAGTCGCCAGCATTGAGTGCATCGCAGACAGCGAGAACACGTTCCTTCTCACCGAGAACGAAGTGTGCACGCTGGTAGTCTTCAGCACTTACCTTGTCCTTAACAGCCTCTAATTCTTCCTCATTGACATCACGCAATGTCTCGAATTTCTTGTCTGGGAACTGCTTCGCAACAGCTGCAACAACGTTCTCACAGCTTCTGCGACGATCGTTATATGGGCTACCAACAAGTTCGTGCTTAACCTTTGAGTTGACAAGAACGAGCTTATAACCCTGTGGATTGAATGGGAAATACTCGAATTCACGGCTGCGGCAGTCAAGGCGCATCAGCTTACCTT
>CAUTPS010000188.1:0-2942 GCA_963540415.1 uncultured Prevotella sp.
TAGGAAAATCCACCCCTGCCCACTGGTAAATAGCTGTAGTAGTTTGATGTAGTAGCGTATGTAGTATAGTTGTTTACTACAACTCATATCTGAATGTCAATCACTTACAATCAAAATATATGTAGCAAGAAGAAAGTGAAAAAAGTTTTTAGGGAAAAACTTTAGGAAACGAAAAAGAATAAATGAAGTTTGCCCTATCAGCATAATCAAAATATAATCCGATATTAAAATCAAAATAAATAAATAAATGTTCAACCAATAATTATAATGACAATGAAAGAAGAAGAATTATCACGCATCAAGCGATACCCCATAGTGGAGTATCTTGAAAGGAAAGGTATCAAACCAGTGCGCAGGACACCTGCCTATGCTCTCTACCGTTCACCGCTTCGTGAAGATACGCATCCAAGTTTCAAGGTGGACACAGAGATGAACCTTTGGATAGACTATGCCGAAGGCAGAGGTGGAAGTATTATCGACCTTTGTATGCGGTTAGAGGGTTGCACGCTGTCGGAAGCCATCCGCCTTTTGGGGCGGAACGCTCCCGATTATACTGCTTGCAGTTCTCAAAAGGCAGACATGGCAATGAAAAGAAGTAGCATACCTATGGCATCCGCAAGTGGGGTAAGGAGACTGATAGAAATATCAGACACCTTACCTTCACACTTACTAAAGTATCTTCAGGAAGACCGCTGCATCACCATAGAAAAGGCGATGCCCTTTCTACGTTGTATCAGCTATGAGGTAAGAGGGCTGCACTATCAAGCCATAGGCTTTGCCAATCAATCGGGAGGCTATGAGCTTCGGGACAATGGTTCCTTCAAGGGAACGATTGCCCCGAAGGACATTACTCCGATATTCATAGACAAGTTGAGAGACAAGGACGCTGATAAGATACAGCCTGTATGCGTGTTCGAGGGATTTATGGATTTCCTTTCTCTCCTTTCAATGAAAGAAGGAGTAACGAGTGTCTGCCTCGTGATGAACTCCGTAAGCAATGTTGCAAGGGCTATCCGCTATCTGAACGACCGACACCTAACCCATATCCGTGCCTTCCTTGACAATGATGATGCAGGAAAGAGGGCAACCAATGATTTCATTAGGGCTGGTTTCAAGGTCGAGGATATGTCAGTGCATTACAGGAACTTCAAAGACCTCAACGAATATCACGTACATAGGGTACGTGAGCAACAGAAGAAACTATCACAGGTGATGCAGCAAATGCAAAGCAACTCCATAAAGGTAAAACAAGTTAAACATAAAATGAGATAGAAAAATGGAAAAGAAGAAAACAACAGAGGTAGAGTATGACCTTTCATATTATTTAGGTGGTAACGAAGAAGAACTGCTCGGAAGAAGTAGCCAGCAGCACACAAAGATGACACGGAGTGGTAAGCCATCAGAGGATATCGAGCCATTACAGAACACAGAGGTATCACGGTGTACCGAGTTTTCACACGAAACTGAACAAGCAGGGCTGCCAGAGAATGCACCCGTTCAGAAACGCATCAGTGCCAAAATGAGAAAGGAAACGCTTGAAGCCTACAAGCAAGCCTATCTTTTACCTGCCAAACTCAGTAATAGAAAGGCTGTCTATCTGAGTAAGGAAACACAGGAACGTGCAGACCTCATCGTGCGAAGATTGGGTGACAGGGGCAGCAACCTTTCAAGTTTCGTGGAGAACCTCGTCCGCAGTCATTTGGAGGAATACCACGAGGATATAGAGAAGTGGAGAAAGCTATAAGCGTGAGAAAAAGGGTCGAGTTTTTTCGTAAAAAGGTCACCCCTTTTCTCTGAAACCCTCGACCTATCACAAAAGAAGTGAAGACCGTATGCCCAACCTAATATATAATATGGTGGGAATGCTACGAACGCAGTTAAACACTGAGTGCAGCGTATTCACTTTCGGCAGGGGAAACGCCCGTAGGCGTTATCGACATTTCAGCAGCTATTGCAAGACGTCAGTTTGTACCCACAAACTGCGCTTGCTCCCCTCGATAAACAGCCGGGGAGATTAGACCGTAATCACTCCGTTCTCATCGGTCATCATTCAGAAATTAAGCAGCAACGAATCATCCATAATGATTAACTTTCAGAGAAACTTATATGAAGAAATACAGAAGAAAAGCTACCCAATGGCAGCAGAAGGACAATGAAGAAAAACAGATGAACAAGACGGAGTTCATCAAGGTTAGGTGTACTTCGGAGGAGAAGCAGCGCATCAAGGCAAAGGCAGAAAGTACAGGGCGGAAGTTCTCCGAGTACTGCCGTGAGATTCTTTTGAATGGTGAAGTGGTAGCCGTTCCCAAGATGACCGACAATGAAAAGGAAGCCATTGCCGTACTCCACCGAACGGGAATGTACTACGCACAGGTTTCCAACCTCATCAGGATAAAGGACGAGTCATGGGTGCCGATAACCAAGAACCTTTCCATATGTGCCAAAGAAGCATTTAAGCGTTTTTTCGACCCTCACTTTCGGATTGATGATGATATTTATAAGGTCTTAAATTTGACGAGAGATGATAGGAAAGTGTAAGGCGATAGCGCACGGAAGCACGGCATTGGACTATATTTTCAGGGAGGGCAAGCTCGGTTGTCGGCTTGCCTTCCACAATCTTTGCAGCAGGGAGCCGAAGGCTATCCATGAGGAAATGAAGGTGGTCAGCGACTACAACAGCCGATGCAGGAACAAGTTCCTCCGTATCGAAATAGGTATCGCTCCGCAGGACGAGAAGAAACTGCCTGTTTCTGAATTGATGAGGATATCTCATCTGTTTGCCAAGCGAATGGGGCTTGACAATCACCAATGGGTAGCCGTAACCCACAAGGACACCGATAACAGGCATATTCATATCATCGCCAACCGCATCAGTCTGTGTGGAGAGGTATATGACACCACTTTTGTGAGCAACAGGGCAGCGAGGGTGGCGGAGGACATCA
>CAUTPS010000189.1:0-2932 GCA_963540415.1 uncultured Prevotella sp.
AAGCCTATTAGCGGAGAGAGAGGGATTCGAACCCCCGGTACCTCTCGGTACGACGGTTTTCAAGACCGTTGTAATCGACCACTCTACCATCTCTCCAGAAGGTTACTTTGTAGTCAACCTGCTTCCTTGTTGAAAGCGAGTGCAAAGGTATAGATATTTTTTGAAACTACAAAATGTATGGGAAAGGAATTTGAAATTAAAACACTTTTTAACTAAAATGAGTATAGTAATAGTGGGTTAGGTGTAATATTGTTTTGATGGGATGATAAAAATTAACTCCAATCGGTCATTAGACCACATATGTATAATTCTTCTTACTATGGTATTGTTTCCTAACATCTTTTATTTTCTTATCGGCATCTTGTCCATCTTTGTAACTTGACGTAGTCCGCTACGCCTACGTTACAAAACCAAACAATCTGCTCGATAATAAAACAAAATATGTTTAGCCCCTAATGAACGATTTGGGATAAATGATTTCAATATAAGTTGGGCTTTAGTCATATTATAATATAAATGATAAGTTGCCCCTCACTTCACATCTCTGACTGAAGTGTTAATGCACAGTATATATAGCGTTATTCATAAACACCAATTGTGGTGAGGACTTATTAGCTAACGATATATCTTTGGTGTAAGTGTTATTGTATAAAGGGAAAATGCTACTATCAAATGTTCTTTTTCGACAGCAATAGTTTTTACATTCGTTTTATTTCAAACACTCGACGATTTCAAAGTGGCAAGATGCTAACTACCTGCAGCACATTGCCCAGCCACAACACCTGTTGTCCATGCTGCTTGAAGATTAAAACCACCCGTAATAGCATCAATGTCTAACACCTCACCCGCAAAGAAAAGATTTGGACAAACCTTACTTTCAAGTGTTTTAGAGTTAACAGAGCTAAGACTCACACCACCACACGTCACAAACTCTTCACGAAAGGCACCTTTACCAGCAATGGTGTATTGATCGTTTACCAATGTTTCAATCATTCTGTTTAGTGTTTTACGTCCAATCTCAGTCCATGGTTTCACAGCATCTATGTCAAGCTTACTTAGTATATAGAGCCACAGACGACTCGGCAGACCAAATGGATGTAAGGTAGCAACCTGCTTACGTGGGTTAGCAGTTTGCAACTTCAGAAGATTCTCCTCCACTTCTTGCCGTGTTAGTTCGCCAGTCCAGCTGATGGCAAGCGGAGCTTTATAATCATTTTCTGCAAGCAAACGAGCCGCATATGAAGAAAGTTTCAAGGCAGCAGGACCACTTACACCCCAATGTGTTACCAACAATGGACCCTTCGCACGCAGTTTTGTTCCGGGAATAGTCGTCAAAACAGGTTCAACAACCGTTCCCATAAGGTCGCAAAAAGCACGATCTTTTATATTAAAGGTGAAAAGTGAAGGTACAGGAGGCTCTATATCATGTCCAAGTTGGGCAAGGTATTGTAATCCACGTCCATTGGGTGAGCCTCCAGTTGTTATAATAGTACGATGAAACATACGATGTGAACCATTCTCAAACTCCAGCTTTAATCTTCCATCTTCCACCCTATGGATGTTCACCAAACGATGTCGACAACATATAGTAACCCCCAATTCATTAGCCTGACGCACTAAACAATTAATAATGGCATGGGAGTCTTGCGCCTTTGGGAAGACACATTCATCTTCTTGCGTTACCAATGGCACACCATGTTGCTCAAACCATCTATAAGTATCTTCATGGCTAAACGTCTTCATTAATCGTTTCATGAGTTTATGCCCACGTGGGTAAGCCTGTTTCATGTCCGTAATGGCTGCAAAGCTATTTGTAACATTACAACGTCCTCCTCCCGTTATTTCGACCTTAGCCAACACCTTCTGTGCACGTTCAAAGATTGTCACCTTACTTGCAGGGTTTGTCCTGCGAGCCACGATAGCAGCCATGAACCCTGCTGCTCCTCCGCCAATGATAGCTATATCCATTCGCTAAAAACTAATACTTAGGTCCTGAGAGATGCCGACCTTTGCTATGTGAAACATTTAATGTGTGGTGAATATCATTCTACGAGTATTCCTTTAATCTCCGGTTGGCGTACCTGATGAATGTACCTTCTTTCGTTTACCACTGAATTCAGAGAAATCAACACGGATAATTTCAACGCGATGAAAACTCATGTGAGCGTATTTGTCGCCAAGCTCTTTGAAGTCAGGTGATAACTTATCTATCAATAGATGCAGTGCATGCATCTTCTCCTCCTCAGAAAGATGAATATGCGCCTCACCAAAGAAGATAGCACTCTCGTACTCAGTGGTGAAATTGCGTGGCAACAAGTTTACTTTACCAATGACACAGAGCGAAACTTTAGGATTCTGCTCAATAGCCACCAACTTACGTCCTTCAGGTGCACAATGGATATAGATACTATTCTTGCCGTCCCAAACAAAGTTTATTGGAATACCATATCCCATATCTTCTGAGACCATACTCAAAACTCCGTATTCTCCATCTCGCAAAAGTTCTATCGCTCTTTCCTCATCCATCAGACGATCTTGTCTGCGTATGCGGTCATTAACATATTTCATATCGTACATAATTAATATAAAAATGATTAGTTGAAACTGTGAATTATCTGTTATGAGTTAATCTTACCTATACAGGAATCTTTGTATAAGACTTCCAGTATATACAAAAAAAAGACCTTGACTGATTCACATCACCCAAGGTTTAAATACTAAAACTAAATTAACCACTAAAAAAACTTGATGCAAAGATACGCGTTTATTTTTTAACCACCAAATTTTTGGAGAAATATTTTTTATTATTTAAAAACACTATTAACCTTTATTGTTGATTTTTCGGATGGACATAACTATAAAATTAAGATTATTATTTTCTGTGTGGTGATGTTAGGACTAAAGAATGTTAATTTAGGCAATCTTTCTTTAT
>CAUTPS010000190.1:0-2883 GCA_963540415.1 uncultured Prevotella sp.
TGGATATAGTCGGGTGTGAGCATCTCATCTGTCATATATCCTTGGTCAAGATAGATATGTGCCCACTGTCCGCCTTGTGCTTTGTGACAGGTGATAGCATAACCGAACTTTACCTGTAGGGCGTTATAATACTCGTCTTCGCGCACCTTTTTCATGCGGTCTGCCTTTAGAGGGATGTCTTCATAATCCTCCAATACACGTTGGAAGAGTTGTTCGTTCTGCTCTTGAGTTAAGGCGGGGGCTTCCGTCATCAGTGCATCAAGGATAACTGTCATCTCCTCTTCGGCATTATTATAGTCGGGAAACTCTAATGATACATCGGCAAAGCGGAACCCATAGAACTCACGAACATTGCGAACACGTCGTACTACAGCGCGGTCGCCGTTGGCAATGAAGGTTAATGCGGGTTTTTCTATCTCCTTTCCACCTCCTGAAGGGAGTTGCGTAACCTGTCTTGTCGCTTGTGTAGTAAGGCTGTTTACATTATTTGTAGCATTGTTGAGGCTGCCATTGAGGGAAGGTGATGGGGTTGGGCTGTTCTTATACTTATTCTTCACGACCATCAACATGTCGCCTGTTGTCAGTTCTTCCTCACGTCCAAGAACCATGTTTCGAATACCTTGATTGAAGACATTAGCACGTTTGTTGGAGCGTGTGATAACCATTGTTTCATCTATTCCCACCTCTGAATAGCTGGAGGCCAGTCGTTCGATAAGTTCATCACCTGGTACGATGGAGATGTCAGTAAAACCATTGAAACGAATCTTTGGTAGTTGCGTTACCTCATCATGGGTTATCATTTGGCGAATAACGGTGGCGTTATAGAGAATGCCTGAGTCTTGACTCTGACGAAGAACCTCGTTTAAATCACACTCATAGACCGTCAGTCCATAAGCACGGAGAACATCTGAACGTAGCGCAGGACTCTCTTCTTCACCTACAGGAGGGAGCTGTGCCTTGTCGCCAACGAGCAACATACGGCAATTACGGTCGTTATAAACATATTGGATAAGGTCGTCAAGTAGGCAACCGCTACCGAAAGTGCTATTATTTGATGACAAACTAATCATAGATGCTTCATCAACCATAAACAAACGGTCATGAAAGAGATTGACATTCAGATTAAACTTCCCATCAAGTCCTGTAAATGCTTTTTCCCGATAGATAGCGCGATGAATCGTTGCTGCAGGCTGGTTGGCATTCAGTGAGAATACTTTTGCAGCACGACCCGTTGGTGCCAGTAGTGAAACCTTCTGTCGTAATTCCTGCATTGTACGTACGATTGCACCTGCTAAGGAGGTCTTACCCGTACCAGCACTACCACGGAGAATCATTACAGCACGCTCATCACGGTCGGTCATAAAGCGTGCAAAGACCTCTACGGCATGTAGCTGGTCGGCAGTAGGAGCAAATCCGAAGTTCTGTAAAATCCTATATTTTAGTTCTTCATTTACCATCGCTTAAAGTCTTTAACTCCTCATTAATACCACTCTTTTATATTAGCTTGGCTTTCTATTACCTGTTCAATGTTATCAGGAAGTTGTGAGAAGAAGTCCATTCCTGTGATACGTTCTACTTCGTCAACTGTATTGACGTAATCAGTCTTCTTGTGTCCTTTAGCCGATGCGTTCCTACAGATAAAACCAATAGCCTTCGGTTCGTCTTTCAGTCGGAGAACAACTTTGAAGAAAGCTTCAGGCACTTGCACTTTATTCTTTCCAATCGTCTTATGCTTTCGATTGAAATAGATAGGTCCACAGACAATATAAACGTCGCCATATTGCTCTGCCCATGTTCGACATAGCTTTTCTACTGTATTCCACAAACCACTGTTCAACGCTGGTTCTTGTGGACAAATATTCGTCATTAGGAAGCTCTGTTCCATTGCTTTTTGGCTCCAATGGTTGTCACCAGCAGGACACATGTGTCCTCTGTCGTAGCCAGAACGCATGTAATCGTAAGTGTCAACACGTGGTGCTGGTATTTCTTCGTCTGCTTGGAAGGTGATACCCTTGCGCTTAATAGGTCCGTTTGTGTGATCTGCTGTCAGGTGCCATGCCACCCAGTTAGGCGTACGTGTTTCTGCGTTATACGATGTTGTATAGCCCTCACGATAGAGTATGAGAGACGGAATATTGGCTTTCCCGATAGGAATTTCTAAGCCTTGTTTTACTTTAAATGTGTTTTTCTGGTTCGCATTCTTCTTTCCCTTTGATGTATATGTGTCGTCAGACCTATTGTTGTTATAGGATTCTACAAAGGGTTTGTCTAATGTTGAGAAATCTCCCCTCTGTTTCTCTCCTTTGCATGCAACAGCCAATAGGGACAGAGAAAGTATGATTGTTTTTAGGAATATATGCTTCATTTATTGTTGTTTTGAATTTAATGCTATTTATGATAGTTGCGTCTCTCCCTCATTTATTCCCTTTCCTAAATGAGTACAAGAGAACTTTCCATCCCAAATCGTCGGTTAAGAATATATGGGAAGGGTAGCATCTACCTGCTGAGTTTCACACTTTACGGTAAATTGTTTATGTTTACAAAGTTACTATTTTCTTGTTATTTAATTGGTGCTTTTCATTAAAGACTTCACTTAAAAGCTGTCTTTTATTTGCTTTTTGGGATTTGGTGTGTGGTTAATGGCTTATTCTTTGATAGAATATATTTATCCTTTAAGGTGTGAAATATCTTTACATAATTTATTGCTTTTAAGTCTTTTGAAATGTATAAAAGAGTGTTTTATGTTGTCTTTGTAACTTCCTTATATTCTGGTGGTTATAAGGTTGGATTCTAAAAGGTGCTTAATTGGCTTCTTAAAGGGTGTTAGTTAGACTCCAAAAGGGCGTCTTTTGAAAGCCAATTAAGGCTTAATTCAGATGCTAT
>CAUTPS010000191.1:0-2826 GCA_963540415.1 uncultured Prevotella sp.
ATTGATTGTCCTGTAACCAATGGTGTATGGGCTAATTATGTTGTACAGGGCGATACTTTGCACGATACACTTACTATCTCGGCAATACGTGAGAATAAAACAGATACGATTTTGTTAAATAAACAGGTTAACACGACAAAATTCAGTTTGCCAATGAGCTATAGTGGCGATAGTGACAAGTTACGCTTTGTGTTCACAAGTAAGGCAGGTGTAACAACAGTTGACACTGTTACGGTGTCAAAGACAAATATAAGTCATTTTGAGAGTGTTGACTGTTCGCCAGCATTCTTTCATACCCTTACTGCTGTATCAGCAAAGGGCACACGTGTGAGTCAGGTTGAAATCAGTAATCCTAATGTTGATTATGATGGTACGAAAGAACATATACTTATCACTTTTATTAATCCTTAATGCATTATTCCTGTTGTACCCAACTACAGCTAATGCACAACGCCGGTCATCCTTGCCAAAGGTAAAGGAGGATAGCATTCCTTTCTTTAGGGGGGCAGCAGTGGGTGTAGATCTTGTTGGACCTGCTATGCGTTGGCTTGCATCATACGGTCAGTATGAAGCTTTGCTACGAGTAAATCTCAAGGATAGATATTTTCCTATAGTTGAAGTTGGTGTGGGACAGGCTGATAAAGCCGATGAAACAACAGGAACGAACTTTAAGACGAGTGCACCTTATGGACGAGTGGGCTGCGACTTTAATATGCTTAAGAATAAGCATGACGATTATCGCTTCATGGTGGGTGGTAGAGTAGGCTACACTTCGTTTAAGTATGATGTTCTTAGTCCAGGACTTGCTGACCCTATTTGGGGTACACAATCCTCTTATGGTGCTCTTGGTAATAAGGGAAGTCAACTTTGGGCAGAACTCGTTGGTAGTGTTGATGCAAAGATTTTAGGCCCTATTCGTATGGGTTGGAGTGTTCGTTATAAGCTCCGTGTAGCTCATAAGATGGGAGAAATAGGCGAATCTTGGTATGTTCCTGGTTATGGTCGTGGTGGGGCATCACAGCTTGGTGCCACCTTTAATGTACTTCTTGAACTATAGTGAGATAGTTATTTAGAAGTTAGAGAGAACTTGTTGTTAGTTTCTCTAATAGTTTTTACTAATGGACGTACTGCCTGTGCGTCCTAACTGTAAAAGTTATTCCATTCTAAGTCTAACTTTCTCTTAACTCTTAATAAATAAAAACATTATATGAATAAGAAAAAACTATATTGGCAAATTCCTTTTCTTCTTGTGTTGATAATCGGTTCAATAGCTATTGTTCGTTGTCAGCATTCAATGCCATATCAGCATAACAAGGGATTTATCTTTGGTACAGTTTATAATATTACCTATCAAAGCAATGAAGATCTTCAGCCGCAGATAGAAGCAGAATTGAAGAAGGTAAATCAGACCTTCTCTACTTTTGAAGCTAATTCGTTGATTTCACAGATTAATCAAAACAAACCTGTAAAGGTGAATGAGATGTTTCGTGAGGTGTTTACACTCGCTGAGTCTATTTCTAAAGAAACTGATGGCGCTTTCGATATCACAGTTGCTCCAATGGTAAATATGTGGGGCTTTGGTTTTAAAACTGGTCAGCATCCTTCTAAGCAGGCTATAGATAGCTTGCATCAGGTTGTAGGATATCATAAGGTGAAGCTTGTTGGTAACACAATTCAAAAGACAGATAAGCGTGTTATGCTTGATTGTTCTGCAATTGCTAAGGGCTATGGCTCTGATATTGTTGCTCGTTTCTTACGTCGTAATGGTATTAAAAACTTTATGGTGGAGATTGGTGGTGAGATTGTAACGATGGGTAATAGTGAACAGCGTCTGCCTTGGAAGATTGGTGTTACAAAGCCAACAGATGATAGCGTGAAGGTTAATCAAGAGATACAGACGGTATTGAATGTTACGGATAAGGCTATGGCAACGAGTGGTAACTACCGTAATTTCTATTATAAAGGTGGAAAAAAATATGCTCATACCATTGATCCAAAGACTGGATATCCTGTACAGCATTCACTCCTTTCTGCAACTGTCTTAGCTAAAAACTGTGCTACAGCTGATGCTTATGCCACTTCGTTTATGGTGATGGGTATCGAGAAAGCACGTAAATTACTCGAACGTCATCCAGAGTTGATGGCTTACTTCATCTATTCTGATGCGAAAGGTAATTTGCAAGTATGGTATAGCCCTTCAATGAAAGGAAAAATTGTTAAATAAAAATATAGCCGCTTTCTCTCTTGAGAAGGTGGCTATATATGTTTTTTTATTACTATGCTCCAACTCTACGATAAACTTCTCGAACTGCCACTTTTCATCGGTATTAGTACGGATGAATTGTCAGATATCGTAGGGCAAACAAAGTTTGGCTTTCATAAACTTATTGCAGACAAACCGCTTGTAAGCATGGATGATAAATGTACACAGCTATTCTTTCTAATGAATGGTACACTTCGTGTGATAAGTCATGCTGACAACCATCGTTATCGTATAGAGGAAGAATTGTCGGCACCAGCAGTTATTCAGCCCGAACACTTCTTCGGACTTATGCAACGCTATACAAAGGATTTTATAGCGCAAACAGATTGTAGTCTGCTTTCGTTGGATAAGTCAGAGGTGTTACGTCTACTTGATAATTATCTTGTTTTCCGCCTTAATCTTCTCAATAGTATTTCTATGCAAGCACAGCGAATGAGTCATATCCCATGGAGGCAACAGCCCAGTGACATTCGCCAGCAGTTTGTTATTTTTTTACGTCTTCGCTGTCTTACACAAGCAGGTCGTAAAGTGTTAAGGATAACGATGGAAGACCTTGCTCAAGA
>CAUTPS010000192.1:0-2798 GCA_963540415.1 uncultured Prevotella sp.
TAGCTTATACAGCTGGTTACGGAGTGGGACTTCTTTGTAACTACGGACTTACAACCTACTTTACTTTTAAAGGAAAACCGTCAAAAAATAATGTTGCGGGCTTCGTTGGTAGCCACATACTCAACTATCTTTTAGAGATCGGACTGCTCCATCTCTTCCTTTGGATGGGTGCAAGCAAATGGCTGTCGCCTATCCTTGTGATGGTGATAGTTGTACCTGTCAACTTCGTTTTACTACGTCTTGTATTCGTGAAAGGGTGAAAGGGAGAAAGGGTGATGGGTGATGGGTGTTGGATGGTAGGTGTTGGGTGTTGAATGGTAGGTGATAATGGTTTGCGGGATTCATATTAGGCATTCGCACAAATGGTGTTAGGCATCCGCACGAGTGGTGCGGAGCGTTCGCACGATTGGTGCTAAGCAATAACACAGCAATAGAAAAGGGAAGAAGAAACTCATCCCCAAGCTCTTTATGATAAGAAAAGGGCTTGGGGGTGATGCTTTATACCTTATTATAGACCTCAAGAACCTGCGAGGCTACATCTTGATTTTCGAATCGTTTCACGTAGCGTTGGCTCTTGCTGACCATTTCCTTACGATTTTCTATCGCTGAAAGGATTGCAGCAGCATTGCCGTCGACATCGTCTGGACCTACATAAAGGCAATCTGGTCCACCCGCTTCCTCCAAACAACTACCCGTAGCAGCTACAACTGGTAATCCACTTTGTATGGCTTCGATGATTGGAATACCAAAGCCTTCATAACGTGAAGGATAGATGAAAGCCTCAGCCTGATTGTAAATAGCTGCAAGAAGATCGTTGGGTACACCTTGAAGGAAATGGATTCGCTCGCCAATTCCTAAACGTTTGATTTCTGCATCAAGCTTCTTTTGATACTTGGTCTGCCGTCCTACGATGACAAGATGTAAGTCGGAAGGTAGCTTTGCCATAGTACGAATACCCAAAAGAATGTTCTTTCGCACTTCTACAGTTCCTACATTTAATATATAACGCTGTGGGAGTTGATACTTACGGTGGGCTTCCTCAATCAGTGACGGGCTGACCGACTGGTTGAAATGAGTGCTACAACTCTGGTAGACAAGGTCAATCTTATCTTCTGGGAAGTCACCATAATACAAGATGTCACGCTTCGTACATTCGCTAATCGCAATGATACGGCTTGCCTCGCGTAGTGTCTGATAGAACTTCCGCTTGTAGAAGAAAACGTCAATAGCTGGATAGAACTCTGGATGACGTAGGAAGATAAGGTCGTGAATAGTAACAACACTGGGGATGCCTGCTGCTGCCAAGCCCGAAGGAAGTTCACCCGAAAGACCGTGATAAAGTTCTACTCCATCTGCTTTTAGGTCCTTTACTACCCCTTTCACACGCCACCAGTCACGTTGCAGACGGAAATGAAGGTGATCGGGATAGCAGAACTGTACGTTATCTCGCAGTTCCACCTGATTGCGAAGATTGTCACGTCCGGCATCAGGAGCATAGAGTCGTAAGTTTGTGTCGGGCATCAATGGGGCAAGGTCGTTGATGAGCGTACGCCCATAGCTACCTAATCCGGTACCATTTCTTACGATTCGCTTAGCATCATAACCTATTATCTTCTTATTCATGAGCATCAACCTTTTCTATTGGAGTATAATCCTTTGTGCATAATTCATAACAAAGCCACAGCCAAAGAATACTGATTGGCAACGCACGAAGGGCGTATGGCTGTATGTAATCGTGGCGTATCCACTTCGGAATAAGGTCGCTGTTACCCATACCAGACAATATAAAGACAAATACCATCAGAGCTACAGCCCAATTTCCACGCTTCCATGGCACAACCGTATACCATATACAAGCACCTGTTAATGCTATAATGTATCCGCTTGACTCACTACCAGTACTAAAAAGAATGACAAACAAGAGTACAGAGGCAAGTATTGTCTCACGGAAGGCAAGGTTCTTGTACTGTGAGAAGCGCAGGTAAGGAAGAGCAAAGAGCGCCATTCCTGGTAGAATTAGCCATAAATCCGAATAGTTCATACAACCTGTTGTACGACGAATCATCCCCAAAAAAGAGATGTTCTGCGCAATCGAATGAATGTTTTCCGTATTCTTTGCAACGAGGCAGCTGTACCACTCTTGATATTGTCCAATGATATAGTCGGGCGAACTGATTGCCATTGGTGCTAAAAAAAGTATTACCGACCACACTGCTAACCATAGTATTAGCCGTACCTTGTGCCGTGAAAAAAGAAAGAATGCTAATCCCACGATACCATAAAGCTTCACCAACGTACCTAAGACGATGAAGAAAGCTGCCCATCCTTCGTGCTCCTTCTCAATAAGAAAGAATGATGAGAGGATAATAGCAGCAATAGCAATGTTGAACTGCTGCATAAATAGAGCTGTCAACAATGTAAATCCGCAGAACCAATAGATGTAAACTTGCTGTGATTTACGCAGTCCTGACCAATAGATAGCCGCAAACAACCACCCTGATAAGAACAAGAGCCATAGCAACATGCCTATCCACTCAGGGAGGATAGCAAAAGGTGCTATGATTAGAGAAAATAAAGGACCATAATGGTTCACATCTCCATACTCTGTAGGATAAGCCGCATAGAGCGAAGTTCCATTTACTGTGTGCCAATAAACACCCCTGAAGATAAGGAAGTTGTTATAACTGCGATGAAATTTCAACATACCAACCAACGATAAGATAATCCATATACCAAGGAGTAAACGGCGGTCAGAGAGTAGCGGATGACTTAGAAAACGTTTGACTTTATCACTCATA
>CAUTPS010000193.1:0-2798 GCA_963540415.1 uncultured Prevotella sp.
GGCTTGTTTTGTAAAGCGAGTGCAAAGGTATAGACTTTCCGTGTAACCTCCAAATCTTTTGAGGGAAAATTTCATCGAAAAAGTGTTTTTTCTTCATTAGAGAGGAAATAAACCTCATTACACCTTATTATATATATCAATCCACGATAAAACTTTCTGTGATCACAGCACCATGGGTAATCCCATCAAAATGTTCAATCACTCACAAAAGGGAGCATCCCCCCATTCAGTTATTCTTTAGACGACTTTATCAGATGCCAAGCCTCTCTAACCCATAAGACTAAAGAGGAACCAATCAAGATGATAGCCCAATCTTCAAAAGATAGACCACCCTTAACGATATTAAAGAACTTCTGCAGAATAGGAAGTTCCACCATCGCAATCTGTCCAATGAAGATAATTGAGATAATAACGAGCAATCCACGACACCCCTTAAAATGAAGCGCACTACGTCCAGTTTCAAAAGCACGCGCATTGAACAGATAGAAGAAATGCGTCATCACAAAGATAGTAAAAATCAAAGTCAGCTCATATGGGCTAAGTCCATTAACCTCACCAAGCTGCAAATGAAGAATATCTCTCAATGCAGTAATATCAGCATGTTCGAAGATATAAAGCAATACCAACAGCAACACAAAGAAGAAACCACCCACACCAATGATATTCCAGCCCATAGAACGATTGATAATAAAGGCATCCCTATCACGTGGACTATCCTTCATCACTTTCTCTGACGGAGGTAAAGAAGCCAACGCCATTGCAGCAAAGGTATCCATAATAAGATTTACCCACAGCATCTGCGTTACCGTCAGCGGAGACTCCGTACCCATAAACGCACCAGCAAGTACGAGGAAACAAGCCGCAACATTGACGGTTAGCTGAAAGAGTAAGAAACGTTGTATATTCTGATAAAGCGAACGTCCCCACATCACAGCCTTACCAATACTACTAAAAGAATTATCAATAATCGTAATATCCGACGCCTCCTTAGCAACAGAAGTACCATCACCCATCGAAAGTCCCACATGAGCCGCTTGTAGCGCAGGTGCATCGTTGGTTCCATCTCCCGTAACAGCGACCACCTCATTACAACGTTGCAACGATTCCACAAGACGTTTCTTATCTAACGGACGAGCACGAGAGATAATCTTCAGCTCCTTCACCCGCTTATCCAATTCATCATCAGAAAGTGCAGCAAAGTCTGGACCACTTATAATATTATTATCCGTATCATTACTTGTCCACAACCCAATCTGTCTACCAATCTCCTTAGCTGTCCTTGAGGTATCACCTGTTACTACCTTCACATCAATACCCGCCTTCATACATTCAGCCACAGCCTCAGGCACATCACTTCTCACAGGGTCGCTAATAGCGACAATACCCTGAAAAGTTAGATTATCAGCAACAACCCGTCCATCCTTAAAGACCTCTGTCTTACCATCTACAATCTGATAGGTAAAGCCCAAAGTTCGCATAGCCTGCTCCTGATAGCCTTCCAACTGACGCTCAATCTCCTCTTTCGGCACATTACAATCAGTATGTTTGCAAAGACCATAGACAATCTCTGGCGCACCCTTCACATAGAGAATCTGCTTATCCTCCATCAAAGCAGAGTTGACAAGCACTGCCATATATTTACATTCCGTAGTAAAAGGAAGTTCATCAATAACCTGCACAGCCTCTCTCAATTCCTGATAAGAAACCTGATTATCCTTCAACCAAAGTAGTAATGCTCCTTCAGTAGGATTGCCCAGGACCTTAGGATTACTTGCATCCGTATAATCTATTGAGGCAGTAGAATTGACAGCTATCCCCTCTTTCAACAAACAAGAAGCAAGACCATCATCTAATGTCTGATTAGCTAAAGCATAGAATTGAGTTTGATAAATACGCATCTGATTCTGCGTCAGCGTACCCGTCTTATCCGTACAGATAACCGTTGTAGCCCCCATTGTCTCACACGCATGCATCTTACGTACAAGATTATTGGTTTTCATCATTCGGCGCATACTATAAGCCAAGCTCAACGTCACAGCCATAGGAAGTCCCTCTGGTACCGCAACAACAATCAAAGTAACGGCAATCATCATTGTATTCAGTGCATGAGCAAGTAATCCTGCCATACTCTTATCTGGCATAAGATATTCGTGAAAAACGATTACACTACCCATCAGAATACAGAAATAGGAAACTGTGATAATTGTTTTCAAATACCACTTCCAACAATTAAATTTCCTGATAACAAGCCAAAAGAATACGAATGTAGGAATTGTCAAGGTCCAAACAATAGGACTCCAATGGAAGAACACCATCAATCTACCTACAATAATAAGTCCTGCAAAGACGTAACTTATTTTGGTAATGAGAACACTCAGTCCATCAAGTTGCTCACTAAGAGGAGTTTTTATACTATCATCAATCTGTGCAGCTTCAAACACTTTACCATTTTCAGTGCTATCACCAACAGCCTCAACCTTAAAGATACCATGCCCCTCCATAACCTTTGTACCACGAAGGACCTGATTCGTAGCGTAGGAAGCATCCTTCTCAAACTCCTCTTCTTTTACGGATTTATAAGCAGGTACACTTTCTCCATTCAGTGTAGACTCATCGACATAAAGCGAAATGGCCTTCAACAGCCTACCGTCTGCAGGAATCTCAGCACCCGTATTGATAATAACAATATCACCAACAACGATATCTTTTTTAGCAACCGTTGTTGTATTCCCGTTTCTAATCACCTCAACCTCCTCCTCATCGTTCACCTGATTGAGGATAGAAAACTCTTTATCTGC
>CAUTPS010000194.1:0-2786 GCA_963540415.1 uncultured Prevotella sp.
TTGTTTTCATCATGACTTTTCTTTGTTTAACGAACGATGTACTTCTTTCCATTAACGATGTAAACTCCCTGTGGCAATGCTTTCAGGTTAATTATGCCCTGCTGTACGAGCTGTCCCGTAATGGTATAGACCTTTCCCTGCTGCATGTCGTGTACTGCTGGCATAACAGGAAGCGTGTCAATAGCAGTTGTTTGCCCGTCAATGCTTTCTAAATAATAGCTGATTGATGGCTTCGCATTCGCACCATTGTCCTTATTCATCAAGACGCAAGCCGTGTATGGAGTCCATGTTCCGCTGCCAGACTTAATCCACTTGTAAAAACCGTTCTTATATTGGGTCTCATCACCTGAATGGTAATAATAAGAATACTGCTGCAGGTGCTTGTCGTTGTCATAATTACCAATAAAAGTATAGGTGACGCCATCAGCAGTCTTTACAACCTTTTGAGCATCCAAGCTTTCCGGTTTCTCTTCTTGTTTCTTGATACCCACGATGGTTGTTTTCACACCTGTCTGAGTTCCCTTGTGCAGAGAAGGATGAATCATGTAGGGATGGTGAGCCTTTGTCTCTGTTACAGGCTGCTTAAACTTAAGTGTGATAATCTTTTCATTATTAGGCTTTGTGACAACTTCTACATCAGAGAACTCTACCACTTCTACTTTTGAACCGTATGCACTCTTGAGCTGCTGCTCCGTCATGTCAAATGGCAGACACATTGTGTACCACTTGCCGTCTACACGTTTGTTGTCATCCCATGTGTCATCTTCTTTGTTTTCACCAACCAAGGCGAAGTTCTTCCAGCCAGCATAGTCACCATCTTGTATGGTGTATTTACCAACTTCTATAGTGGGCCAAATTTCACCATTCTCAGCGTTCATACTATTCGTAGGACCGCCAAGCGTGCGTGAATGCTCGTTTACATAGTCGTTTTTAGCTTCCTTGGGGTAATGCAGCATTGCCAGGGGGCTATTAGATCCATCCGCTTTTTTATAATACTCTCGCTTCAAAGGTGTTGTGCCACCTGGATTCGTATAAATGAATGATGCAGATGCATGCTGGTAAAAAGCTTGGTTTTCAGCTTTTGTTTTCGTGCCTAATACATATACATCTGTAAGTGCTTTGTTGTTTTGGAAAGCGTATGCCTTAATTTCCTCGACACTTGCAGGGATCGTAATTGTTTTCAGATTCTCGCATACGAAAGCATTTGCCTCAATTACTTTCAGCGTATTAGGTAGGTGGATGGCTTCAATGGCTGCGCCAGAGAATGCACCATCACGGATATATTCAACACCTTCTGGCAACACAATATCCTTTAAGGCTGAACAACCGAAAAAAGCCTGGACACCAATCTCTTTCCAACCATAGCCGAAGTCAACAGATGTGAGATTTGTACAATTCAAAAATGCTTGTTGCTCTATTTTGCTGTTGCCATTAGGGTCAACTTTACCAAGTTTAATAGTTTTTAGGGATTGTGGAAACGCCTGAACGCCTACATCTACGCTGCGTTCTGCATTGTCAGGAATGATTACATTTTCAATATTACATGAGCCATCTCTAAGGCATCGTTGTGGTATGTTTGTTGTTGTACGTGGAAATGTGATAGTTTTCAAGTTATTCATATACTTCAGATTGACTAAATCGTTATCATTCGTGAAGTTTGCGAACTCAAGGTCGAGTGTGTTTAAGTTGGGAAAGTTGTTTTCCTTCTCTGCCATACCACAGATACGCTTTAAGTCCTCACTGCTCATTGTTACGCCAGAATTGGTTACAACTTTTAGTTTTGCAGTAGTCAGATAATCTTTTATTAAATCTGATGGCGTGTACTCGGCATATGCTCCTGGTACTGGTGTGAACTCATTGTTAATGTCGCCAGATGCTTCGAGTGTGAAAACCACCGTCCCGTCAGCTTCTTTAGTTACATTTAGCTTTGCCCATGTTGACTGCAATGTAATGATTGACAGAGCCAACATTAAGATTAATTTTTTCATTTCTTTTTGTCTGTTTTTAATATTTATAGGTTACTTAAATCCAATAAATTATTCCGCAAGTTTCTACATGAAACTGCAGATTGTTGTTGTTTGATTGGATGTTTGCTGCGAATAGTCGTTTGAAATTATTTTGTAATATGATTAATTTTCTGCAAATATATTATTATTATTTAATACTTCTGGTTTTACCCCCCCCGTATTTAACATGACTTAATATAAGTTACATTTAGTTTTAATAAAAGTAATAAAAGGTAACAATAAGTCTTTTGAAAAGCCAACAAGAGGCACATTATGATTTGCGTTTTCATTTTTTTTTATGTAAGTTTGCAGACCCGTAGACATTACTGCACGATGAAATCGGGAAAGACAAACATCAAGAGCCTAAATTATAACATATCATTATATGAATCCGAACCTAACAAAGACACTCCTGCCCATAGCTGCATTGGCTTGTGGACAAGTTAATGCAATGGTGCAGAAACACCAGCAACGGCCTAACATTATCTATATCATGTGTGATGATATGGGCTATGGCGACCTTGGTTGCTATGGACAGCAGTACATCCTTACACCGAATATTGACCGCATGGCAAAGGAAGGTATGCGCTTTACACAAGCTTATGCTGGTGCACCAGTGAGTGCTCCATCGCGTGCCTGCTTTATGACAGGACAACATTCTGGACATACGGAAGTACGAGGAAACAAGGAATATTGGGCACCAAGCAAGCCTATCTATTATGGAAAAAACCGCGATTTCAGCGTTGTTGGACAACATCCTTACGACCCAGAACATGTTAT
>CAUTPS010000195.1:0-2759 GCA_963540415.1 uncultured Prevotella sp.
TGAAAAACTTACCGAATCTGTATTGGGCAAACGTGGAAGTAGCGGCAAAGCATTCTGTTATGGAAGTATTTTTGGCTCTCTCTTCTTCAGTTACCTTTCAATATATAAAAGTACCTCACAAGGAATAATGCTGCGGAATCGAGGTGTTAAATAAAATTTGTAAACATAAAATAACGATATGTCAAGTAAAGTCGTTATATTTGTAGTTCGGCATTTTAAAACAAACTTTCCTGTCACTGCTGTCATTGGTTGTGGGTGTTTAACTTGTTGATTTACAATGAACTCTGTGCAAATGTTAAAATGACAGCAAATGAAAATAAAAGTAAGTTGTGAGGATATTAATAGCGCATTATAACTGAAGACTGATAAGTTTATGGCTGTAAAGACATTATATAAGACGATAAATACAAACGGAGAATATAGCTGTGGTGATATAGGCGTCACCACGGCAGAGTGGCTTGATTTACTACGTGATGAGAAGTCAAAGTCCTATCATGAGGCATTGCTGTGTTTTCTACGTCAAAAAGAACATAAGGCAACTTGTGTAAAGGTTTCCCAAGTATATGGAAAGCCTGCTCAGTATTATGACAGTAAGGTGAACGACTTCTCTAAGTGGGTACAAAAACGCCTGAATAGATTTAGCGTAAAAGACGCAGACGGTAAAGATACTTTCTGGTGTATTACGATGCAAAAAGGTTGGGACACCAAGCAAGGGTTTCAATGGCAGCTGCGTGATGAGTTGGTAGAAGCCCTTAGAATCTATTTGATGAAAACGCTTATAGATGTCCTCCGCAAGGGAAAACCTTTTAAGGGTTATTATGAAGAATATAAGTGGGAATTACTTGATAGGTCAGAAGGGAAAGATGTTCTTGCTGTCTTCGATGGTCTTAGAGGAAAAAATATTATAGATAATGCTCGCACTGACACAGTTATAAAGTATTTGGTAGACAATAAAGCCGACAAGACAAGAGTTTGCTGTCAACATCTGATTGACGAGTCTGTTCCATTAAACGATCGATTAGCAGCGTTTAAGTCAGAGATGAAAGACTTATGTCCAAGTAAATGGAAGAACACTGCAAATGATGAGCGTACAGCATCAGCCTTGCTTACCTGTGTTTATCCAGAGACTTATACCTTCTATAAGGATGAAATCTATCAGAATATTTGTGACTACTTCGGTTATACTTCTCGAAAGGCAGGAAAGAAATATGAGCATTTTTTGGAACTTGTCAATGGTTTCGTAAAGAGTTATGGAGAGGAAATACAGCAGATAATGCTGAATGAAATCAAAGGATTTAAGAATAAACCGCTCAACCTTGCGGTGCAGACTTTATTCTGGTGTATGAAAGATTACATGAAAGAGAAATTGGAAAAGAAGATGACTACAGAGACAAATAATAGTTCAAAAGGGACATGGTATGATGATGTTGTCCGTATATGGGAGCGACGTAAGAACATAGTATTATATGGTGCACCGGGTACTGGTAAGACTTATGACGTACCAGAGCTTGCTGTTCGTCTTTGTGATCCTGCGTTTATGGCAACAGACCCGATTAGGGAGGAGATAGTAAGCAGATATAATCAGCTTAAAACGGAAAAGCGTATTGCCTTTACTACCTTCCATCAGTCCTTAGACTATGAGGATTGGATTGAAGGGTTGCGCCCTGTTGTCAACGAGAACAATCAAGTAACCTACGAGATAGAAAGCGGAATCTTCAAGAAGTTGTGTGAAGAGGCAGAACGCCCTGTGGTTAAGGACAAGCAGGTGGGTATCTCTGATAATGCTGTTGTCTGGAAGGTTTCGCTTGCAGGCACGGGCGATAATCCAGTACGAAGCGACTGTATGAAGAATAGCTATATTCGTATCGGGTGGGATGGTTATGGTCCTGTTATCTCAGATGAGACAGACTGGAGTGTTTATAATGGTGAAGGAAAGCAGATATTAGATGCTTATATCAATAAGATGAAGATAGGCGATATCGTTATGTCGTGTTATTCAAGTCAGACGATTGATGCCATTGGAGTCGTTGCTGGTGAATATGAGTTTGAGGATAAGTTCCCTAACTATAAGCGTGTTAGACGTGTTAACTGGCTTGTAAAGAACATCAATGAGAACATTGTAGAGATGAATGATGGTAAGACAATGACCTTAGGAACGGTCTACCGTCTTAATTCTATCACGCTCGACAATGTAAAGTCAATTCTTGAGAAGTACGATACTTCCTCTAAGATGGAGGAGAACGACAAAGCCTATGTGATGGTTATTGATGAGTTGAACCGTGGAAATGTGTCGAAGGTGTTTGGCGAACTGATAACACTGCTCGAAGCAGACAAGCGTAAGGGACGTATCAATGCTGAGAGTGTGGTGCTGCCTTACTCTAAGAAAGGTTTTCATATTCCAAACAATGTCTATCTGATTGCAACCATGAATACTGCCGACCGCTCTTTAGGTTCGCTTGATTATGCTATCAGACGACGGTTTGCCTTCATAGCAGAGAAGCCATTTGGCTTAGAGGTAGAGGGGTTTGATGAGGATCTTTTTGAGAAGGTTAGTAGTCTGTTTGTTAAGAACTTTGATGAATATAAAGAGAGTGGTTGGGACCCAACAATGAAACTCGAATCAGCAGATACCTTGTCTGAAGAATATAAGCCAGAAGATGTTTGGATTGGTCATAGTTACTTCCTGATGCAGGATGAGGAAGGGAATGATAATACAACCGATCGTCTTCTCTATGAGATTATCCCACTTTTAGAGGAGT
>CAUTPS010000196.1:0-2747 GCA_963540415.1 uncultured Prevotella sp.
ACGAGTTTTTTGTATGTTTTATTCCCAATGTTTCCTTTTCTTTGTAGGATAAGTTGTTTGTAATTATTGCCATCTAAATTTGATATTTATATGCACAACTCACCTATAGGTGTGTATAAATTTGTTTATTTAATATGCAAATTACTGAAAAGTTATCACTTTTCGACGTGTATTTAATTTTATTTCTTACTTTTGCGAAGAATAAAGTTGTATATAGGATTATGGAAGAAGCGATAAAGTTAATAGGCGAAAGATTAAAAGGCTTACGTGAGTCTTTGGATATCTCAGTAGAAGAAATGGCAGAAACCTGTGGTGTCACGGATGAGAAATATCTAAAAATGGAAGCAGGAGAGAGCGACTTGTCAGTTAGTAGACTATATAAGTTGTCTCAAAAGTATGGTATTGCGTTGGATGCTTTGATGTTTGGTGAGGAGCCACACATGTGTTCTTATTTCCTTACACGTAGGGGGAAGGGTATGAGCGTAGAGCGTAAGTATGCCTATAAATATCAGAGTTTAGCAAGCGGATTCAGTGGTCGTAGGGCGGATCCCTTCCTTGTGACGGTAGAGCCAAAGTCTGAAGATGCCCCTGTAAATATGGATATACACCCTGGACAAGAGTTTAATATGGTTTGGGAAGGGCGTATGGATCTGCGAATAGGCGATAAGAAATTTATTTTAGAACCAGGCGATTGTATTTATTTTGATGCTAATCAGCCCCATTGTATGCGCGCTTTGGACAATATGCCAATGCGCTTCTTGGCGATTATATTTTAGTTTATTCATTGTCCCTAAGAATAGCATAACGATGGATTATCGTGCAACTTAGGGTAGAGTATAGTCTTTTAATATGTTTATTTATGTGATATAGAGAGATCTATAAACCATAAAGTTAAATCAGAATAACAATATGATAGAAAGATATTTAACACAGACGCATTTTACTTCAGAGGAAGATTTTCGTGATAACCTGCATTTCGTAGTTCCTGAGGCGTTTAACTTTGCGTATGATGTCATGGATGAGTGGGCGAAGGTTGCGCCAGATAAGTTAGCTTTGCTGTGGACCAGTGAACGTGGAGAGGAGTTGAGGGCAACGTATGCTGAGTTTAAAGAGCAAACCGACCAGGCAGCAGCTTACTTCCTTAGTCTTGGTATTCGACGTGGAGACAAGGTTATGCTGATATTGAAACGTCATTATCAATGGTGGATTTCGATGATGGCGCTGTGCAAGATTGGTGCTGTGGCAATTCCAGCAACCCATATGTTGACGGCAAGTGATATCGTTTATCGAAATCAGCGTGCGTCTGTAAAAGCTATAATATGTGTCAATGATGAATATGTGACTACGCAGGTTCGAGAGGCTATGTCCGAAAGTCCAACGGTAGAGGTTCTTGTTGCTGTTAACTCATTGGCGCAGAAGGGTTGCCCTGTAGCAGAGGGATTTCATAATTGGTTTGCTGAATGGGAGAAAGCGCCAGCCTTTGTACGTCCAGAGGAAGTGAATGTAAATGAAGATACGATGTTGATGTATTTCACAAGTGGTACCAGCGGTGAGCCGAAGATGGTGGCGCATGATTATCTCTATGCGTTAGGACATTTAGTAACAGGTGTTTTCTGGCATAACCTTGATGAGGATAGTATCCATCTAACTGTGGCTGACACGGGATGGGGAAAGGCTGTGTGGGGTAAACTTTACGGACAATGGTTTGCGGGTGCAACGGTCTTCGTATATGATCATGAGAAATTTTCGGCAGAGAAGATTATGCGTATGATGGAGAAATATCGTATTACTTCGTTCTGCGCACCTCCAACTATCTACCGTTTTATGTTGCAAGAGGATTTCTCGCAGTATGATCTTTCTGCGCTGAAGTATTGCACTACGGCTGGAGAAGCGCTTGAACCAGTTGTCTTCCAGAAGTTTTATGAGCTTGTGGGAGTCAAGATGATGGAAGGTTTTGGACAAACGGAAACGACAATGACTTTGGGTACTTTCCCTTGGGTTAAACCTAAGCCAGGCAGTATGGGTAAACCGAATCCGCAGTATGATGTTAAGTTATTGAAGTCGGACGGCTCTCCGTGTGAAGATGGTGAAAAGGGTGAAATCTGTATAGATACCAGTGCTGGGAAGGTGATAGGACTCTTTAAGGGATATTATCGTGATCCTGAATTGACTGAGAAAGTTTGGCATGATAATCTTTATCATACTGGTGATTTGGCATGGCGTGATGAAGAAGGATATTATTGGTTTGTAGGTCGTGCTGATGATGTTATAAAGAGTTCGGGTTATCGTATTGGGCCGTTTGAGGTAGAGAGTGCACTGATGACTCATCCTGCAGTTGTTGAGTGTGCAGTAACGGGTGTGCCGGATGAGATACGTGGTATGATTGTAAAGGCAACTGTTGTCCTTGCCAATGATTGGACGGGTAAGGCTGATGATGCATTTGTGAAGGAATTGCAAAATCATGTGAAGCGTGTGACAGCTCCCTACAAGTATCCACGTATCATAGAATTTGTTGATGCGTTACCGAAAACAATCTCTGGAAAGATTCGGCGTGTGGAAATTCGTGAACGTGATAAGCAGTAGATAGATTTGTTTTCTTTTTAAGCATGTCTTTATATTATATAATGTGTAGTGCATAATTTGGGGCTTTAAAATGTGGTATAAAGAAGAAAAATGCAATTTTTTGAAAGTTTTTCTTCAAAACATTTGGAGGGAATAAAAATTCTCTATACCTTTGCACTCGCTTT
>CAUTPS010000197.1:0-2723 GCA_963540415.1 uncultured Prevotella sp.
AATGATAATACAACCGATCGTCTTCTCTATGAGATTATCCCACTTTTAGAGGAGTATGTTCGTGATGGTGTGCTGACAGCAGAGGCACAGGATGTTATCGACGAACTATATAAGCAAGCAACCGAGTAATGAGAGTAGTGCAACTTCAAGAACAGTTGTTGGAGAATACTTATCTTCAGCAAACTGAGTGTGAGGCTATCATCCCTTATATGGATGATGGCTCAGAAGTTGTGCGTTGGGTTAAAAGAGGGCGTGAGGAGAAGGAACTCTGCCTTAAGCTATCTCGTGAAGCGGATAGCATCTGTGCCACTGGCTCTTATTTCGTTGGTGTAGACTGGATTAAGGAGGAGGAATTAGCTGTGCAAGTCAGTCCTAAGATGAATGACGGCTTTGAAATCGACTATGTTCGTATGTTAAACGAGGCATTGGCAGAACCCGATAACATGGAGCATCTGAAGGACTTACTCACCATTCGTTTTGACAAACCTTCTATCCGTATCAGTCAGCAGCAAGACTTGTTGAGTATCTTCTTGATTACAGAGTATCTGAATATTCTTCAGCGTATCGTAAGAAAGGGTTTGAAGAAGAGTTATTATAGGGTTGAAGAAAAACTAAACAATAAGGTTAAAGGACATATCCTTGTCAGTAGAACGATTCAACGAAACCTTGCGAAGGGATGTATTACAGACAATGTCTGCCGTTATCAAGTGTATGACATTGACTCACCAGAGAACAGAATACTAAAGAAGGCACTTGCTTTTTGTAAGAAGCAGTTGGAGGTTTATAAGCATGCACTTGACACAAAGGCTTTGGAAAAGAAGATAAGATACGTTCAGCCTTCTTTTGAGCGGGTGGGCGATGAGATAAGTGTTAAGGCAATGAAGACGTTTAAGGGGAATCCTGTTTTCAAAGAATACTTCACGGCTGTTGAGTATGCACAACTACTGCTAAGGCGTTTCAGTTATGACATTACCCTTGCTGGTAAGAAAGAGATAGACACGCCTCCTTTCTGGATTGATATGAGTAAGCTCTTTGAGTTATATGTCTTTGGTAAGCTTAAGAAGATATTTACAGGGAAAAGAGAGATTCAATATCATGTGAAAGCTCATTATCAAGAACTTGACTATCTCCTGAAACCGATAGAGTGGGCTGAACCTTACGTTATTGATGCGAAATATAAACCACGTTATAAGCAGGGTGGTGGCATAACGATGGACGATGCAAGAGAGGTCAGTGGTTATGCCCGATTAAGCAAAGTCTATAAAAAGTTAGGCTTGAATGAAGAGACTGCACTGCCTATTAAGTGCCTCATTATCTATCCCGACCAAGAGCAAGAAGAACGATTTACCTTTACAAGAACGGAAGAACCAGCGTTTGACAAGATTTCTAATTATGTACGTTTCTACAAATTAGGAATCAGGTTGCCTGTTATTTCTGTGTGAATCATTATTAACTCAATCGTTTTTTCCTTTTATTTTCGTCTTTTTTTTAGCTCTTTATTGTTTTATAATGTTATTTCTTACTTTATATTTTTCTATAAAGTAGTGCTTTTCTATTGTCTTTTTATTAGTTGTTATATATCTGATAATAAGGATATTATGATTTGTTTTGAGGTTTAGAAGGTTATTGAAAGACTTATATTGATTTATATTATAGCCGTAGGAAGTTTGTATTCGCTTTTAGTTTCGCTTTTTCTTCGTAATATTGTAGTTGAAAATGAAAGATAAGAAACCTAAATCTTTGTTGATAAGAAAAGGGACTTCGAGTTGTATTACGAAATAAATCTGATTTTAATAACCTTTTAATATATAAGTTTATGGGATTAAAAACATTTACAAAATCTATTTTATGTTGCGCTTTATTCGTTATTGGCGCATTGTCTGCAAAAGCTGCTGATCGTTTAGTAATCGTCGGTGACGCTACATGGGGTGGTTGGAATCTTGGTCAATCTACCGTTATGCAGAAGCCTGATGAGAATGCTGATGTATTCAAGGCAACTGTCCATTTAGACGCAAACAAGGAGTTTAAGTTCTTGACAGAGCTTGATTGGGGTAAGTTGGAGTACCGTGCTGGTGCAAGTTCTGTGAAATTACAGTCGGGTGTTGAGGCTCCATTGGTTAGCAGCGAAGATGAGCCTACCGATGGTAAGTTCTTTGTTTCTGAGTCAGCCAACTATGATATTGTTTGTAACTTGGCTACGAAAAAAGTGATTGTTACCAAGGCTGCTTATCAGACAACAGCGTTGAAGCACACTGCTCTGTGGATGATTGGTAGTGCTACAAAGGGTGGTTGGAGTATCGGTGAAGGTACGATTATGAAGGCAGATGCAACTAATCCTGCTAAGTTCTCAGCACGTACAGAGTTGAAGGCTGGTGAGTTGAAGTTTGGTACGAATGTCTATGCTGGCTTCGATCAGGTGTTCTATTTGCGCGACTTGTCAGATGAGGGTAAGATTGTCTTTGGTGGTGATGATAATAAGTGGAACTTCACAGAGGAGGCTACATACGACGTTACCGTTGATGTTGCTGCGATGACAGTGTCATTTACTAAGGTTGATCCAACAGCGATTAGCAGTGTAGAGACAGCAAACAATACACCTGCAGTTTACTATACATTGAGCGGTGTGAAGGTTGAGAAGCCTGTTGCTGGTGTTTATGTAAAGCGTCAGGGTGGTAAGTCTGTGAAGGTTGTAGTGAAATAAAACCTTGTTTCTTACAATAGTT
>CAUTPS010000198.1:0-2722 GCA_963540415.1 uncultured Prevotella sp.
CTTCATATATCGGCTAATCAAGTTGGTTATCAGCATAAACTTTATTGTCTTTTTACATCTATAAAGTTACTGAAATTCAACGAGATAGCCGATTTTATTATGTTATATTTTGTTATCTAATTATCTCTTTTTTAGAGACCTGTCATGTTTTCTTTCTGCCACAATACCTGTTAGCTTAGGGACGAAAGATTCGCAAATCACAAAATTTTAACGGACTATTGATATAAAGAATACTTGTATGTAAGAATATGGTGTATATGGTAAAAACGAAAAACACCAAAAAAGATCGCCGATTATTTGAAATAATGAAATTATTTTGTACCTTTGCTGTGCATTTGTATCTTGAAAAGACATTATAAACCTAAATACTATGTAATATGATAATGGTAAAATCTTTACATTCAATTTTGCAGTTCACACCTATAAGTTTTATATTTCTTTTACTATCGAGCCAGCCTATGTATGCCCAGCAATGGCAGCTGAGGGGGAGGCTGGTGGAGAAGGTCGACAGGACTACTCCCTTGGATGCCGCTGAGATATTAGTAAGCCCTCTTGGCGGGGATGTCACTTCCAGCAGCTTATCGGATGAAGAAGGCAGGTTTGCTCTTTCGCTTTCTTCGGGCAAGTATGTGTTCAGATACCGACAGTTGGGCGATATTCTTAAGACCGACACCCTCGATGTGCAAGCCGACACCGATTTGGGTGATATTCCTTTAGAAATAAAGAAATACACAATGAAGGAGGTTACGGTTACCTCTCAGCGCAGAATGCTTAGTCAGAAAGCCGGAAAACTTGTATATTTAGTTCAGAACAGTCCTTTTGCCCAGGGGTTCAGTACACGCGATTTACTTCATAATATCCCTCGCATAGACCCGACAAGCGAGGAGATAAAGATAATAGGAAAGAGCAATGTTCTTGTATTGGTGGACGGACACAGGGTTAATTTGGAGGGAAAGGATTTGGATATGTATTTGCGTACGTTACCCTCTGAGAACATTAGTAAAATAGAACTCATTACAAATCCTTCTGCCAGATTTGATGCTGCGGGTAACAGCGGAGTGCTGAACATTATCCTAAAAAGCAAGCCGGTAGGTTTTGATGGAAAAATTCACACCTTGCTGACACAACGCACTCATTTTGCAGCCGAGGAGGGAGCTGACTTGTCGTTCTCATCAGGTAATTTTTCGGTAGAGTACAAAGTCGACAACTCCAACGAAAAACGCCCTCAGAAGATGAAAAGCTCTTACATCTATCCGACATACACACGTGTTACGAACGATTATACTCTTAACCGCTATGACATATTGAGCCAGAATCTTAATAGCAGCTATCAAATAGGGCATGTAAAAATAGGATTCTTTTCCACTCTCAATCGTTCTCGTAATAAGGGCTTTCACAAGGGCGAAATGAACTTCAGTGATGGTTCTTATCCGTCGAACACCTATTCGGAGCAGACTCACGACAAGTATCGTTTGGAAACGATTTCCCCTTATGTGGAATGGAAGCTGGACAGCATAGGTAAGAAGCTAACGCTGAATTATAATTACATTCATTTAAGCGATGATGTCAACCAGGTGTACGATTCTGGCTCGGCTCACCCCTTTTCGAGCAGTTGGGACAATTACAGCAATGTGGTGAATACTCTCAGCGCAGACTTAAACCTTCCCTTTACGTGGCTGAGCTTTGAGGTGGGTGGCAAGTACTCCCATTTCAGAACGAACAACATTTCGGATTACGGAGGCAGCAATGGTTTCTTGTTCAAAGAAACAATAACGGCCCTCTATGCAGATGTTCACCGGAACTTTGGTCCTTTTTATGCCAAGGCAGGGTTGCGCTATGAGCATACAAGCAATAATGGGATAACGCTTGGCGGTTTAACCGTTTCCAATAAATATCATCATTGGTTTCCGTTCGCAGAGCTTTCCTATAATCCTTCCGACGACCATTCCTTCTCTTTAGGATATAGCAAGCGAATCAACCGGCCAAGTATGAACAATATGGATCCGACAAAGGTTTATCGCGACACTTATTCTTACTCGGAAGGAAACGACAGGCTTGTTCCGTCCATCATGGATAATTTAGAGTTTAACTATGTCTTTAAGGGAAACCTTAATGTAGATTTGTACTACTATCACACTTCTGACGCCATACAGAGCCTGATACAAGTGGTTGATGATTTATATACCAAGTACTATCCCAAGAACTGCCTAACCATAAACACCTACGGCGGAGATGTTAGTTATAATTTCTCGTGGGGTAAATTCAACTTGTATACAAGTGCTTCTATGTACTATCTGAAGGCCAAGTCTATGGCAGAAGAACTGGATGATTCGGATTTGAAGAGCTTGAACACGACTCTCTCTGCAAATCTTAGTTATCGCTATAAGGCTATGACCATTTTTGCAAATTATTATCATGTATTTCCGGGAGTGGAAGAATCTTTTCATACTGGGAATATCGATTGCTTAGGTTTGGGCTGCAAAATCAATCTCCTAAAGAATAAGCTCTTGCTGAATGTTCTGGCGCAGGATATCTTTGGAGGTACCAAAGCTCATAACCGAGTGGCATACAACGATTATATGTTCAGAAATAACATAGATAATGACAATACTTCGTTACGTGTAGGGTTAACGTATAATTTTGGAAAGCATAAAGCCAAACGAACGGATGTAAATATCAATAACAGCGAAATGAATCGCCTGCCGGATATTAAGAAATAAAA
>CAUTPS010000199.1:0-2701 GCA_963540415.1 uncultured Prevotella sp.
TGTGCATGATAATTCTCCAATCCCTTATCAAGGAACTCAAGATAAGCAGGTACATCCTCCTTAAAGCTAAAGCTACCATTCAATGGTTTACCCGCATTGTCCAATGGCACATAGAATGGCTGTGCAAGATAACCGAACTTGGTTTGCTCCAAATAGCTCCACTTATCACCGATAGTACGCAGTGTACGTGAAGTTCCGTCTGGGAGTTTCACCTCAACAGGCTGCTTTAATGGAGTCTTATCATCTACATAAAGTGAGATGAGAACATAGTCCTTATTCAACTTTTCTGCTACACGTGAATCACTCCATACAGATGCCTCCATCTTACGACAGTTCACACATCCGAAGCCTGTGAAATCAACCAAGACAGGCTTTCCTGCTGCTGCAGCTGCGCGCATACCCTCATCATAATCTGTATAAGCAGCATGTACCGTCTGTGGTGCAAGGTTAAAATCCTGCGTATTAACAGGTGGCGCAAATGCACTTACCGCTTTAACAGGTGCACCCCACAAACCTGGAAGCATATAAACAGAGAATGCCAATGAACAAAGACCAAGCATGATAGCAGGTACAGGCATAGCCTTCTGATCTGGATCATCATGTGGAAACTTAAGCTTACCAATGAGATAAAGACCCAAGAGACCAAAGAGGACAATCCAAATAGAGAGGAATGTCTCACGATCAAGAATATGCCAGCCGTATGCAAGGTCGGCTACTGACAAGAACTTCAGTGAGAATGCCAACTCGATGAAACCCAATACAACCTTAATCATGTTCATCCATGAACCTGACTTTGGTGCCTTCTTAAGCAAAGTTGGGAAGAGGGCGAAGAAGGTAAATGGCAAGGCAAGTGCCAAAGCAAAACCAAACATGCCCACTGCAGGAGCTACCCAGTCTCCACTTGTCGCTGCCTGAACAAGGAGAAGACCTACGACAGGAGCAGTACATGAGAAACTTACCAATGACAAGGTGAATGCCATCAGGAAGATTGAAAGCAAACCAGTTGTCGCAGAAGCCTTATTATCAACCGCATTACCCCATGAAGAAGGCAATCGAAGTTCAAACCAACCGAAGAAACTGAAAGCAAAAACTACTAACAGAAGGAAGAAAAACACATTGAACGGTGCATTAGTTGCCAACTCATTCAACTTCTGTGGGCCGAAAGCCCAAGTAACAAGCGTTGCCAAACCCATATAAATGACAATGATTGACAAGCCGTATGTCACTGCATCACGTATACCCTTCTTACGATCATCCTTCGCTCTCTTGAGGAAGAAACTTACCGTCATTGGAATGATAGGCCATACGCAAGGGGTAAGCAAAGCGATGAAACCACCTAAAATACCCATAAAGAAAATACTCCAAAGAGAGCTATTAGTACTTTCCTTAGTGCTATTGAAGGCTGACAACTCTTTGATAACAGGTTGCCACAAGTTAACATCTGCATTTACTTGTGCATTCTCTTGCTTTACAGCCCCTGCAGTATCAGCCGGTAACACATCAGACTTTTTTGCAGTATCTGCAGTCATTGCGGTAAGTGCAGATAAACCATCAGCTGCTACATCAGTAGCAGCTGTCGTTGTTTTTTCCGTTTCTGCGTTAGCAGCTGTTGGTGTTGCTGCGGGTGCGGAAGCAGGTCCATTACCTTTGAAATTGAATTCTACCTGTGTTGGTGGCAAACACATTTCATCGTTACAAGCACCATATTCTAAATAACCCTTTATACTATAGGTCTTAGCTGTTATCTTGTAACGCTGAACGAAACCAACGCTATTCTCGAAATAACGTAGTTTCATCTCGAAAGTCTTATCATAGACATTCAACTCTTTACCACGTGTTGTGAGCTTACCAACTGGTGTCAAACCCTCTGCTTTGTCTACATGTAAAGATGCAGATGTAGGACCATCAGCAGGAAGATTCGTTGAATATACATGCCATCCCTGGTCAATCTTCGCTGTGAAGATAACCTCTAACTCTGTTGGTGAAACCTGCTTCTGTTGTACAGAAAAATGAACAGGGTTCTGCTGTGCCATAGCTGTAAGGCTAAACAACAGCGTAAAGAGGATAAATAGTGTATTTCTTCTTTTCATCGTTTTATACTATTAGAATTTGAACTGCAAAGATAAGAAAATTATTTTTATAACATTACATAATGTATATATTTAATATTTATATCCAATAACTTTTTATCAATCTATGTTCAAAAGGTTTTAAGGATTAAGATGAGTTCTCTCGTCGATTTTTATTTTACGTATATTGTTGCAGACAGGTAGTCACCTACCTGCTGCAACAGCTATTCATTTAAGAATAATCAGCATTAATTATGCACCAACGTACCTATATCTTCACCGTCCATAACCTTCTTCAGATTACCGACTACGTCCATATTGAAGACATAAATAGGTAGGTCGTTTTCTTTACACATGGTCGTTGCTGTGAGGTCCATTACCTTAAGACCCTTTGTGTAAATCTCATCATATGTGATTTCAGAGAACTTTGTTGCCGTTGGGTCTTTCTCTGGATCGGCAGTATAGATACCATCTACACGTGTACCCTTAAGCATTACGTCTGCCTCAATCTCAATACCACGTAGGCTTGAACCAGTGTCCGTTGTAAAGTAAGGACAACCAGTACCAGCTGAGAAGACACAAACATAACCTGCCTCCATAGCCTCGATAGCCTTCCACTTGCTATAGAACTC
>CAUTPS010000200.1:0-2655 GCA_963540415.1 uncultured Prevotella sp.
GTGTTTTTGTCTTTATTTATAGCTGTTTTATTCGAAATTATGTAATGATTTTTCAAACCTTTGTTTGCGGATTTTTGAAGGCTAAAAAGAAATGATTTTCAATGTTAGAGGGTGATAATAGGGTCGGTTGTTGATAGTCTTAGCTATGTTTTTGTTTGATAAGTAACTTCGATTCTTCCGTTAAAGCAATACGAAAATCGTTCACACATTTAACGGAAGAACCAATAATTCTTTCGCGTTTCTATGATAAGGAAGAACTAAAATCAGAATTTCTCGTTTGGAGTGACATTCTTACATTTGGGTATATATAAGAATTTTCAGAGTAAAAATGTCATCTTAAAAGAAACACATAATGATTTATTACTTGGTCTTATCGTTTCGTCTTGCCAAATAAATCAGCGTGTGTTCCTGTATTCATCATGAGCAAGGTCAATTCTGTGTTGTTCTGTTCCCATATAAGCAACCGTCAGGTTGTATATGGCATTCCCATTGTCCATCCCTATTACCATGTAACAAGTGAGGTCTAAATTGGACAGGAACTCTACCGTTAGTTACCAATTCGTTGATAACCTCTTTGAGCTTATCCATTGGCAACCCACGCTTCTTGCATCGTTTGAGGTCTTTCTCAAACTGGTGTGTTGTCAAGAGTTTATATGCCATTAGATGCCTAACTTGGAAAACAATTCATCTGCATTAGCATACTCGTTGACACGCCCTTGTTCCTTGTCATTAAGTGCCTGTTCGTAAGCGGTGTGCTTAGTTGTGGTTTTATGTGCCGTCCACCCCATACGTTTTACGAGCGACTTCAATAACGATGTATCAGCCTTTGGAATTTCCAAGGAATAGGTGTCTGTTATTGTACTATCTGTATTCATTACTTGTCCTCCTGTATTTTTATTTATATTGCAAATATAGTCTTTTCTTTTGAGAGGTGCAAGAGAATAAAAGAAAAAGCACCAAATGATAATTCATAATTTATAATTCATAATTCACAATTCATAATTCACAATTCATAATTATGATTACTACTATAATTTATAATTCAAAATTATTCGAACGAAGTTCTCATCAGTACGTCATAATTATGATTACCGATATAGCTCAAGGAGTATACTCAAATCATAAAGTTCAAAGTTCAAACCTCAAAGTTCAAAGTTAATAGTTCAAATCATAAAGTTCAATGTTCAAACCTCAAAGTTCAAAGTCCAATGTTCTACTTGTTTCTTTGTCGTTTGAAATAAAAATCGTAACTTTGCAGCCAAATTATTATATAATAAGGTATTAGAAAAAGATGATTACACTTTCAAACCTTGCTATCCAATTCGGCAAGAGAGTTCTATACAAGGACGTTAACTTAAAGTTTACACCAGGTAATATTTACGGAGTCATTGGTGCCAATGGTGCTGGTAAATCAACCTTGCTTCGTGCCATTTCTGGCGACTTAGAGCCAAACAAGGGAACAGTAGAGTTAGGACCGGGTGAGCGTCTGTCGGTATTGGAACAGGACCACTTCAAATATGATGAGTATAAGGTAATGGACACGGTCCTCATGGGGCATGATGCACTTTGGCAGAACATGAAAGAGCGTGAGGAACTTTATGCTAAGCCAGAGATGACAGAAGAGGATGGTAATCGTGCTGCCGACTTAGAGTTGAAGTTTGCTGAGATGAATGGATGGGAGGCTGAAAGTAATGCTGCACAGTTGCTCCAGAACCTTGGCGTTAAGGAGGATTTGCATGAGAAGCAGATGTCACAGCTCTCAAATACTGAGAAGGTGCGTGTGATGTTGGCTAAGGCTCTCTTTGGTAAGCCAGAGAACTTGTTGCTCGATGAGCCTACTAACGACCTCGACCTTGAGACCGTTGAATGGTTAGAGGATTATCTCGGTGAGATTGACGAGCATCAGACAGTATTGGTTGTATCGCACGACCGTCACTTTCTCGACTCAGTCAGCACACAGACTATTGATATCGACTTCGGTAAGGTGACAGTCTTTGCGGGTAACTACTCTTTCTGGTATGAGAGCTCACAGTTAGCTTTACGTCAGGCTCAGAACCAGAAGATGAAGGCTGAGGAGAAGAAGAAGCAGTTGGAGGAATTCATCCGCCGATTCTCTGCCAATGTTGCTAAGAGTAAGCAGACAACATCACGTAAGAAGATGTTGGAGCGTCTGAACGTAGAGGAGATTCGTCCATCAAGCCGTAAATATCCGGGTATTATCTTCTCTATGGAGCGCGAACCTGGTAACCAGATTCTTGAGGTTGAGAACTTGAAGGCTGTTGATGAGGACGGAACAGTACTCTTCGATAATGTGAACTTCAATATTGAGAAGGGACAGAAGGTTGTCTTCCTCTCTCGCAACTCAAAGGCTATGACTGCGCTCTTCGAGATTATCAATGGTAATCGTGAACCAGATGCTGGTACATATAACTGGGGTGTGACAATCACTACGGCTTATCTCCCATTGGATAATACCGAGTTCTTCGATTGTGATTTGAACCTCGTTGACTGGTTGTCACAGTTCGGACCAGGTAACGAAGTGGCTATGAAGGGCTTCTTGGGTCGTATGTTGTTCAAGCAGGAAGAGGTTGAGAAGAAGGTGAACGTACTCTCTGGAGGTGAGAAGATGCGTTGTATGATTGCACGTATGCAGCT
>CAUTPS010000201.1:0-2651 GCA_963540415.1 uncultured Prevotella sp.
ATGTGAAGTAAATCTGGTATAAGACACACCTCTGCAAGTATTTGATTCTCTGTAAGTTACAAGACTACTAAAATCAGTCCCTTTAAGACCATTTTTCGACCCAAAACGCCCGCCTTTTGTAAACATATTTCACCCCAACCCTACATTATCAACTGGTTACCTCATCCTCCCCCCAAACCTGTTAAACATGTTACCCTGTCTCCCCTTACCCTGTTACCCTGTCTCCCCTTACCCTGTTACCCTGTCTCCCCTTACCCTGTCCACAAGCAACTTGTTCACTCGTTTACTTGTCAACTCGTCAACCAGTCAACTCGTCATCTCGTCAACTTCTCTACAAAAAATAACGTATTCTTGCTTTATTTTAATATCTTTGCATAATCATTAAAGTGTCAATACGCAAAAAGAAAAATAAGACGATGACAACTACCGAACTCAAAGACCTCGAAGACCGACTGTGGCAATCTGCCGACATGTTACGTGCTGGTGCACACCTTGCAGCCAATAAGTATAGCCAACCTATCCTTGGACTTATCTTCCTCCGCTATGCCGATGTACTATTTAAGCAGCATAAGGAGGAGATTGACGCAGCCTATAACGAGTATAAGGGCACACGCATGGAGCGTAGCTATAAGGACATAGCCATTGAGAAGTGTGGCTTCTTCCTGCCCGAATGTGCTTATTTCGACTCTCTCAATGATGCCCCTGATGATGCCCAAAAGGCGTTGTTGGTAAAGGCTGCGATGGAGGCTATTGAGCAGGAGAACCCTCGCATGGATGGCGTTCTGCCAAAGGAGGTCTACGGACAGTTGGTGCCTGAGGAGGAACCCGAGCTACTGAGCCGCATCGTACGTGTGTTCAAAGACATTCCAGAGAATATCAGTATTGACATCTTCGGACAGATTTACGAATACTTCCTTGGCAACTTTGCCCTTGCTGAAGGTCAGGGTGGAGGTGCCTTCTATACCCCTGCGAGTGTCGTACAGTATATGGTTGAGGTGTTACAACCTGCCACTGGCGACAAGAAGTTTCTTGACCCTGCCTGCGGTTCGGGCGGTATGTTCGTACAGGCGGCACGCTATATGCACCGCCACAATGCCACCAACGAACAGATGATGAACTTCCGTTGCTATGGTGTGGAGAAAGAGCCTGACACGGTGAAGTTGGCTAAGATGAACCTGCTGCTCAACAACGTGCGTGGCGAGATTACCGAGGCGAACTCTTTCTATAGCGACCCTTACAATGCCGTTGGACAGTTTGATTATGTCATGGCTAACCCTCCGTTTAATGTCGATGAGGTGGTTGTTGATAAGGTGACAGACGATACACGCTTTAACACCTATGGTGTACCACGCAACAAAACGAAGTCAGCAAAGAAGACTTCAGACAAGAAGGAGACCGTACCTAACGCCAACTACCTATGGATTGGCTACTTTGCCACAGCCCTTAACGAGCAAGGAAAGGCTGCACTTGTCATGGCAAACTCTGCCAGCGATGCAGGAGGTAGCGAATTAGAGATACGCAAGAAGATGATTGAGGACGGCATCATCAGTCAGATGGTGACCCTCCCCAGCAATATGTTTTCTACCGTAACCCTCCCTGCCACACTCTGGTTCTTCAATAAGCAGCGACCAAAGAAAGACGAAATACTCTTTATCGACGCTCGTAACATCTTTACACAGGTAGACCGTGCACACCGTAAGTTCTCTGATGAGCAGGTGAAAAACCTCGGAATCATCTCTCGCCTTTATGAGGGCGACAGCGATGCTTTCTGGGCATTGGTCGAGGAGTATAAGGCTGCAGGCAAGCAGAGCGAGGCAGACTGGCTCTTAGAACGCTGGCCCGACGGCAAATATCAAGACATTGTCGGTCTGTGTAAGGTAGCGAAACTTGAAGGCGAAGACGGCATTATCGACAACGACTATAGCCTCAACGCAGGACGATATGTGGGCGTAGTGATTGAAGACGACGGAATGACCGAAGAGGAGTTCTGCACCGAAATGCTATCGCTAAACTCAGAGTTCGCAAAGCTATCGGCTGAAGCTAAGGACTTGGAGAGTGAGATAGAGAAGAACTTAAAGGAGTTGTTGGGGGAGTAGTATGGAGGTGAGAATAGGAGATTGTATAGAATGCAATCCAACAGTTAAGTTAGTAAAAGGAAATAAATATCCGCTTATTGATATTGACAAAATAACAGTAGGCAGAAAACATGTTACAAACAAAGATACCATTGTGTATGATAAACAAGGTGGATGTAAATTTCAGAATGGTGACACATTGATGGCAAGAATCACACCTTGTCTTGAAAATGGCAAAATGGCAATGGCGTCAATTCCCGACAAAGGCATTGGCTCGACAGAACTATTCGTTTTTCGCGGTAAGAAAGGGATTACAGATAATGACTTTGTTTATTACTTTCTTAAACAAGGTTACATTAGAAATCTTGCTGCAAATAGTATGACTGGTGCCAGTGGAAGACAAAGAGCAGATTTAAAATTCATAAAGAAAATAAAGTTTGATTTACCCTCTCTCTCCACCCAACAGAAGATAGCCTCTATCCTCTCCTCCTATGACCGTCTTATCGAGAACAACACTCGTCGTATCCGTTTGTTAGAGCAGATGGCAGAGAACCTTTATAAAGAGTGGTTCGTCCG
>CAUTPS010000202.1:0-2632 GCA_963540415.1 uncultured Prevotella sp.
ATCTATGCGGTATTACCGCCACACCTCCTAACGCAGAGATTCATAAGACGGCACTCGGTGGTGAGGACTCAGTTGACTGGCGTTACTTTGAACGTACAGAGGATGCCATCGAAGAACTCCATCGTCAAGGCGTATTCGTGTATAGCGTAGAACAAGTGGAAGGCTCAACAAAGCTGCAGGAGCTCAACACAGAGAACCCAACCAACCATCAACACCCAACACCCAACACCCAACACCCATCCCCCCACTACGCTATCGTGTTAGGCAACGAGGTGAAAGGTGTAAAGCAAAGTGTCGTGGATATGAGCGACGGCTGTCTTGAAATTCCACAGTTCGGCACCAAACACTCATTGAATGTAAGTGTAACAACCGGTATTGTCATTTGGGAGTTTGCGCGTCAGCTACTTCTAAAGTAGGTTTCAAACAACTGACGACATAAGATATAGGGGGCAAATATGCTCCCTTTTTAATTTTAAATCACATGAAAACAGCCTGCATAAGTGGGAATAAAGCAGTAGTAGAGTTCACCTTCTGCGAATTATTTTCATGAAAAGAAATATTTTTCTTCACGTAAATAAATATTTTCTTTCATGAAAATAATTCTTTTTCTTCATGAAAATAATTCAGAAAGAGTAGTCGATTTGCAATGAAAAGACCACTCTTTCACACTTCAACTCTTTATTATTAGGAACTTAAAAGAGTACTTATCTATAACGATATACAACTGTATATCAACGCAGAAACAAGCATTTAGGCGAAGATTAAATATTGCGTAGCACCACCGCAATAGTCTTCATGCGCACATAGTTCTCACTCAAGAACATAAAACCACCATATCGATTGTCTGTTCCCCAGCTATTCTTGCAGAGGAAGAAGCGACGACCGTGCTGGTCGTGGGCCAATCCAACGATTTCCATGACATGGTCGTCGGTTGTGCGATGTGCCTCAAAAGAAGCCTGTCGACGCTCAGCTGTCACCTTTTTATCTTCATGTTTCAACACAGCAAAGCCATTTCCAAATAAGAAACCGGGCTCTGATATGTCTCCTTCCCAGCACACAGGGTGTCCTGAACGTAAACTCTGAACAATGCGATTCATCATCGTGTCGAGTGGAACATTGAGGAAAGTGTTATGAAAGTAATTATCAGGTACTTCCAAAGGGAAGCGTTGTCCGTAAGGATGATGTGTGAAACTGGTTAGTGCTATGTACTCATCATCAGTGCATACGCTATGTGCAAACTCTAATGGAGTGTATAATGCGCCTAACATAAAGACCTGATTTGGTAGCGGACCGATATACTTATCCAATAGTTTCTCCGCATCATTGCCCTTATCCAACTTACGACAAAGAACGTTATAATCCATATCAGGCTTATGACGATAGGCATCATAATGCTGCAAACCGTAGGTTTGTATAAGGTCGAGTGTCATAGTACACATTCCACGCGTTGTGATACCAGCCTCTTTCTGAACAATCTTATTAGGAAGTAAACGACGACGATTTGCCTGCTCACTAAGGTACATACGTGCCACATAGTCAGGACTTAGATTTACAGAATCACCCCGCATGATATGCTCTGTCTCAATGGTTGCAAGCATCGCATAGACCCAACAGAGAGAACTCGACCCTTGGTCTTTTACTGGGGTAGTAGGAAGACGTAGATCAATAGTGAATTTCTCCTTTGGAATATCCACCCTACTCCGTTGCTGCCCACAGCTTATTAACACAAAACATGTCAAGAATATAAAGATACTTTTCTTCATTCTTCAATTCAATATTACCGTTTCTGCTTTGTACTTGGTTGTAGATAATTGTGCATTATCCCATAACTAACACTAAAAACAATCGCTAAGTTAACTATAGAACCTTTGTCTTAACTCCTCTCACTCCTTTTCACTCCTTAACTCCTTAACATCCTCTCTCCCTCAATACTCCACCATCTTAGTCCAAGCCTCAGCCACTTCCTTGTCTAATGGTGGGACAACAGTAGGGATAGAGAAGGTCCAAACGCTGTTCTTCTCTTTCTTAATACGTTTGAGTTCGCTCTCTGTAATGGTCATACGATCCGACACATAAAACTCACTCCACACGTCAATTCGTTCGTCATCGTCCTCTCCACGGTAGTGAGCAAAGAAGGTTTGATGCTTCTGGGAGGCAAGGAGAAGATTGTTAGAGAGGTAACTCTCGCTCTCATCATACTGCGTCATCCGAGCCACGATACCATACATACGCAGCTGACTCATGTCTATTTCGTGCTTTGGTTGTCCGACAAGTTCGTCCATCTCAATGGTTGTCACGACCTCTGTCTTCCCATTAATCTTCCACTTTTCCTTGCTTATCTTACCGCATTTGTCCGCCCATCGGTACACATCTCCATTGTTACGAGTGGAGTATTCCTCGCTGTCAATACTCTTAAGGAGCGTCTGTCGTTCTAAGTTAGGTAATGAAATGCGCACAAAGGTATCATCGCCATTGGCTTTAGGAGCCTTACGACGACGTTCACCGAGGAACTTTCGTTCAACAAAAGGTGAACCTTTCTTTCCTTCTGAAGCCACATCAGATGAGTCAGTTAGGGGGATATAAAACTCCATCATACCATCAATGAAATAGCTAAGCATGGAGTTTGTGGTCT
>CAUTPS010000203.1:0-2623 GCA_963540415.1 uncultured Prevotella sp.
CTTACTTTATCACTCCATATTTCGGAGGAACCTTTTTATGTCCTTCAGTCTTCGTTTCTCATTGGGCAATGTCATGAAGGTGGCGAAAGAGAACTATCTATCTCTGCCACCACATTGGTGTTGCGTAATCATCAGGACCACCTAAAAGTTCGACAGCCTTGTCGTAATTACTGCGATTATAAATCTGTTGATTCTTATCAAAAGGTATTCTATTAGGCGTCAACAGCGTATAACCGTTTGTTGCCTGTGGTACGGAGAAAATACGAGGATAACCCGTACGTCGGATCTCGTTCCATGCTTCCTGACCATTTGGGAACAAAGCTATCCACTTCTGCGTAATCAATCGCTCCATTTTCTCATCCATAGTTGCATTGTCATCCCATTTAATGGTAATCGTAGAAGCCTTTGCTGCCGCACCACCAAAGCCACCTAAAGCATCAGCATAGTTAGCTTCTGTCGAAGTGTCGTCCAACAAATAGTTTACAACACCATCTGCTCCCCATTGATTGAAAGACAGTGTTACGCCTCGTTCATAATACTCCTTGGCAGTACCACCACCCATATTCCAACCACGCAAGACGCCTTCCGCCTTACAAAATGCCATTTCCGATGCAGTGAGCCATAAACTTGGTGTCGTTTCTTGCACATTGACTGTTGAATAAAGACGCTTAGCAACAATATTACTCCCTATCGCCGCTCCAGCCCGACAGCCAATATATTTACGCTGTCCTGCCGTCATCGGCTGTAGGAAATACATGCTCATGCGTGGGTCTTTATATCCCGTCATATAACTTTCGATATCAGCACAGACACGACTGTCACCCCACGAAACGGCTGTTGTCCACAAACCCGATTTATTATAACGGACTGCACAGTTATCATCATTCCCTTCTATCACGCCATCTCTCACCGCTTGTTCAGCCAACGAGCGTGCCAATGTTGGTTCTACATTACTGATACGCACGGCAATGCGTAGTTTAAGCGAATTAGCAAACTTACGCCACTTATTGAAGTCACCCTTATATACGAGGTCGTATGGTGCAAAAGCTATCATATTCTTAGCAAGATGCGTGTCAGATGAGATGTAAGCAGTAGCCTCATTTAGGTCCTTTATCAGCTGTAAATAGATATCTCGCTGAGACGTGTAAACCACCGTATTATCTGCATTCATACTGAGTGGGAAAGGTCCATAGATATCCGTAAAACGCAAGAAAGCCTGTGCTCGCAGAATCAAAGCCCACGCATAAGAAACATTCTCCTTACCATTCAGCTTGACAACTTCATTAAAAGCAGACACCATTGGAGGGGCATAAGATGCTGGCCAAGCACACCAAGCATTGCTTGCATTGAAGAGTGTATGATTCTTAGGTAATTCCTTGGTGTAGGTTGTATAACGTCCAAGATAATTACCAACAAAGTCTATCATTGTTTGATAGGCATTCTCCTGCTCTGGAAAGGCTACCCCCTGCATCTGAATCAGAAATGAACCGACAGCGTAGTTATCGCGCTTCAACTCCTCTGGCGATAGCTTACTGCCTGGTCGGTTGATATCAACGAATTCACCCGTACAGGAAGAAAAGACTGTCAGCAGACAGAAGAAGAAAAGGAGTTTCTTTCTACTCAACATCATAATCTTAGAGTTTTACGTTGATACTAAAGCCCAATGAGCGTTGACTGGGCTGCATGAAATAATCAAATCCTTGATAATAAATATCTGTTGAGGAAGTTGTCTCGGGGTCGAAAGGTGCCTTACAATATAGCATCAAGAGATTTCTTGCTGTCAAAGCCACAGACACCTTTGCGCCACGAATCAGTTTATCAAAGGTATAACCCAAATAAAGCTCTTTGATTCGGGCGTTAGTAGCACTATAGACGTACTCATCCCAAATAGGAGTTTCACCTCCAACGACTGTATAATACTTCTCCGTAGAAACCAACTGATTGCCAACAGCAACACCACCATTGTTTCTCAGTTCTGCAGTCTTCCTTGAAACACCATACGAATCCATGAAAGCTTGGGTCTGTGACACGCAGACACCACCTAAACGGGCTGTTATCAACATTCTAAGTTCTATTCCTTTCCATGACAAATTATTGCTCAAACCAAGTTGCACCTTAGGTAAAACAGAACCGACTAACTTAGGTGAAGCTAACTCCATTTGCATCACCTGCCCATCAGTATTAAGTAGGATATTGCCTTGTATATCACGCTTAAAATCAGTAAAGGTATAGAGGTCGCCCATCGTACCGCCTTGTGTCAGTATCACCTCACACCCATTCAAACCACCTTGGCGCAAAGTTTCATTAGGATTGTCAAGTAATCTAACAACCCGGTTACGGTTTGTACTATAAGTCATATTGGCTGCCCAACGAAGATTACTCCACTTCTTGTTATAGCCAATGCTCAATTCTAAACCCCTATTCTGCACGTCTCCTGCTTGAATATACTCACGATTAAATGCTCCACCAAGTGTAATCGAACGAAGGAAGGTTTGATTCTTCGTGTCTGATTGGTACAACGTGAACTTTACGGACATTGCTTCTTTAAACAGATGTGCCGTCATACCAGCTTCCCAAGAGTTCGTACGCTCTGGATAGAAGTTGTCTGGAAACTTATAAGTCA
>CAUTPS010000204.1:0-2616 GCA_963540415.1 uncultured Prevotella sp.
ATAGCTGGAGCAGCCTCACCATCACCCTGGAATTCCCAGAAGAGCTGACCCTTAACAGGAGAAACAATAGCATCAGCCTTAGCATGCTTGAATGCTGCTGCCTCCTCTGGGCTTACCTTTGCACCGAGTTTAGCATCCTTTGCAGCCTGAAGGTCAGCAAGGAAGTTCTTCTTAGCCTGTCCGCTCTTGTAGTTACGGTACTGCTCTGGGTGCATAGCCAACTCGAAGAGTTCCTCATCATCCTGTCCGTAATCCCATCCGTTCTCATCCATTTCCTTACGGAAGTCATCAAGAGCGTTTGTAAGTAAGGTGTGAGGATCGGCATCAGTGAACTCAAGACCCTTCTGCTTAGCAAGGTCTTTCAACTCCTGACATATCTCACCTGGAACACGACCACTCTTACCAAGAATCATACCCCACATAGAATCGTCCATCATTACGAAGCGACCCTTACCCTGCTCAAGGGTGAGGAGGTTCATAAGAGCAATATTCTTTGTGTATTGTGAGAATGGAGTTACCAATGGAGGATAACCAACGCGTGGCCATACATATGCCACCTCATCGAACAACTTAACGAGCATATCATCTACAGAAAGCTCTGGTTCGCCCTTCTTCTTGCGGAGGTTATTGATAGTAGAACGAATACCACCAAGGTCAGCCATCATAGAACCCATCATACCACCAGGCAAACCACACTCAAGGAGCAATGAACTCATAATCTTATTCTGTGGGTTGATGAAGTAGCCCAACCACTCATCAATGAACTCCTGAGTCATAGCACGTGCCTTCATATAGGCATCCATGTTGATTTCTGGTACATCAAAGCCAGCGTTCTTCAACATGCTCTGTACAGAGATAACGTCTGGGTGTACCTTACCCCATGACAATGGCTCAATAGCAACATCAAGGATATCAATACCATTCTTAGCTACCTCGAGCATAGAAGCCATTGACAAACCTGGACCAGAGTGACCATGATATTCAAGAATAATGTCTGGATGCTTCTCCTTAATGCGACGAGTCAACTCACCAAGGAATGCAGGCTGACCGATACCAGCCATATCCTTCAAACAAAGCTCCTCTGCACCAGCTGCAATTTCCTCATCAGCCAACTTACAGTAGTACTCAATTGTATGAACAGGAGAGGTAGTGATACAGAGTGTACCCTGTGGAGTCATACCAGCTTCCTTAGCCCACTTCAATGCAGGCGCAATATTACGAATGTCATTCAGACCGTCGAAAAGACGAGTGATATCCACACCCTGAGCATGCTTTACACGATACATCAATGCACGAACATCATCAGGAACAGGATACATACGCAAAGCGTTCAGACCGCGGTCAAGCATGTGAGTCTTGATACCAGCTTCATGCAGAATCTTAGTATAAGCACGTACTGACTCATTAGGGTTCTCACCAGCTAAAAGATTAACCTGTTCAAATGCACCACCATTGGTTTCTACACGTGCAAAACAGCCCATCTCAACGAAGACTGGTGCGATACGAACTAACTCATCCTTACGTGGCTGGAACTTACCAGAGCTCTGCCACATGTCTCGATAAATGAGACTGAACTCAATTTTCTTTCCCATATATATTTTCAATATGTTACTAAATGAAGGGATTGCAGCATGCAATCTGACCTGCAAAATTAGATAAAAATTTCCAAAAAACGACTGACCGCTAATATTTTTTGCAATAATTGACTATCTTTGCAGTCTAAAAGTTAGTACATGAAGAAAATGTTTTTCCCTCTCTTCGGCTTTGCACTGCTTTTCCTTACAGCTTGTTACAACCAAGTAGCGACTGGAGATCACAGTGCTATCGATATTGAGGTTCAAATGAAAGGTGATAGTACACGCTACGGATTGGCGTGCGACGGTTGCTCTGATTCTATAATTGTTCTCCTACCCAATGAGGGAGGTGACCCTGTAAAGTTTGACATTGTAACAGCAAAACGCAATGGCATGGTTTATGGTACACCCGAGATAGGCGACAAATTAGCTATTGTTCCTAATCCTATTGACCCCTTTGAGGCAGAAATGGTTATTAATCTTGAACAAATGAAGGGTACATGGACTTTCCAAGTCTTGCCAAAGTTGAAGCCTAACCCTACGAAGACAGAGGCGGAAATATTGGCTGGCATGAGCGATTCTATGAAGGCAGCCTTGTTTATACCGCGTGAGTATGGCTTTACACTGAAGAGTTATAACCAAGCTTCGCCAGTGGGTTATATCATGAAAGCTAACTCTTTGGAAGATGAAAGTCCTGTGGAATATCCTAAGGTGACTGTTTATACGAGCTGGCACATCTTCAACGGTAGACTTTATATCTATAAAGACACACTTGACGAACAGGGACACCGCATCCCGCAAGACTCTGTCGGCTTTGACTCTGGTTCTATGCGCTACCTCTCTGAAGACTCTATGGCTGCTCTTTTCGGTAAGAAAGTGATGCAGTATCACCGCAAGAAGAATGCTTTGGAAGCAAACAAAGAAGCTCAAAAAGCAGAAGAGAAGAACGCTATTATACAGAGTTTTAAGAAATAAATATGTTTCTTCCGTTAAATCTATAGATGATTCTTACATAGTTTTAACGGAAGGACTGAAGTAACTT
>CAUTPS010000205.1:0-2613 GCA_963540415.1 uncultured Prevotella sp.
TTTCATCGACATAAGCTGTATCCTTTGATATCATCACAACCTCATTAGGGTCGACTGTGATATCAGTATTTAAATTACGCTCCTGTGGATTCAAACGGTTGCGACGAAGGGCAGCTGATGTATAATCATAAATCTCATAACGATAGTTCAACTGTCTGCCATCAATACTCTTCTCACCTGTTACTGGATTAGTTACATAAAGGCTCTCGAAAGCACGCTGCTCATCCTCATTAGGCTTACGAGGAAGTCGCTTATTCCAGTCCAAATGTGGTGTGACGGGATCGCCATTCTTGTCTTCTGTAATCATATAGCTTTCATCACCACCATATGCAGGGTCTGCCAAACGGGTACGGATAATAGAATCACGAACCCACTCTACAAACTGCTTATACTCGGAATTGGTCACCTCTGTTTCATCCATCCAGAATCCATCAACAGAGATATCCTTTACAGGAGTCTTCTTACCCCATAGGGAGTCCTGCTTTTCCAAACCCATTCTTAACCAGCCACGCTTGACAAGTGTCATGCCGTAAGGTGCTGGTTCGCGGAACGCACGACCTCCACCAACGCCAGTGACCTCTCCGCCACGACCTGACGAAGCGGTTGACTTACCAGCAAAACAGCCTGTCAATGTTCCCAAGACGAGTGCACCAAGACAAATGGCAACTATACTTTTCTTCATTTTCATTATATCTTTCTATAGAAATCTTACGCTTTTATGTTTGTTCCTGCCTTTCTTTTGCAGGTTAATATCGGTTTGATAGCTGACGAACAGCCCATGACTACCATTCTTGAAAGCTGCTGTACCCGTGTACATCTCATAGCTATAACCCACATTAATTCCGTGGAAAGTTCCACCTATCATGGCTGTCACAGAGTTTGTTGGACTATAAGAGACGCCTCCGTAAAGTACTTTTTTCTCGTGTGTGTAGACTAATCGAGCGGTGATATCAGCCCGATAGTTCACACCGTCATAACGTGCCAGAACAGAAGTCGGTATAGTAAGAAACGGATTTCGTAATTTAATATTGTATCCACCCGTTAAATAATATGTTCGATTTATCTGTAATTCATTGGTCTCTCCCAAATCTACTAAGAGCGCATTGAGGTGCTGAACAGATGCGCCAACATACCAGTTCTTATGCGTATAATAAACTCCAACTCCTAAATCGAGTCCGTGACCGTTGACTTCTCCTTGTGCTAAAGCTGGGTCGCTTGACTCTTCTGGGTCTAACTTAGAGCCATCTAATTTTTCAAATAGCATACCCACCTGAACACCTGCAGATAGCATTCCACCCCAAAGGTCCTTACGAAAAGCGTATTGCCCCGCTACACGCTGATGAACAAAGGCTCCTAACTTATCATTCAAAATAGAAATACCCACACCATGATATTGCTTCATGAAATAGATAGGCATGTCTGCTCCGACATAAAAAGTGTTTGGATTGTGTTCATAACCTGCAAAGTCAAGGGCGTATGCACCCACAACATTCAGTTTGTTGTCCTTTCCGACTGTTGCTGGATTGAACGATGGCTCCATCGCCCAATAGTGACTATAAGACGGATCGTACTGTGCCTTGACAGGGTTTCCTATCAGGCAAGCAAGTGGGAATATGAGTATTAAACGTTTAAACACGTTTCTATAACGTATGCCTGGTTGAATTATTGCTTTCTTACGTATAAATATTAAAAAGCACATGGATATATAAAAAGGAAACTCTCTGAAAAGAAAGTGCAAACACATATCTGCCTTTCTACATCCTACTTGCCAAAAGTAGATATGTACACATAAGTGGTAGTTGTAAACAAATTTCGCATACTACAATTTTAAAGATACTCTTTTAGCTTTGAAAAGACACCCAATTGGCTTGCAAAAGATGCCCTTTTCAGACCTTACTAACGCCCTTTTGAAGTCCAATTAAGCACCTTTTACAAATCAATTTTATAACCTCCTGACTTCATGGTTGTTACAAAAGAGTAGAAAACAGTAGTTTTTCAACAAGAAACCAACGATAAAGCCCATAATTTTGTCATAAATTTTCCAAGCAAGCATTTACGTGTTTCCCATCTATACAGAATTAAAATCTAAGATTTTAAAGGCTACATACACCTTATATAAATACTATCAACTGATCGTATATATGTTTAGTGCGCCTAATGACCGATTTGAGTTTAAGACAAAAAAGAGATTGTATCTTTATGATACAACCTCTTTTCTATTCTTTAATATTCGTCTTCATTCCACAAGAAATCATCCTTTGAAGGATAGTCAGGCCAAATATCCTCGATACTATCGTAGACATCCCCTTCATCTTCAATCTCCTGAAGATTCTCAAGAACCTCAAGTGGTGCACCTGATCGCATTGCATAGTCAATCAGCTCATCTTTTGTTGCAGGCCATGGAGCATCTTCCAGCTTAGAGGCCAATTCAAGTGTCCAATACATATTCTTATTTTTTTACATGATTCTTAGTGCGTGCAAAAGTAACATTTATTTTCTTATCTGCAAGTATTTTTCCATGTTTTTTCACTTAAACCACTATCATTATTCAAATAACGTTCTGTGTGGTGATGTTAGGACTAAAGAATGTTAATTTAGGCAATCTTTCTTTAT
>CAUTPS010000206.1:0-2591 GCA_963540415.1 uncultured Prevotella sp.
CTTTTTAGGCTTGCTAAACTATATGCGTATCCACACTGAATATCTACTGTCCCCTTACCCCTCCCCCAGAGGGAGGGGAGTGAACAGCGTGTTATCCCTATATAATAAAATGAATCTGTGGTAAAAATGAAAAAAGCAAAGAAGAAGTCCCTGAACATAGGGGTATCTCGCCATTTACTCCCCTCTCCTTTCGGAGAGGGGCTGGGGGTGAGGCTGTGGGTATCTCGCCATTTACTCCCCTCTCCTTTCGGAGAGGGGTTGGGGGTGAGGCTGGGGGTATCTCGCTATTTACTCCCCTCTCCTTTCGGAGAGGGGCTGGGGGTGAGGCTTTTTGTGCTTCTGCTGCTCGTTGTAGGAGTGGGGCAGGGGGCGCACGCGCAAAATGTGATAACGAAAGATACTGCGAGGTGGCAGGCGAAACAGGATTCTTTGTTGCCAGATAATGTTGGGCAGAAGGTTGATAGGCAAGTTAGACCTACTTATCGCGTTGACACACTATGTCTTATTGATAGGTTCTTTCGCAGGGGTATGACGAGAAAGAGTATACAGAATATTCCTAAGGGTAAACGACCTGCACCTGAAACCTATTTGAAGCGAAGATATATAAGGCGACATCTGAAGAATTTTAAGGCAGGCGCATCATGCCTTGTTTCGAAAGAATTGTTAGAACGATATCACGGTGATTCTATCGGAAAGGCTGATAATAGCCAGTTTATTATGATGAAGTCGGAGATGGATAGTGTCTTGATAAAAAGTCATGGCGATTTGTCGCGTATCGAACACGAATTGGGAATCCCTGCAGGTGCGTGGAAACATCGGGTATTAGTAAGAATTGACATCCCCAAACCAAAGAAACTCAAGTTGAGGATGCCGTCGGGTAACGAAGTCGGAGCGAATGCGCTATGGCTTCCGGGTGGACTTCTACCTACTGGATATAAAGAGGCGGTGATAGATAGGATTCCGAAAGGACGATATAAAGCTTCGCTGATTGAGATTGTCAAATGATAATATAGAAAGAATCTTAAAATTAAAGGTCGTTGCTTATACTTTTTTCTGATTTAAATGTAGTAAATGGTGAATACTAATATGAAATAAAAGCTTAGTAAATTAGACCTATTCGCCAAAGAGTTTTTATTGCTAAAATGGTTATAAGAAGGCAAAAGATGCCCGCAATTATATAGGGTATTTTGCGTTGTTCCCAATAGTAGGTATTATTATTAACGAGTGTAATGGGTCTTGATTTCATTTTTATTGTGAGATTTTGATAGCTTAGGTTATCTTCCTTGTCACCATTTTGTAGGTTGAAGATGAAGTAGTTTCCATCAGCCCCTTTTCCTATGACAGAGTCTCCAACCACTTGTATATGTGTAATCCCATCAATAAGGTTTTCGTTCAACGGATCGTTTCTGCGATTGATGTTAGCATATTCAGGCGTATCAACTGAGGTAAGTTCATAACCATTCTTTAGTGGGACAACCCAGCTATCACCTATACCAATGTCAGAACCAAGAATGATAGCAATGATAATCATACACACTAAACTACTTGCAGTGTATATCCCAATAAATATTCCTGGTGTGAGGAATGATAGAACCATCTTCTTCTTCCTTTGCTTTTTGCAAAGAAAGTAAGAGAAAGGTAACGTTATCAGTCCTAATATGAGGGATAGGATTATAAGAGCGATTGCCCAGAAAATAAGAACAAAAAGTATTCCCATAGTTTGTCTTGATTATTTTTAAGGGAAAAGAGCTATTTTCCCTTGATATACTTAAAAATGAGGTGTATTGCTGTTGAGAGGATGTATATGAGATTAAGCACAAGAAGATAAAACCACCATGTGAGACCTGCTCCATATTCTGAATGAAAGAAGAAGAGGTAATAGAGTGGGAGAGAGTAACCTAATAATACAATAGCTGATAAGATACCTGCTCTTTTCTGGCGATTGAATATCTGATAGAAAGTGAGGAGTACGCAGATAATAGAGCTGATGTATAGTACTATATCTTCATCCATATTATAGAGCTTATTACTAACTGTTGGGAGTTGTTAATTGTTATGGCTTTTGATGTTTTACCATGTTCAGTCTGCATAGCGTAAGTGCTTCTTCAGCTCGTCCATCCATCATATAGGCAGGGAAGGAGTAAAGGGCGTTGATAGTCTTGAGGTTATACTCCATAGTCTTGCGTTTTATCCATGAAGATTCGTTTGCGATAATCTTTTCAGCGTCTTTCATCTGAATGGTTATCAACCTGTTACCTTTAAAACGTATTAGGGAGAAGTCGGCAATCTCGTTCCATAATATTTCCTCAGCTCCGCAGATAGAGATACCTCTATCGGTAAATTCTATTTCTTTCTTATGGTTTATGAGAAGTTTTATCTTTTTATAAGCCATAAACAAACCGCCGCCACCAAAGAAGATGATGGAGAGGATGCCAGCAACTCTTATTGTCCATAGTGGATAAGTTGTGGTGGGGTTTTCTACGGTAAGGAGCCATACGCCCAAGGCGGTAAACGCGATACAACCTAAGTAGGCAAGGATTTTCTTTGTCTGATTCATATATTTTTATTGTTTGATATTCTTCATACTCAAT
>CAUTPS010000207.1:0-2566 GCA_963540415.1 uncultured Prevotella sp.
CGGAAAGGTTGTGGCAACATCTGTTGGCGAAAGTCAGGACCGCTGTCAATGACAATACGTGTCTTTGCTGTTTCCAATAAAGCAGAGGTGCGCAATCGGTTGTCGCGTGGGTCCTTACTCTTACAAACATCGCAGCTACAGCCAAGCACTGGAACGCCATTAGAGGTGCCAGTGCCAAGGAAAGTTAAGACCTCCCCCAACCCCTCCGAAGGAGGGGAGTGCCTAACGGAATGCTCGTTGTTTATGAGTTCTTCTTGCTTCAAAGGGAATGTTCTTAAAAGTTGGTTTGATGCTTTATAAGCATTTCTTAATTAAAAGCTTATTTATAACGAGTGTTTATGGTTGGCTGTCGCAGTTGTTAGGATAAGTATTAATATTAAACCATACCACAACCTAAAGAAGTAGTTACTTTTGTTTAGCACTCCCCTCCCTTCGGAGGGGTTGGGGGAGGCTTCGTTTGTTTAGCACTCCCCTCCCTTCGGAGGGGCTGGGGGAGGCTTTTAGTTGGGAAAAGTATTCACCTCCGGATGTATCTCAATCCCAAACTTCTCCTTTACATCATGCTGTATCGTCTGATAGAGTTTGACTACGTCAGCACCTGTTGCACCACCAAGGTTCACTAATACCAATGCTTGCTTCTCGTATACACCTGCAGGACCTAATGCCTTACCCTTCCATCCGCATTGTTCAATCATCCAACCAGCTGGAATCTTCTCATGGTCAGCATCAATGGTATAGTGGGGCATCCGTTCATATTGCGCTGCCAACTCCTCGTATTTCGCCTTAGGAATAATAGGATTCATGAAGAAACTGCCCGCATTACCAATAATCTTAGGGTCGGGAAGTTTCGCATTACGGATGTCGGTAATCGTCTGACGAAGTTCTGCTGCAGTAGGGGTTTCAATGCCTTGCTCGGTCAATGCCACACGAATATTACCATAATCGAGCTTAGGCTGATAAGTCTTAGAAAGGCGATAGGTCACCGATGTGATAAGATACTTATTGCGCCATTCATGCTTAAACTTACTCTGTCGATAGCTGTATTCGCAATCAGCATTCTTGAAATGATGCACTTCACCAGTGGCAATCTCCACCGCTTCAACCTCATCAATCAGGTCTTTAGCTTCCACACCATAGGCTCCGATATTTTGTACAGCACTCGCACCACACTCACCCGGAATGATAGAAAGGTTTTCTGCGCCATAGAGATCGTGAGAAACACAATAGTCTACAAAGTCATCCCATACGTAAGCTGAGCCACAACGTACACGTTCTTCGTCGATTTGCTCGATAAAGGAGATGCCAGAGTGGAGTACGGTTCCCTTGAAATCACCAGTAAGTAGAAGGTTACTACCCCCACCGAGAATCAGTAGTGGATAGTCCTCTTCCTTTAAAGAGCGCACAAGTTCCTGTGCTTCCTCTACTGATTCGTATTCAACAAAACGCTGACATTTAGCGTCAATACCGAAGGTGTTATGCTTTAGCAGACTATAGTTATGTTCTATTTTCATGTTTCTGATATCGTTTTTGCGTTTCCCTTTGTCCCTATTTATAGAAAGGTGTTATTCTTTATGAATCAGATAATCCATAACAATAACATGAATAGCAGGTGTTTCTTAATAAAGAAAGACCCACTACCAAGGTAGGCAGGGGTCTGTTCGTTAATAAGCTACAACCTTCTCTAAGCGCCAACTCTTACCATTCTGCTTAAAGATAAGCTGCGTTTCAGCGCCATTAGCCAACCCACGGAAGGTAACAATCCTGCGATCTGTGTCTGAATACTTCTGACCATAAAGGATGTTATAAATCATTTCGTGTGGAAGTTCTGGTAAGAATGATGACCATTCTTCGGCAGGGATAGTGGTGTTGACCACGTTAGTCTCTTCACCATTAGGGTCTGGACCAGTATAAGCTAATGGACTCTTCACAGCCCCTTTACCACCATTTGCGAAGAAGTGTGACAGGAAGGTATAGAAGGATGCGTTATAACTATCCTTGAATGTGATGTTACGAATCTGATTCAACTTCCAGCTACCATCCTGATGATCGAACCAATACTGCTCTATCGTACCTCTCTTTAAATGTATTTTCTCAACGATGACACTATCCAAGTCGGTAGACTTAGAGAACTTCATCTGTTTCTCATTATCAAAGATAAGCGTGTAATAACCCTGTTTGCGGAAGAAATAATCCATCTTCCAGTTTCCACGAGTCAGCTCCGTAGTCTTTGTACCATTGACTACAGGCAGTGGGAACTTAATACGATTCATCTGCAACTTCTTGTTAGCAATGAAGTTGAAGAAGAAGTCGTCAAACAATTGGTCTGCTGCCTTTGGCATAGGAGTAGCAGCAATCACCTCCGTGGCAGAGTCAACGCTATCTACAGTGTCAGTGTCTTCTGCTGCTGTAGAATCAGTAGTTGTACTGTCATCGCCGTCAACTTTCTTGCTTGTGCAACCTGTAGTAACAGCCACCATAGCCACACAAACACACATAATAAGTAAAAAAGCTTTTTTCATACTCTCTTTTTATTCATCTCAAATTTCCTGCAAATGTACAATATTTA
>CAUTPS010000208.1:0-2534 GCA_963540415.1 uncultured Prevotella sp.
GTGGCATGAATACCACCACAGAACTCACAGCTTGGACCGAAGCGAACAACACGAACCTTGTCGCCATACTTCTCGCCGAAGAGGGCTACGGCACCCATCTTCTTTGCCTCCTCCATTGGCGTATCACGATGCTCGTCCATTGGATAATCCTTACGAATCATCTCATTAACGAGTCTCTCTACCTGACGAAGTTCCTCATCGGTAATCTTCTGGAAGTGAGAAACATCGAAGCGAAGAGTGTCAGGACTTACATATGAACCCTTCTGCTCTGCATGCTCACCAAGAACCTGCTTCAAAGCATAGTCGAGAAGGTGAGTTGCGGTATGATTGGCAGCTGAAGCATCACGCTTCTCAGTGTCTACACAAGCCATGAAATCAGCCTCAAGGTTCTTTGGCAATTCCTTAACGATGTGTACGCTCTGGTTGTTCTCACGCTTGGTATCGATGACATTAATAGTTTCGTCCTCACTAACAAGTACACCTTGGTCACCTACCTGACCACCCATTTCTCCGTAGAAAGGTGTATGGTCGAGTACAAGCTCATAGAAGCTGTTCTTCTTCTGAGTCACCTTACGGTAGCGGAGGATGTGGCACTCATATTCTGTATAGTCGTAACCAACAAACTCCTGTTCACCTTCACGCAGTACTTCCCAGTCACCATTCTCTACTGCAGCAGCATTGCGCGCACGTGCCTTCTGCTGTGCCATCTCCTCATTGAACTGCTTTTCGTCAACGGTATATCCGTTCTCTGCGCAGATAAGTTCGGTGAGATCGAGTGGGAAACCGTAGGTATCGAAGAGGCGGAAAGCCTCCTTACCATCGAGTTGAGTCTGACCATGTGCCTTCAGCTCGTCCATTGCACCGTTAAGGAGCATGATACCCTTTTCCAATGTACGAAGGAATGAGTCTTCCTCTTCCTTCATCACACGACCAATCAGCTCACGCTGTGCGGTGAGTTCTGGGTAAGCACCTCCCATCTCACGTACCAACACGTTGAGCAACTTATACATGAAAGCTTCCTTCTGACCAAGGAAGGTATAAGCGTAACGAACGGCACGGCGTAGGATTCGACGAATAACGTAACCAGCCTTAGCATTGCTTGGCAACTGACCGTCAGCAATAGAGAAAGCTACTGCACGCAAGTGGTCAGCTACAACACGCATAGCGATGTCTACCTTCTGCTCTTCATTGATGCCTTCACCATTATCACCCTCAGGGAAGGTGTGGTTATACTTTTTGCCTGAAATCTTCTCAATCTCTGCAATAACTGGTGCAAAGATATCTGTATCGTAGTTAGAGTTCTTGCCCTGCATGAGACGAACGAGACGTTCAAAGCCCATACCAGTATCGATAACATGCATCTTCAATGGGTCCAGACTGCCGTCAGCCTTACGATTAAACTGCATGAACACGATGTTCCAAATCTCAATAACCTGTGGATGATCTTTGTTTACAAGTTCTTCACCTGGCACCTTTGCCTTCTCTTCCTCTGAACGGAAGTCAATATGAATCTCTGAACAAGGACCACAAGGACCTGTGTCACCCATCTCCCAGAAGTTGTCGTGCTTGTTTCCGTTGACGATATGATTCTTAGGGAAATGCTTCTCCCAGTAGCTTGCTGCCTCATCATCACGTGATATTCCCTCTGCCTTATCACCCTCAAAGACGGTTACATAGAGGTCTTTTGGGTCAAGGTGGAGTACATCTACAAGGTATTCGTAGGCGTAATCAATTGCTCCTTCTTTGAAGTAATTACCGAAACTCCAGTTACCTAACATCTCAAACATCGTGTGGTGGCTGAGAGCTGCATCACGACCAACCTCTTCCAAGTCATTGTGCTTACCACTAACACGCAGACATTTCTGTGAGTCAGTGCGGCGGCGAGGCTCTGGATCCTTCGTTCCGAGGATAATATCTTTCCACTGGTTCATACCAGCATTAGTGAACATCAGCGTAGGGTCGTCCTTAATAACCATAGGGGCAGACGGTACGATAACGTGTCCCTTCGACTCAAAGAATTTCAAGTAAGAGTCGCGGATTTCGTTTGCTGTCATCATCTTTATTTTATTTTTAATTCAATTTTTCTACCTAAAAGTGTTGCAAAGATACTGACTTTTGAGTATTTTTGCAAACAATTAGGCTGCTGAATACGTAAAAACTTCTTTTAGAGGTGGACATAGTATTCCCATTCAGACCTAAGATTGTGTAAATAATTGATATAAAAGTTACTAAGACATGGCAGAGAATCTGCGCAAACTGTATTATTCTATCAAGGAAGTGGCACAGCAGATTAACGTTACGGAGAGTCTGTTGAGATACTGGGAAACCGAGTTTCCACACCTTCGTCCTAAGACGACGGGCAATCGTGTACGCCAATATACGGAGAAGGACATTGAACAGATAAAGGTTATTTACAATCTTGTCAAGGTGCGAGGCTTCAAGATTGCTGCTGCTCGAAAGATGTTGCAAGAGAACCGTAGTGGTGCTGACAAGAGTCAGAAGGTAATGGAAACCCTCTTCTCTGTGCGCGACCA
>CAUTPS010000209.1:0-2529 GCA_963540415.1 uncultured Prevotella sp.
ATGTAATTTTGCAGGTGGAAACAATAAAGTTATGAAAGATATATCATTAATAGCCTTTGATGCAGATGATACTCTGTGGGAGTGTCAAACTTATTTTGAGGCGGTAGAGAAAGAGTATTGTGGGCTATTAAAGTCATACGCCTCAGCCGATGACATTTCTAAAGCTCTTTTTGCTGTTGAAACAGCAAATATGCCGCTTTTGGGTTATGGGAGTAAGGCTTTCTTATTATCTCTATTGGAGAATGCAATAGAGGTAAGTGAAGGGAGGTTAAAAACAGATGAGGTTAAGAAGATTATAAAATTAGGTAAAGAACTTCTCCAATTACCAGGTAAGCCAATGGATGGAGTTGAAGAAACTTTGAAGGTTTTACGTGAGAGAGGAGAATACCATTTAGTTGTCTTTACAAAAGGTGAACTGCTTGATCAAGAAAATAAGTTTCATCGTTCAGGCTTAAAGCCATATTTTGATGATATTATAGTTGTATCAGATAAGACAGAAGCGTCTTATTACCAATTGTGTGAGAGGTTTTCTATTAAAGTTGAGCAGTTATTGATGGTGGGTAATTCTTTTCGTTCGGATATAGAACCCGTATTAAAACTTGGTGGTTGGGCGGCTCATATTCCTTTTCATACAACATGGCTGCATGAAGTTGTAGAGGAGTATGAACACCCTCATTTGTTAAAGTTGGAGTATTTTACACAGTTGAATCAAGTTTTGTAAGCTTGTTTTGCTTTTACTTGCTGAAACTTTTGTAATTATTTCATTATATGTTGAATATTTTGTGTAAGTTTGCAGATTGATTATTATAAGGAGATAAAATACTTTTTAAACAAATAGTTAATTAGATGTTAGCACCACAAATAGAATATTCAGACCGAGAAGAGCGAATTGAGTTTATTCAAGAACGTTTCCATTGTAAAGCACCTTCGTGTGGCGGTTGTGGCTCATGTAATCTTCCTGATGGTGTACCAGCAGCAGAATATTTTGCAGATTACATTGATGGTAAGGTCGAATTTGTCAAACTCGCTGCGAAGATTTGGAAGTAGGGGGCTTTCTCCTACTTTACAATGTAATTCCAAGATAAAATATAGTCCTGATAATTTAGGGTTTCTGTGGGACGTCTTTAATTATTTTTTGGCTTCCAATTAGGTTATCAGAAACTTTTCTGATGCCATATAATGCAAAAAAGGTATGCCTCGCGACATACCTTCTTCTGTGTTCTTAGTCATTCTATTAATTTGAGCCTCTTGTCGGATTCGAACCAACGACCCCGAGATTACAAATCACGTGCTCTGGCCAACTGAGCTAAAGAGGCGGGGTGGACAAGCGATTCCTATCGCACCGCTACAACCTTCTGCCCTTGCTACGTTCCCGTCCTGGGGGATTCAAAGGGAGCTGGTCGTAAGAGACTTGCCCGTCTAATGCTTTACCATTGCTGTTAAAGCGGGTGCAAAGATACATAAATTATTTATTTCTGACAAAGAGAAATCAAAACTTTTTCTGTTTTTAACAAAAAAACATAAATTTGGCAGTGTACTACATTATTTATAATAAATATTCCGTACTTTTGTATCATGATTTATGAAGATTTTAAACAGCTGACAGCTTATACTCGTTATGATGGTATTTATCTTGCTATCATTTGGGCAGCAAGTTTCGCATGCTTGTTGGGTATAACAATTCTGCCGGTTTTGGCACAATTTAGTTTTTTACTCTCTCTTTCAACTCCTTTCTTTGTTGCTTATCGATTGAAGATTTTTCGTGAGGAGGGACGTAATGGAGTTATATCTTTTCGTCGTAGTCTTTTTTATTGTGTACGTGTTTTCTTTAATGCTGCAATTATCTTTAGCTTGCTGCAATGGCTTTATATGCACTATCTTGATAATGGGAAATTACTCATGATGGTTACTAATCTCTATTCCAGTAATGAGGGAAAAAGCACTCTCGCAGCTATAGGTGTTCCATATGAGCAGTTTATTGCAGCGTTGCCAGAGGCTTTTCAACCCTACTCGTTAGCCTCAAGCACTTTTGTTACTGCCGTAATGTTAGGTGGCTTATGCTCTCTATTTATTGCAGCTATTATGTCTAAGAAAGGCAAGAGACAGATATCTTAAATTTAAACTTAATAAACTCCTCATTTCCAATAGAAAACTCCTAATATAGAATATGGATATATCAGTAATTATTCCTCTTTACAATGAGGAAGAAAGTTTACCAGAATTACACGCGTGGATTCAGCGCGTGATGAACGCTAATGGCTTCACGTATGAAATAATATTTATCAATGACGGCTCTAAAGATAGGAGCTGGGATGTCATTGAGGATTTGCATCATAAAGATGCGGAACATGTTCATGCTATAAAGTTCCGTCGTAACTATGGTAAGAGTCCTGCACTCTACTGTGGCTTTAATGCTGCTCAAGGTGATGTTGTTATTACGATGGATGCAGACTTGCAGGATTCTCCTGACGAGATACCAGAACTTTATCGTATGATAATGGAGGAGAAGTACGACCTTGTCAGTGGTTA
>CAUTPS010000210.1:0-2524 GCA_963540415.1 uncultured Prevotella sp.
TCTTTTTAGGCTTGCTAAACTATATGCGTATCCACACTGAATATCTACTGTCCCTCTTTCTACTGAGCCGTAATGAAGAACCGAGAAAGTTATAGAAACAAAAAAGACTCTCAACACTGAGAGTCCTTTGAGGTGCCTAGCGGAATCGAACCGCTCTACATGGTTTTGCAGACCATTGCCTAACCTCCCGGCCCAAGCACCATTCTATTACAAATCATAATTGCGATTTGCGAGTGCAAAGTTAATCAATTATTTCGGTTTAACCAAACAATTTAGAAACTTTTTTCAATAAAGATTACGTAAAATCTTCTTCATGTAAAAACAAAGAATCTTTTGCAAACATCGAGCAAAAAGATAAGTTCAAGTAACTCTGTTGATAAGTTTCTTAGATGAAACTATTTAAAACAAGCAGGCTTCTTACGACCTTCCAGTTTCTGCTTTTTCTTTAACTGATTATGAATGGTACAACCCGAGCATCCATGACATGGATCACTTGCTGCTCTAAACGATTGCCACGTACGATAAACCACATAGCCTATAGCTGATAAAATCACTATGGCTAAGACAATATACTGCCACATCTTTTCCTCCTTATTCTACTTTTCACACTGGTGTATCGGTAGTATCTTCCGTAAAGATATCTTCTGCTACCTCCATCTCATCATCATCAAACCACTTTGACAGCTTTTCGCGTGCCTGTTTTTTCATATCATCATCAACAGAAGACCAAACCTTATTTAATACGTAAAGCAAAACACCAAGGTCGTCTGATAGTCCTGCAATAGGAATAGCATCAGGCACTGCATCAAGTGGCGAAATTAGATAACCCAATGCACCAATGATAATAGCCTTATCCTTAAGTGACACTTTATCACTTTGTATCAAATAATACAAAATCAATGCCACATAGACCAACTTAGCACCAGCACGCTTTGCTACACGTTGAATCTTATCAAAGAAAGCCTGTTGGGTAAACTTGTCTTTATACTTTTGAAAATCAGGTAATTCCATACTACAATTAAATCATTAACAAAACTTACTTAAAATCCATAACTCGGTCTACATAAGCCTTCGCCTCTGGATAGTCTTGATTAGCACGACGAATCTTGTTACGCACTAAAACTTTCATCATTACTCTATAAAGAAGGAAGAGAACCAAGCCCACACCGATAGCTACCAACACATTCAGTATCCCTTTAAAAGGTAGCGAATCATCTGGAAATGCCGACATTATCAATATCGGTAAGCACAATAGGAAACCCGCTATTGTATAACGCGAACGCTCTGTGCCCTCACTATCCAAAGCCGCTTGGTAATCAAAAAGATAATTAGAAAGTTCCTCCTCACTTACATTATCTGGTAACTGAGGGAAGCCTACTTCGTCTTTATGATTTCTGATTTTATTTTCTACTGTGTGTTGAAAATCATCCAATACAGTTACATACTGTTCTTCTAAATCTTTCATGATTTTCCAATGCTTTTATATTAATAAAAAACTCCCAACTCTCCTCCATCATTCCAAACAGAATGTGAGAAGATGGGCGTATATGAAAGAAAAATAAAACAGTGATCCTATAAGCCGGGTTCTGTTTCTTCCTCATCTTTCGATAATAGGAAGATGCCTGTCATTTATCTATATTACAAGTCACCTTGCAATTAAAGCATTCTACCCTCCGTTGTGCTTGCGCTTGGGCGGGCTACCCTCAAACAACGGTTTACATGAACTTGCAGCTCCTGAACGGCACAGCCAGACGATCGCCCGCCTGCTGGTAGTCTCTTACACCACCTTCTCACCCTTACCACACATTACTGCATGGCGGTTATTTTCTTCTACCTACATCTACTGTCACCAATAGCTTCTATTTTCGGAAGCAGGATGCCCTATGCTGCCCGGACTTTCCTCTCGCATCCATTACAGATGCCAGCGACAGAGCCGGAACACTGCCTTATTAGGATGCAAAGATAATGGAAAACATGGAAAAAGCAAAATATTTCAATGATAATCTAAAGTTAGCGAAGAAAAGAGGTAGTATAAAAAGACTGAAAGGAGTCATTGTGTGAACCTAATCACATAGACATTAAGATAATTATAACAACATAAGAGCATATCAAGCTATCAAACAAGATTCTTAAAGCTACCTTTACACCTATTATACCTATACTTTTCATATTGTAAAACAACGCTTTACACACATTAGAGTACACTTTCACAAAATTATTTTCATGACAATAAAAATTTCTTTTCATGAAGAAAAATATTTCCACTCGTGAACATAATTATTTCTTTTCATGAAAATAATCCCACCATACAGTGATTTTAGCGTCTCTACCATATCTTTAAGTGGCTATAGATATCAAACAATGCACTCACCAAAAGTCTTCTTCAAAAAGAGGAATAACATCAACTACATGACATGATGACTTACATTTCCTTTCATTTTATCAACTTGCAAAAATAAAAAGATAACAAACCTCAATTCCGCAGCATTATTCCTTGTGAGGTATTTTTATATATTGAAGTGAC
>CAUTPS010000211.1:0-2515 GCA_963540415.1 uncultured Prevotella sp.
ATAGATTGGATGAATACAAGTAATGACCGTCACAATCACTACCAACAGAACAAGCGTCAGTTTTATTTTATCTATCATTTTGCAATTCTATTTTATACAATATCTGTGAGGGACAAAGGTAATTCTTTTTTTTAAACAAAGGATTTTCTTATCATAAGAAAGCTACCACAACGATATAAGTCAGAGCAAGTGAGCAAGATTATTATTGAAGCACTGAAATCATACAAGAAGAATGTAATGACTATTACAACTGATAATGGTCCAGAGTTTGCACAGTACAAGGAAATTGAACAGAATTTACAATGTCAAATTTATTATGCTAAACCATATGCACCATGGCAGAAAGGGGCAGTGGAGAATGCAAATATGCTGATAAGACAATATGTACCAAAAGGATTCAATATATACACCATGTCAATACAGTATTTGGCATATATACAGAACAAAATTAATAGTAGACCAAGAGAAAAATTAAATTTTAAATCACCAATATTTGTTTTTAACAAAAAGATTCAGTAAATTCGCACTTGGTACTTGAATCTACCAATTAAACATTAATTAGAGCGAAATATAAAAACATTATGGAAATAAACGAGTTTGAGCAAATGCTTAAAAATAATATTAGTGAGTTAATCGCAACACAAGAGCAGTGTCAAAATACAGATGTAAAGTGTGCTCAAAGCATTCTTAAGACTATTGTGTGGATAAGAGAAATCAATGAAGATATAGAAGGAGGTATAATACCATCTTCTTATGATAAAATGCTAATGAATAGCTTTGATTTTCTTTCTCCTATGATGGATACAATAAGACACAATATAAGAAATAACACGATAGAGAATATTGAAAACCTTGATAAGTTTTTTTTATCTCAAATAGCGGCAAATATAGATAGTTATCACTTCTATAAGAGTTTAGGATTTGCACAAGAAAACACCGTGGTTGTAGGGGCTAATGGTTGTGGAAAAACAACCTTAGCTAATACGTTGCAGAAATCCTTAAATGTTAAAGATGGTATCGTTATTCCTGCTCAGAAACTGCTTATCATACCAACTTTTAGTAGTACGCCTAACTATACAGCTACAGCAGAAGCTTATAAGCAATATCAAAGAGAGATATTAGATGACAAGCAAACTTTTAATGCTTCTAAGGAAGATGATATTCCTTGGGGAACAACACAACAATATGGCTCGGAATTTAAAAAAGTTTTAGCTACGTTATACTCTGAAAGAATGGCTAAGCGAAACAAATTCTGTGATGCCTATGAAAAAGGTGAAGAACTAACAAGGCAACAATTACAGAGTGCCTTGGATGTGGTTATAAATATATGGAATTTTCTAATAGAACACAGGACCTTGCAATGTGACGATAGTAACAATTTGATCCTAACAGGAGAATGTGTCAATGGTAGTTATCCTGCTTTTCAAATGAGCGATGGAGAACGTATTATTTTATATCTTGTTGGTAGGGTCTTATTAGCTCCAGAAAGGGCTCTCATAATAATTGATGAACCAGAGATGTATTTGCATAAAACTATTGTCGACAAACTATGGAATAAGCTGGAATGGGAAAGACGAGATTGTATTTTCTTATATTTAACACACGATTTGCAATTTGCAGCAAGTAGAGACGCGAAGAAATGTTGGATACGTTCATTTGAATATCCGTCTAAATGGAATATTGAAGAGATTCAAGATAATGTGATTCCCGAAGAATTATTATTGAAACTCTTAGGCAGTAGAAAGAAAATATTGTTTTGTGAAGGTAAAAGAAATAGTTTGGATTCAAAAATCTTTGAATTGTTATTTGAAGACTATACAATAACTCCTGTAGAAACATGCAAAGACGTAATAAACTTTACAAAAGCATTTAATAAAATACCTAATACCGTAGCAAAGGCTTACGGCATAATTGATCGTGATTTTCATTCTGAAGAGCAACTTGAGAAATTAAAACAACAAAATGTGTTCTCTTATGATGTTGCAGAAATAGAAAACCTTTTCTTATTGCCTGATGTTATTGCTGGATTTGCTAAGTATAAACAAGAACAGTGTGATATAGAAGAGATTAAGACACGTATTTTAATCAAGTTCAAACAAGATAAACAAGCGCAAATTTCTCAGTATGTTTCATCAGCAATCAATGCTTATTTTAAATCATCCCATATCTTAGTTGGTAACAAGAAAGAAGAAGTAGAACAGAATTTTCAAAAGTTTATATCAGAAATTGATATTAACAAGTTATTTAATGAACGGGAATCTTATATAAATGACGTAATAGCCCAAAAAAAATATGAAAAGGCTATCATGTTGTATAATAATAAAGGGTTGCATTCTGTAATAGAGAAATATTTTAATATGGGAGATTATAGACATAAAGCTTTGGATTATTTGAGAGGAACAAAGGAAATAGAACCTATAAAAAGAGTTTTCTCTGACCAGTTATGGAATGCTGATTAATGGGGACAGTAGATATTCAGTGTGGATACGCATATAGTTTAGCAAGCCTAAAAAGA